>CAIOCZ010000032.1 GCA_903856805.1 uncultured cyanobacterium | reverse complement strand
GTTCAAGTTCTGAGTTTCATCGCTCCCTTTGGCCCCCCGTCAGGGGGGCTTTTTTTGTCGTTGCCCAGGGGGGAGGCGCCATGATGGGGGCTGCCCGTGCGCTGCCTTGGCCCCAGCTCGCTCCCCCCAGGTCTTCGGATGTGCCGTGGACCATTACGCCGTCCTGGGGGTGTCGTCCCAGGCCACGCCGATGGAGATCAAGGCCGCCTATCGCGCTTTGGTCAAGCGCCACCATCCGGATGCCGGTGGCGAGGACCAGCAGCGCATCCTTGAGCTCAATGCCGCCTGGGAGGTGCTCCGGGATGGGGAGCGCCGCCGCCGTTATGACGCCGAATCTGGCGGCGCACGGGGGGCTGGGGGCTCGACGACCTGCGCCCCCCCCCGACGCTCCACCAGCGGTGCCAGTGATCAGGAGCTGCTCGGCTGGCTGCAGCAGGTCTATGCACCGATCGATCGCCTGCTCGGTCAGGTGATCAACCCGTTCCCGGCGGCGCTGAAGGCGCTGTCGGCCGATCCCTATGACGATCGCTTGATGGAGGCCTTCTGCCAATTTCTGGAGCAGAGCCGGGCCCGGGTGGACCGGGTGGACAGCCTGTTCCGCTCCAGGGCCTGCCCGTCGACGGCCCAAGGCGTCGGACTGAGCCTCTACCACTGCTTCGGCCAGGTGCAGGACGCCTTGGCGGAATTGGAGCGTTACACGATGGGTTACGTGGACAGTTACCTGCGTGATGGGCGGGAAATGCTGCGCGAGGCCCAACGGCGGCGCAACCGCCTGCATGAGGAGCGTCGCCGGCTGGAGGTCTGACGTTGGGGCTCAGGCGGTTGGATAGGGCTCCAGCTGATCCAGCCGCAGCCAGACGTCCGGAACGGGGCGGCTCCAGTGGATTTGGCCATAGGCCCCACGCACCGCGAGCAGTTCTCCAGGTCCTTCAAACACGTAGGCCGGCGGCTCGGGATCACTGGCGGCGGCCTCCAGGCTTCCCGTAAAGGCCGTTCGGCTCAGGCGCACCAGGGCGCCCTTTTTGAGGGGAGGCAGCGCCGTCGGGCCGGTACTGGCTGCGGCGACAGACGGATCGGCCATGACAGAAGAACGTACGTAAGGCAGGCTAAGGCCGCCCCAAGCTGCCCGTCCGGTGCAATCCAGCCTGGCTCTGTTCCTCGCCGTTTTCGGTGCGCTGCTGCTGGTGGCCGTCCTGCTCGATGACTTCTCCGCCAACCTTCAGGTCCCAGGCATCTTGCTCGTGCTGTTGCTGGGTCTGCTCACCGATAACAATCTTGAGGTCACAGGGGGGCATGGGGTCACTTTGCTGACGCTGCCTCAGGCCGATCAGGTCACTCAAGTGGCGCTCGGTTTGGTGCTGTTCTTCGGGGGGCTTACCACGAACTGGCATGAGCTCAAAGCTGTGCTTCGACCTGCCATTCGCCTCGCCAGCCTCGGCGCGCTGCTCACGGCGGTCGTGATCATGGCGGCGGTGTTTGGGCTCGAGAGTTTGCCCTTCACTCCGCTCAAGCCCAACATGGTCACGGCCCTGTTCGTGGGGGCCATGCTTTGCAGCACCGACGCCACGGCTGTACTGGCCATGCTGCGTCCCCTCACCGGTCGGCTGCCCAAGAAGGTGCTCGACCTGATCGAGTGTGAATCGGCGTTCAACGATCCCGTGGCCGTGCTGCTGGCGGGCCTGGCCATGGCCCTGGCCACCGGTAGCCAGGGTGCGCAACCCTCCGCTCTGGTGATCGATGTGGTGCGGCAGTTTCTTGTCGGTGCCTTGCTGGGGGTTCTTGGCGGCGGGTTGGCGCAGCAAATCCTCTCCTCCCGCCGTTCCCTCACCAGCCCCTCCATGTTGGCGGTGGTCAGCCTGGCGCTGTTGATGCTGCTGATGGGCGGCACCATGTTGCTTGGCGGCAGTGCCCTGCTGGCGGCCTATATCTCCGGTCTGGTGCTGGCCAACAGTGGCGATTGTGATCGCACCGTGTTGGAGGAGGCCCATGCTGGCTTTGCCAAGATGGCTGAGATGTTGATGTTCCTGTGCCTGGGGTTGGTGGTGCAGCTGGATCAGGTGCTGGACCTTTTCGTCCGGACAATGATGTTGTTCATCTTGATGCAGTTGGCCCGCTGGCTCGTGGTCCATATCCTGCTAATGGGCAGCGCCTTCCGCTCATCTGAAAAAAAGTTCATCTCCCTGGCGGGCCTGCGGGGGGCGGTGCCGATTGCCCTGGCGATTCAGGCGGCCGCCAGTGGCGTTGCCTGGGGGAAACCGATGCCGGCCCTGGCCCTGGGGGTGGTCCTGTGGGGCCTGGTGCTGCAGGGCCTGACCCTGGTTCCTGCCGCGCGTCGTCTCGGCCTAGCCTCAGTGGACTGACTAGACCCGAGGGAAGGGATGCGGCTGTTGCTCTTGGGCTGTTCCGGGTTTGTCGGCCGGGAACTGGTGCCGATCCTGCTCGAACTCGGCCATCAGATCACCTTGGTGAGTCGTCAGGCCCTGCCCTTGGCGTCCCTGTCGGGTGACGATCGGTTCACCAGGGTGCGGCTCAACCCTGCGGAGCCTGCCAGTTGGCAGCAGGCGGCGTTACTTGAGGCGCTAGCGACGGCGGCAGGGGTGGTGAACCTTGCCGGAGAGCCCATCGCCGAGCAGCGCTGGACCCCGGCCCACCTCCAGTTGTTGCGCGCGAGTCGCATCACCACCACCCGCTTGCTGGTGGCGGCGATGGCCGAGCTATCCCAACCCCCCGCGGTGCTGGTCAACGGTTCGGCGGTGGGCTACTACGGCACCAGTGAAGAGGCCAGCTTCCGGGAAACCACCCCGGCGGGTGCCGATCTTCTCGGCCAGCTGTGCCAAGACTGGGAGGCGGCGGCCCTTGAGGCTCCGTCGCCTTGTCGGGTGGTGATCCTCCGTATCGGCATCGTGTTGGGTCCCGATGGGGGCGCCCTCGGCAAGATGTTGCCGGTGTTCCGGGCGGGGTTCGGCGGTCCGGTGGGTTCCGGACGCCAGTGGATGAGCTGGATTCATCGCCAGGATCTCTGCCGGTTGATCGCTATCGCCCTTGAGGACAACACGTTCCGTGGCGCCTACAACGCCGTAGCTCCCCAGCCGATCCGCATGGCGCAGTTCGCGGAGGCCCTGGGTCGAGCGCTGGGGCGCCCCAGTCTGCTGCCGGTGCCGGCTCCGATCCTGCAGCTCCTCTTGGGTGATGGGGCCCGGGTCGTGCTGGAGGGCCAGCAGGTGGTGCCGGAGCGCCTGCTGGCCGAGGGTTTCTCCTTTCAGTTCGGGGAGCTCAGCGCTGCCCTCGCCGCTGCCACCAACCCAGTACCCCGCTGACCAAGGCCGCCCCCATCAGCAGGCCGATGGCCGGGGTGAACAGGGGCTCCCAAAGGGACTGAAACAGCTGGAGTGGCTGCTCCACATGACGGCTGTGCAACAGCACCGCCACCACGAACCAGACCGCGCCAGCGATCACCAGGAACACATTGGCCACCAACACGGTGTCCAAGGCCCCTTTGAGACGCCGCAGGGGAGCGATCGGAGTGGAGAGGGAGTCAGGCATCACGAGCCTGGGGGGGCGTGGGGAGCAGTTCCATGATCGCCGCTGCCAGGCGGTCACTGCCACCGGCCGTCCCGATCCGTTGGGCACCGAGCGCCGCCAGCTCACGCCGCCAAGCCGGGCCGGCGATGGGATCCGCCTGGCGTTCCAGCAGCCTGGCCGCCAGCGCCGCGCTGGTGGCCAGGCTGCGCTGGTTCGAGCTCCCCCCTGGCGCGCACACCACCCCGGGCCCGAGCAGGCGCCGCTGGGCTTCGGCGAAGCCTGGGGTGAACTGGGGGCCTGCTCCGGGGATCTGTAGGACGGGCTTGCCCAGTCCCACCGCCTGCTCCGCCGCCGTGCCGGTCATCGATAGAACCAGGTCGGCGTCGGCCAGGACCGCGGCGAAACGTCCCCAGTGCAGCTCCAGCAGCAGGGTTCCCCGCCGCCAGCGCACCATCGATCCTTCGCCCTGGCCGGCCTTGTCCAGGGACCAGCCCAGCCGGGTCGCCAGACCTGCCACCAGGTCAGCGTTGAGGTTGCGCACCAGGGCGGCCCGCAGCATGAGCCGTTGCGGATCGTGCAGGGGCTCCGGCAGCAGGGGCAGCAGCCGCAACATCAGCTCCAGATTGGCCAGGGCTTCCGGCAGGCGACTGCCGGGCAGCAGCGCCAGAGCCTGGCGTCCTGGTCGCGGCAGGGGTTCGGGGGATGCCATCACCAGATCTAGAAAAGGATTGCCATGGAACGCCCAGTCGCATCCCTGTTGTTGGCTGAGGTCGGTGGCGGTGAGGGCATCTCGGCTCCAACGGGCCTGGAACAGGGGCCGGCGCAGCAGCCAACCGCAGGGCCAGGGCAGCCGCAGCCGACCTTCGTAGTGGCTGGAATAGGCCACCAGGTAGACGACGGCCGGTTGGCGGGCCAGCCAGGCCGCCAGCACCGGCACCAAGTCGCCCACGACCACCACCAGCTGCCAGCGCCGTCGATGGCGCAGGACCAGGGTCAACCTCCTCAAGAGATAGCCAACCTGGCCTTGGCTCAGTTCCTGCAGGCGGCCCGCCAGGCTGGTGTATCCCAGTCCACCTGTGCTGTATTCGCGGGTTTGGCCGAGCACGGTGATGCCGGCTTGGTAATAGGCCTGACCATGGCCAACCAGGGGCAGAGCCTCAACCGGTTGCCCCCGATCCAGCAAGGCCTTGGCCAGTAGGGCGCCACTGAGATCCTCCCCGTGGCCATTGCTGAGTAGCAGAACGGGCTTCAATCCTCCAGCCAGGCATGCACCTTGGCCAAGGCCGGCCAGCCCGGTTTGCGCTGCATGCCATCGGCAATCGCGCCATCGAGCTCCTCGGCCAGCTCCGGGGCCATCAGTTTCACCCTCTTAACCACATCGATATGCTCGCGCACCCCCTTGGCGCCGGTTTCCAGCATCGCCACGCTGAGGTTGATCCTGGCCTGGGGATCCTGGGGGTTCAGCCGCACCGCGGTACGGGCGGAGTGCAGGGCCGCTTCGGGTTGGTCCATTAACAATTGAAGCCAGGCCAGGCAGGTCCATCCCGCCGATTGGCGAGGTGTCTGTTCGGTGATCGCCAAAAAGTCCTCGATCACCGCTTCGGGGGGAGCTCCCTCCTGATAGCGGCTGATGGCCTGCTCAAACAGGCTGGATGGGCTGTCGGAGCTGGGGGCCGTCATGGCAGCCGGGGGCGCGTTGAAGCCGTTCAGGTTCCCACGGCGCCGGGTCAGACCGCGAACGAACTGCCGCAGCCGCAGGTCTGGGTGGCGTTGGGGTTGGTGAAGTTGAAGCCGCCACCGATCAGGGCACTGGAGAAATCGAGCTGCATCCCATAGATGTACAGCAGGCTTTTGGGATCGCAGACCACCCGAAACTCCTGGCCAGCACTGGGGGAATAGCTGTAGATCTCATCGTCCGTACGGATTTCGGCGGTATCGATGAAGTCCATGGTGTAGCTCATGCCGCTGCAGCCACCGGAGCGCACTCCCACCCGCAGCAGCTTGTCGCTGCCCTGCTGGTGCATCACCGTGGCCAGCTGGCGCATCGCCGGTTCCGTAATCAAAATGCCCTTGCCGTCGATGGCGGTATGGGTTGTTGGCGGTGCCGTGGTGCTGCTCATGGCGGGAACCGCAGGGCCTCTAAAGATTTAGCCACTCTAAGAATCAATGGCGGCGGGTCGCCTGCCCGGTGCGCCGGTTCCCCCCACCTGGGCGCCGTGCCCACCCCTCCATAGAGTCGGGTGCCTTGTGGAGAGCAGTGGTGCGGGTCGCCATCGTGGGTGCGGGTCTGGCGGGTCTGACGGCGGCCGTCGACCTGGTGGAGGCCGGTCACGGGGTGGATCTTTATGAGGCCCGGCCCTTCATGGGGGGCAAGGTGGGCAGTTGGGAAGACGACGACGGCAACCACATCGAGATGGGCTTGCATGTGTTCTTCTTCAATTACGCCAATCTGTTTGCGCTGATGCGCCGCGTCGGCGCCATCGACAACCTCCTGCCCAAGGACCACACCCATCTGTTCGTGAATGCGGGGGGGGATGTGCGGGAGCTGGATTTCCGTTTTCCAATCGGCGCTCCCTTCAATGGCCTCAAGGCCTTTTTCACCACCCCCCAGCTCGATTGGATCGACAAGCTGCGCAATGCCCTGGCCCTGGGCACCAGTCCGATCGTGCGCGGCCTGGTGGATTACGAGGGCGCGATGCGGGTGATTCGAGACCTGGATCGGCTGAGCTTTCAGGAGTGGTTCCTCGGCCATGGCGGCAGCTTGCGCAGCATCCGTCGCCTTTGGAATCCGATCGCCTATGCCCTGGGTTTTCTCGATTGCGAGGCCATCTCGGCCCGCTGCATGCTCACGATTTTTCTGATGTTCGCGGCCCGCACGGAGGCCTCCAAGCTGAACCTGCTCAAGGGCTCGCCCCATCGCTGGCTCACCGGTCCGATCCTGGACTACATCGAGGCCCGGGGCGGTCGGTTGCATCTTCGCCATCGCGTGCGGGAGGTGCTCTATACCGAATCGGATGGGGGCATTCAGGTCACCGGGCTGCAGATGGGAACCCCCGAGGGGGATCGCACGATCCAGGCCGACGCCTATCTGGCGGCCTGCGATGTGCCGGGGATCCAGCGGTTGCTGCCGTCGGCCTGGCGCACCCTGCCCCAGTTTGCGGCGATTGATCGGCTGGAGGCTGTGCCCGTGGCCACGGTGCAGCTCCGTTACGACGGCTGGGTGACCGAATTGGGGACCGACGCGGCGGCGGCGGCGCGGCGGTCCGATCTGGACCGTGCCAGCGGTCTCGACAACCTGCTCTACACGGCCGATGCGGATTTCAGTTGCTTCGCCGATCTGGCCCTGGCCAGCCCGGCCGACTACCGCAAGCCTGGACTGGGATCCCTGCTTCAATGCGTGCTCACCCCGGGTGATCCCTGGATCCCGAAATCCACCGAGGAGATCGTTGCCCACACCGACCGACAGGTGCGCGCCTTGTTTCCCTCGGCCGCATCGCTCACCCTGGTCTGGAGCCATGTGGTCAAGCTCGCCCAATCTCTTTATCGCGAGGCCCCTGGCATGGAACCGTTCCGCCCTGATCAACGCACGCCAGTGGCTAATTTCTTTCTGGCGGGCAGCTATACCCGTCAGGATTACATCGATTCGATGGAGGGCGCCACGATGAGTGGGCGTCTGGCGGCGGCGGCGATCCTGAATCGTCCCGTGGTCCTGGCCACCAACGCGGCAGCCGCCTGAACGGAGCACCCCATGGGACGCTGGCTTGAACACAGTGTGACCACCGAGATCAAGGCTCCGGTGGAGCGGGTCTGGGAGGTGTGGAGTGATCTGGAGGCCATGCCGCGCTGGATGCGCTGGATCGAGTCGGTGGTCACCACCGACGACCCCGATCTCACCAATTGGACGTTGGTGGCCCAGGGCTTTCGCTTCCATTGGCAGGCCAGGATCACCCAGCGGATCGAGGCCCAGCAACTGCATTGGGAATCGGTGGGGGGCCTCCCCACGAAGGGGGCGGTGCGCTTCTATCCGCTTGGTGCGGAGCGCACGGCGGTCAAGCTCACGGTGAGCTATGAACTGCCCGCAATGATTGCGCCGTTGATGGAACCCTCCATCATGGGCACGATCGTCACCAAGGAACTCCAGGCCAACCTTGACCGCTTCCGCGACTGTGTCGAGTCCCCTTCTGCTGGTTAGGGCCCCCTGGGTGCGCTGCCTGCCGCTGGCTCTTTTGGTGGGCTGCGTTGCGGCACCGCCTCAGGGTCAATTGCCCCTTCCAGGGGCCTCGCCCCGGACCCAAGTCCCCCGGAACCAGCCGCCGTCGGCATCCAGGCCCATCGGGGGGGCCGGCTTGGACCCCCTGCCCACCCCCCAGCAGGTCGTCAACGCCTTGTCCCTAGGGCGACGGGATCCGTTCGGCGGGGTGGGTCCCGCCCCGGTCAGGGCCGAGGTGGAGGCGGCGGTCACGCAGTCCGGCACCGGCAAGGACTCCTCCGGAGCTGCCGCTGTCAACGCCCCGCCGGCTGCCCAGGCCCGGAGAGTCCGCCCAGGGCCGCTGCAGTTGCCCTCCGGCTTCCGCCTCACCGGCATGATCCAGAGCGGTGGCCAGAGCCAGGCCTTGGTGGAGTTAGGGACCCAGGCTGGGCCCCTCTGTGTCGGTCAACGGGGCTTTTGCCCAGGGGCGGGGGCTCCTCCTCTCCTTCCGCCCGGCTGGACCGTGGCCAGTATCGATGTGGCCCGCGGTCAGCTCGTGCTGGGTCGGGCCGGCCGGTGGCTCACGACCCGGATCTGAGGGCCTGGACGCAGGCTGCCACCAGCCCGTCGAGGTCGTGGGGATCCGCCTCCCCATCCACCCGCCCCAGCAGCTCCAGGCAGCGGGCACTGGTCTGCGGGCCGATCGACACCAGGCGGATTCCTGCCAGGCGATCCCGCCAGGTCGCCCCCAGGCAGCGTTCCAGCAGGGTGCAGGTGTGGCTCACGGTTTTGCCACTGCTGAAGGTGATCGCCGCCAGCCGTTCCTGCTCCAGAGCCAGCAGGGCGGCACTTGGCAGGCTCGCGGGACAGCGGGTTTCGTAGGCCGGCACCTCCACAACCCGGGCGCCGGCGGCGGCGAAGGCCTCCGCCAGCACGGTGCGGCCACCGCTCTGCACCCTGGGCAGCAGCAGCCGCAGTCCCCAGCCGGAGACGGGGAAATGCTCAATCAGGCTGTCGGCCACGAAGGCGGGTGGCACAAAATCCGCCGGGGCGCCGAGATCCTCCAGCCGTTGGGCCGTTTTGCGTCCTACGGCCGCGATCTTCAGGCTCCTCGGGCGGTGCGCCAGGCTGCTTCCCTGAACGGTCAGCCGCCGTTGCACCGCCTCCACCCCGTTGGCGCTGGAGAGCACCAGCCAGTGGAACTGGTCCAACTCAGCCAGGGCCTCGTCCAAGGGGCTCCAGCTGTCGGGGGGACCGATCATCAGCGCCGGTAGATCCACCACCGCGGCTCCCGCCGCTTCAAAGAGGCGTCGGGCCTCCCCGAGTTGCTGCTCGGCCCGGGTGACGCCGATGCTGTGGCCGCTGAGGGGCAGGGTCATGGGGGGCTGAGGTTCACCAGGTCGCCGGCCCGCTGGGCGAGAGCGCGAGCCTCGTCCGCTCGATTCTGGCCTTGCAAAAGATCAATCGCCTCGCGGAATCCCTGGCGAGCACCAACGATGTCGCCAGCGAGCAACAGGGCCGCCCCCAAATTTTGGTGGCTTTCGGGCCGTTGCGGATCCAGGGCGACCGCTTGGCGATAGGCCGTGATGGCGGCCGGCAGGGCCCCTCGCTGGCGCTGGATCAGGCCCAGGTTGAACCAGGCCAGGGCCAGCTCTGGTGCCCAGGCGCAGGTCTGTTCGGCCACCGTGGCGGCCTCGTCGAGCCGCTGCAACCGCAACAGCAGCCCGGCCAGATTCAGGCCCGCCGCCAGGCTGAGGCGGCGTTCCAAGGGCAGGGCCAGGGCCTCGCGGTAATGGGCGACAGCCCGATCGGGATGGTCCTCGGCTTCCGCCATCGCCAGGTGCAGCAGCAGTTCGAAGCGCTCAGGGTGGGCGTCGCTGGGGCAGTGGCTCAGGCCGGTGTGAAGTAATGGGATCGCCCGATCGGGGCGGCCCTCCGCCAGCTCCAGGCCGGCCAACTTGGCGCTGGCATAGGGGGCGCCCGGGCGCTGATGTAGCTCGGATTCCATGGCCTCTCGTAGGCGCTGGGCCTTGGTACTGGCCGCCAGCAGCTCGGGCCGATAACCGTGGTGGATCAGGGCCGCTTCGCCGTACTGGCCGATCCGCCAGTGGGGTTCGCGCTGCAACAGGGCGACCACGCTGTCATCCACCATCGAGTGGTAGGGCCGACTCCAGCGAATGGCTGGATGGCGTCGGAACAGCCGGCTCACGTTGGAGTACGGCGCTTGGCTGGCCCCCTCCTCGCGGCGCAGCAGGTTGATCAGCAGCAGATCGGGATCCGTCATCAGCCGTCGCAAAGGATCGCGGGCTTCGGTGCAGAGGCGTTCATCGGCATCGAGCACCAGCACCCAGTCGCCGTGCACCAGCTCCAGGGCCCGGTTGCGGGCCGGAGCGAAGTCCCCTGGCCAGGCCAGTTGGTGCACCGTGGCACCACAGCGGGCCGCGATGGCACAGGTGGCGTCCGTGGAGCCGGTGTCCACCACCACCATCTCGTCCACGAATCCGGCCACGGAGGCCAGGCACTCCTCCAGCTGCTCGGCTTCGTCGCGCACGATCATCGACAGGCTCAGCATCAGTCGGTGAAGCCCCCGCCGGTGCTGGGGGCTGGGCGGGATGGGGGCTTGCCGAGGCCGAGCCGGCCCAGGAGGACCTCCTGGGCCAGGGGCATCTGGCCGGGGCTGTAGGCCGCCGGGATGGTCGCGTCGAGCAGGGGCCGCAGGTGTTCCCAGAGGTAGGGGCTGCCGTAGACCGCCAGGCCCGCCAGGCGGCCCGCCGCCTGCAGCTGCTGAATCACCGCGGGCCAGGGCTCCTGGCCGTCGGCGCTGCCGCGGAATGGATTGCCGCGCACGAAGAGTTGCAGCAGCACGGGGCCTGGCCCCAGTCGTTCCAGGGCCAGGGGGGCTGCCCCATCGTCACTCCAGGGGGAAGGGCTGCGGGCCTCGATCAGGCAGGGGCGCAGGCCGGCGGCGCTGGGGAGCACCAGGGCCGCCGCCGTGGCCGGCAGAAAGCTGCAGTCCAGGGTGGAATCCAGCCGAATCAGATTCACTCCGCTGTCCCCCCAGGCCACGGTCCCCCCTTGAACGCGGAGGCTGTGCTGCACCAAGTCTGAGGCCAGCTGTTGCGCGTGGGCATCGGGACCATTGCTTAGGGGGCCGAGGGGGGCCACGGCACTCGTGGGCTCCGGGGGGGGTGTTCCGTGTTGACGGCAGCGTTCCAGGGCCCGTCGCCGCCGCTCCAGGCTGGCCGACAGCCGTTCGGGGCTGATCCGTCCCCGTTGCACCGCCGCCGTGATCGCCGTGATCGCCTCGTCGGCCTCCGCCGGCATCAGGACCAGATCGGCGCCAGCTTCCAGGGCCAGCACCGCCGCCTCCCCAGCCCCGTAGTGCCCGGCGATGGCCTCCATCACCAGGGCATCGGTCACCACCAGACCCCCAAAGCCCAGGTCGCTCCGCAGCAGGTCGTTGAGCACCGCGGCCGAGAGGGTGGCGGGGCGGTCGGGATCAAGGGCAGGCAGCAGCAGATGGGCCGTCATCACGGAAGCCACGTCCGCGGCGATGGCGGCCTGGAACGGGACCAATTCAACCGATTCCAGCCGTTGGCGGCTGTGGGGCAACAGCGGCAGTTCCAGGTGGGAATCGGTGCTGGTGTCGCCGTGCCCGGGGAAGTGCTTGGCACAGCACAGCACCCCTTCGGCCTGGGCCCCGGTCAGGAAGGCGGCCGCCAGGGCGCCGGCGCTGGTTGGTTCCTCCGCCCAGGCGCGCACATTGATCACCGGATTGGCCGGATTGTTGTTGACGTCGCAGACGGGCCCAAGCACCCAGTTCAGCCCCAGGCTGCGGGCTTCGCGGCCGGTGCAGCGTCCATAGGCCTCCGCCAGGCTCAGGGCCAGGGCTGGCTGGTCCTGGTGCAGGCGACCGAGCGCCAAGGGGGGCACGAGCCAGCTGGCTCCGCCAAAGCGCTGGCCCACGCCCTCTTCCACGTCGGCACAAAGCAATAGGGGAGCCTCGCCCGCCCAGGCTTGGAGTTGGGTGCAGCGCAGGCGCAGTTCGGCACCGCTGCCCCCCAGCAGGATCACCCCCCCCACCCCCTCGGCCATCAGGCGTTGCAGGGTGGCGTTATCCAGTTCCCAGCGGGGATACCGACGTTGGGGATCGGTCAGGTGGCCGCTGCCCCGGACCACCAACAGCTGGGCCACCTGGCGGCGCAGGTCGGAGTCAGGGGCCATCGCCATCGCCATCGCGATCAGCATGGTGAATTCCATCGCTTTGGGGCACGGCACCCTCGTCGCTGCCTGGCGGCACCTCGCCCCGTTCCTGCCGATGCTGTTCCAGTCGGTTGAGCAGACCCAGCACCGAGGTGCCGCGCTCCAGGCCCCGGTCGAGCAGGAAAATCACTTCCGGGGTACGGCGCATCTGCAGCCGCCGGCTCAATTCCCCTTTGACGTACGGGGAGGCGGCTTTTAGGCCCTCGAGGACGACCTGGCGATCGTCTTCCGTGCCGAGCACGCTCACGAAGATTTTGCAGTGCTGCAGATCGCCGGCCACCTCCACGTCCGTCACGCTGACCATGCCGTGGTGGACCCGTTCGTCCTTGATGCCATTGACCAGTAGCTCGCTCACCTCACGGCGGACCATGGCCGCCACCCGCTCCACCCGACGGCCCTGTGCCATAGCTACGCAACCGGTGCTGGTGTCACCATCGCATGCAACACGAGCCCAAGGCTGAGCAGACCGCTCAGCAACGCACCGACTAGGGCCACCGCCGTCACTGGATTGCTGAGGCGTTGCAGCAGGGGATCCACCACGGAGTTCAGCACGCCAAGGCCGAAGGCGATCAGATAACGCGGATAGCGCGTCACATTCACCAGAAAGTCCTTCATCGCCTCTGCTGCCGAAGCCGATTGCCGCTGGCTACTCTGCCGCCCGAAGGACCACCCTGCCGATCTCCCTGGGCCCGTCCCAGGCCCCTCCCCTGGAGCCCATGGAACTGCATCAGTTCAGACACTCCGCCTTTTGCGAGAAGGTGCGCTTGATGCTGGCCTTCAAGGGCTTGGAGGTGACCCTGGTGGAGGTGGTGCCGGGGGTGGGCCAGCTGGAGCTGTTCCGGCTGTCCGGCCAGCGGCAGGTGCCGGTGTTGGTGGAGGGCGGCGACGTGGTGGCGGATTCCACCGCCATTGCCCTCTATCTCGAGGAGCGCCATCCCACGCCGCCCTTGCTGCCGTCCGACCCCCTGTCCCGGGCCCGGGTGTTGTTGTTGGAGGATTGGGCCGACTCCGCCCTGGCGGCCGGATGCCGTCAGGCCCTGCTGCAGGCCGCGGCCGCCGATCCGGTGTTGCGCACCGCGCTATTGCCGGAGGCGGCGCCGGCGCCCCTGCGGACCCTGGTCAGCGCTCTTCCGTCCGGCCTGCTCAGCCCCGCCACGGAAACGCTGCGGGATCTGTTCCGTCCGGCCCAGGCCAGTCAGTTGCGCCGCACTCTGGATCAACTGGCCGTCCTGGTGGCGGCCCAGCCCTATCTGGAGGGGGGGGCGCTGTCCCTGGCCGACCTGGCCGTGGCGGCCCAGCTGACCCTGTTGCAGTTTCCTGCCACCGCCGGGGCTCCCCTGGCGGGGCGTGGGGTGGCTGGCCTCGCCGACCACCCCGGGCTCGCGCCGTTGTTCAGCTGGCGGGATCGGATCCTGGCCGAGGCTGGACGGGGCTAAGGCCCCGCACCATCGCCAGGATGGGGGGAAGCCGTGCGGTCTCCATGTCCGATCCCCTGATTCGGGAGCTCGATCACTACGTGGTGTTGGAGCCCGGACGCTGCGAGCAGATCCTCACCGCAGCCGAAACCCTCGCCTGGCTGGTGGTCCACCTGGAGTGTCTGGGGGAGCCACCGGCTGATCTGGCCTCCCTGGCCAGCGCGGAGTTGCGGGCCGAACGGTTGCTGGCCACGGCCTGCGCCCTTGAGCTGACGCCCGGTTTGGAGATCCAGTGGTTCGCCGTGCGGTTGGAGCCTCCCCAGTGAGGGCGCCTGGCGGGAAACGCCTCAGTTGAGGGAGGGGTGGTGGCGTCCATCGGCGTCCACCAGGCTCACGGGCTGGGTGGGAGCACTGGCGCGGGCCTTGAGAATCGTGGGCAGCTCGGCCAGCACCTGCGCCGCCACGGCCTGCGGTCCCTCCGGCCGCAGCTCCTGGTCGATGCGCAGATCCGCCTGGGCATAGAGGGGACGTCGCTCCCGGAGCAGGGTCCGTAGCCGGGCTTCGGGATCCCCGCTGTCCAGCAGGGGGCGGGCGGTGCTGTCGGCCCGCAGCCGCGCCAGCAGCACCGGCTCCGGCGCATCCAGCCACACCACCACGCCCTGGTGCAGGTGGCCCCAGTTCTGCGGTTGGGTCACTGCCCCGCCCCCGGTGGCGACTACCAGCGAATGCCAGTGGGCCAGTTGATTCAGCACCGCCGTTTCCAACTGGCGGAAGCCCGCTTCGCCGTCAGTCGCGAAGATCTCCGGAATTGAGCGGCCGGCGGCCGCGCTGATCACCGCGTCGGCATCCACAAAGCGATAGCCAAGCGCTTCGGCAAGAGGGCGCCCGGTGGCGCTCTTGCCCGCCCCCATCATTCCCACCAGATAGAGATTCAACCCCTGCAGCCGCCGGGCCAGATCACGGTGGGAGGGTGGAGGGAGCTGGGTGGAATCAGCCATGGGCGCACGGCCTCGACGGCAAGCGGAACCCCGTTTCTAGGATGGGTGTCCACAGGGCATGGGAGATGTCCGGCTTCGATCCCGCCCCTGCCCGATGACTGTTCGATGACAGCTCCTACAACCGTCGCCGCCCGCCCCTCTGCCGCTGCTCCCCACGGCCGCGGCCGCCCCTGTGTGATCACCCGAAGGGCTTGCTTCAGTGCCAGTCATCTCTATTGGTTGCCGGAGCTGAGCGCTGAGCAGAACCGGACCCGCTTCGGCGCCTGCAGCCGGGCTCCTGGCCATGGCCACAACTACGAGTTGATTGTGGCCATGGGGGGGGCGTTGGACGCCGATGGCATGGTGCTCAACCTGTCTGAGGTGAAGCACGCTATCCGCGAGCAGGTCATCGAGCCCCTCGATTTCCGATTTTTGAATGAGGCCTGGCCGGACTTCGATCTGGCGACTCCCCACGGACGCTTGCCCACCACCGAGGCGCTGTTACTGGCGATTCGAGACCGCCTAGCCGCCCATCTGCCCCTGATGGGTCTGCGGCTTTATGAAACCCCCAACCTCTGGGCCGACGTCCTGATCGATCCCAACCGCAATCCCATGGAAGCCTTCCTCTCCCTCCGTACCCACTTCGCCGCCGCCCATCGCCTGGCCCGGCCGGAACTCAGCCAGGCTGAGAATGAGGCCATCTACGGCAAGTGTGCCCGGCCCCATGGTCATGGTCACAACTACCTCCTGGATGTCACGGTGCGGGGCCCCATCGACGCCAGGACCGGCATGGTCTGCGATCTGGCGGTTTTGCAGCAGTTGGTGAATGATCTGGTGGTCGAACCGTTCGACCACACCTTTCTCAACAAGGACGTAGCCCACTTCGCCGCCTGCGTGCCCACCGCCGAGAACATCGCCTTGCACATCGCTGATCTGCTGATGGGCCCGATTGCGGCCACGGGCGCCCGCTTGCACAAGGTGCGGCTGCAGGAAAGCCCCAACAATGCCGCCGAGGTGTTTGCGGAAACTCCTCTGCTTGGGGTTCTGCCAGCGACCCTTGAGACGCTTGTCGCGGTCTGATGGGTGTGCCGTCGCCGATCTGAGGTTGAGGTTGGTGCTGGCGGTCAGCCTGGATGGTCGGCTGGCCCCCGCCGCCGGTGGTGCCGCGCAGCTGGGCGGTCAGGGCGATCGCAGGGTGCTGGAGGAGGCTTTGGCCTGGGCTGATGGTTGTCTGATTGGCGCCGAAACCTTGCGTCGCCACGGCAGCACCTGTCTGATTCATGGGGACGACCTGCTGGCGCACCGTCGTCGGGCTGGGCGGGAGCCCCAACCCGTGGCCATTGCGGTGAGTCGGAGCGGCCTGCTTCCGGAGGTCCTGCCCTTTTTTCATCAACCGGTGCGGCGGTGGTTGTTGCAACCCTCAACCGAGTTGCTGCCCGCCCCCGGGTCAAGGGCCGCGGCCGGGGGATTTGAGCGCCAGATTCCCCTTTCGACCTGGTCGGCGGCCCTAGCCCTCCTGGCGGCAGCGGGGCTGGAGCGGTTGGCTGTGTTGGGCGGGGCCATGCTGGCGGCCGATCTGCTGGCCCAGGGTCTCGTGGATGAATTGCAGCTCACCTTCTGCCCGCAGCTGCTGGGGGGGGCACACACCTGGTTGCCGGTCACGGCGGCGGGGGGCTGCGGCCTGCCGGGGGATTGGCAGCTGCTGGAGCATCGCGCCCTGGAGGGGGAGGAGCTGCTGGTGCGTTACGGCCGGCGGCGGCGTTAAGGCCGCTCGGCCGGCAACCCCCAGGTGCCGAAGCGTTGGCCAAGCTCCCGGAGCGGCACGGACTTGAGGCTGTCGGCCGGCAGGCCGAACATTTTCGCCAGACAGCGTTTCACCACCCCTTCACTGGCGTCCCCGAAGCGGCCGCTTACCAGCTCGGTCACCACGTCAAGTCCGCGGCCGCTGCGGTCCGTTTCTTCGATCAGGCACTTGCTGGTGGGAACCGCCAGCTTGCGACAGGGGTCCTGCAGACTGGCCTCCAGTTCGGGGCGCCCTCCGGAGGCGGTATCGACGCACAGTCGTGCCAGGCGGTTTTCCAGCTGGGGGCGCATCAGTAACAACACCGGCTCGAGCAGCCCCGCTGCGGCCGGTGCCGGCCGTACCAGGGGCCAGAAGCCGGCGCTGATCCCGCCGAAGGTGAGACAGAGCAGGAGGATCCGCGGCAACTGGGCCATCGAGGATGGGGGCGCTCAGGCGAGGCGTGGCCTGGTTAGTTTTGCCCCTCAACGCCCGTTCTGTCGTCTCCAGCCATGGCCGAGCTTCAAGCCCGCTGGCATCAGGCGACCGCGGAGCTGCCCAACGATCAGTGGCAAGCCCTGCTGACGGAGCCTGGCCAGTTAGCAAGGGAGGGGATGGTTGCGTCCCCCTTCTATGGCTGGAATTGGCTGCATCAGCTCGAAGTCAGCGGCAGCATCGTGCCGCGTCAAGGCTGGCAGCCCTGCCATCTGGGCCTGTGGCGGGGCGAGCAATTGGTGGCGGTGGCCCCCCTTTATCTCAAGGGGCACAGCTACGGCGAGTTTGTTTTCGATCAGGCTTTTGCTCAGCTGGCGGATCAGCTGGGCCTGCGGTACTACCCGAAACTGGTGGGGATGAGCCCGGTGAGTCCGGTGGAGGGCTATCGCTTCCTGTTTGCCGCCGGGGAGGACGCCGCCCGTCTGACGGTGCTGATGCTGGAGCTGATCGACGACTTCTGCCGCCAGAACAGCATCCTCAGTTGTAACTTTCTCTACGTTGATCCCCACTGGCGCTCCCTGGCTGAGGCGGCTGGCTGTGCGGTCTGGCTGAACCATCAGAGCCAGTGGCGCAATCCGGGGTTTGGCGATTTCGAGGCCTATCTCGCCAGTTTCAATGCCAATCAACGGCGGAACATTCGTCGGGAACGGCGCTCCGTGGCCGAGGCCGGAATCACGGTGACCCCCCTGGCGGGTGAGGCAATTCCCTCGGGGCTGCTGGAGCAAATGCATCATTTCTACGCCCAACATTGCAGCCGCTGGGGCGCCTGGGGTAGTAAGTATCTCAGCGAGGAGTTCTTCCGGGCCGCCGCTGTTGAATTGCGCGAGCACCTTGTGCTGTTCAGTGCCCACCGTGGTGATCCTCAGTCCCCCCTGGCGATGTCCCTGTGTGTGCACAATGGCGAGGCCCTTTGGGGGCGGTACTGGGGGAGTGACATCGACCTCGAAAACCTGCATTTCGAGGTGTGTTACTACGCTCCGATCGCCTGGGCGATTGCCCAGGGCCTGACTCGGTTCGACCCTGGTGCCGGCGGTAGCCACAAGCGCCGCCGGGGCTTTGTGGCGGAGCCGCGGGCCAGCCTGCATCGCTGGAGTGATCCGCGCTTCGCGGCGATCCTGGGCCAGTGGTTGCCAGGGGCGAACCGTCAGGTGCTGGCGGAGATCACGGCAATCAATGACGAGCTGCCGTTCACCGCTGCCTACGATCCTCCCCATGCCTAGTTTTTCCCAAACGCAGCCCGACGAGTCTCTCCCTCAGCCCGTGGGACGGGAGGTTCTCGATGCCCACCTTTCCCAACGTTTTATCGCCCTGGATCCCCAGGGCTATTTCTTGCTCAAGGTGGATGCGGCTGCCGGCCAACTGGTGGCGGAGCATTACCCCAACGGCATTGACGACCGTGGCCTGGCTACCGATCCCGACACCGGTGAGGTGATCAGTTGCTCCGCCAGTCGTCCCCGCAGGCCCGTGGCGGTCTATCGCGGGCGAACAGCCAAGGAGCTGGGCATTGCCCTGACGGAGGGAGAGGGCCCGCTGCCGATTGGTCGGCTGGATCATGCCCTCTACCTAGGCCGCGAGTTGCAGAAGGCCGAAGACTGTCTGGCTGAAGGCCGGCCCTATGTGCAGGACTGAGGCCGGCCGTAGGCCGGAGGCTTCAGGCGGGTTGAAGCTCCCGGCTGGGCTCCAGCGATGCCGTGGGCGGATCTGGAGGTAGGGAGGCCAGCTGGTCTTCGATTTCACGGGTCACCACACCGCGATATTCCTGGAAATGTTCGTTATGGGCCAACACCACAAGGAACTGTTCCAGACAGTCTGGGTTGCGGCGGGCGACGGTGGCCAGGGAGCTCCAGAAGCGCCAGCGGGTGTCGCGCGTGAAGCCCTGACGCCAGATCACAATTGCCAGGGCACGGAGATCGGTCCAGCTGGGCAGGGATGATTTGTCGGAGGCTTCGGGTTGGACGAAGGCGCGCCAACGGGGTTTGCCCATCTTCAGGTAGTAATGGGTGACTCGATCGATGTAGGCGTTCGGCTCATAGAGATTGCAGAAGGCATCCACGTACTCGTTGGCGATGTCGCGGATTGGTCTTGTGGGCACGAAATTAAGCAGGTTGGTCTGGTTCACGCCCTTGGCATCGGCCTTGTCCTCGATCAAGCGACCTTCTTTCTCGAGGCGGTGCCAGAGGCCGGTGTTGGGCAAGGCCTGCAACATGCCCATCATGGCGGCGGGGATGCCGGTGCGGCTCACGAAGCGCACAATCCGATCTCCGGCGCCGCTCTGCTCGCCGTCAAAGCCGATGATGAAGCCGGCCATCACCCGGATGCCGTAGGAGGTGATTCGGTCCACCGACTCCTCCAGGGAGCTGCGGGTGTTTTGGTGCTTGCCGGCTACCGACAGGCTGGCCTCATCGGGGGTTTCGATGCCTAGGAAGACGGCCTCAAAGCGGGCTTCGGCCATCATCCGCATCATCTCCTCATCGGAGGCCAGATCCACAGACGCTTCCGTGGTGAAGGTGAAGGGGTAGCCGTGTTCGATCTGCCACTGCTTGATCGCCGGCAAGAGCAATTTGGCATTGCGTTTGTTGCCGATGAAGTTGTCGTCCACCAGGAAAATGGCACGGCGCCAACCCAGGTCATGGAGGCGCTGGAGTTCGGCCACCAGCTGCTCCGGTGACTTGGTCCGCGGCTTACGGCCATACAGAACGATGATGTCGCAGAACTCACACTGAAATGGGCAGCCGCGTGAGAACTGCACGCTCATCGAGTCGTAGGCGTCGAGCTCCAGTAAGTCGAAACGGGGCACCGGAGTGGAGGTCACATCGGGTTTCTCGCCGTTGGCACTGAAGCGACCGCTGGGCTCACCCCGTTGAATGGCTTCGATAAACATCGGCAGGGTGATTTCGCCCTCATCGAGAATCTTGAAATCCACCAGATCCAGTTCCGGTGCATCGGGGGTGGAGCTGGCAAAGGGACCACCGACGGCCACCGGCAGTCCCCGGGCCTTGGCCTTGGCAATCTGGGCGGCCATGTCGGCCCGCTGCACGATCATGCCGGAAATCACCACCAGCTCGGCCCAGTCCCATTCCGCTTCCGTCACTTCCCGAACGTTGCGGTCCACCAGTTTCATGGCCCAGTCCTGGGGCAGCAGGGCCGCCACGGTCACCAGGCCGAGCGGCGGCAGCAGCACCTTCCGATTCACCAGTTCCAGGATCTTCTCGTAGCTCCAGAAGGTCTTGGGAAACTCGGGATAGATGAAGAGAGTGCGCATGCGTGGGGGAGTGGGGCGGAAGGCTGATGGCGCTGGCGCGGGCAATGGAGGCAGAGCGCCCTGGCTTGTCTGTGCTGGGTGCTCCGCTGGAACGAATCGGGGAAGTTGAGTCAGCGTAAGCGGTTTCCGAGAACCTTGGTCCGTTCCGGGCCCTGTTCTGCTGTAATGGCCCCACTCCTTGCACTGGATCCATGGGCGTGGCGATCTACTTCGCACTCGTGGGTGGTGGTCTCACCGCCGCCTTTGTCGCCACGGTGGTGCTGCGGGGCGTCAAGCTGATCTGAGCCGGAGTCGGCCGCGGCGCAGGAGTTCGGTCGCGCCCAGCACCAGGCCGGTGGTCCCCATCAGGGCAAAGGTCCCCTGCAGGCCCACCCGCAGCGTCAGGAAGGAGGCGATCAGGCCGCTGAGGCCGCCGCCCCCCAGGAAGGCGATTTGCCCGAGGCCCGCCATCCGACCCCGCAGTCGCATCGGAGCGCCCACCTGGCCGATCAGATTGGCTCCGGCCAGCAAGCAGGCGGTACCGGCTCCGATCATGAACGTCATGGCCAGGCACACCACCTCCCTGGCCATGCCGTGAAGCCCCCTCTGGGCGACGGCCATGCCCAGCTGGGCCAGTCCCGTCATCACGGTACAAACCCCTAGCAGGAGAGCCGGCCGTTGGCTGAGCCAAAGGCTGTTGCGTTGCAGTATCACTCCGCCGGTAATGCTTCCGGCCGCCAGCACGCTGGTGAACGTGCCGAGGGCCTGGGGCGAAGGGCCGATCACCTCGGCGGCAATGAAGGGCGCCAGGCCGGGGTGGAAAAAGATGAGCATGCAGGCCAGGGCCGTGAAGCGCAGCACGTGGCGCAGGGTGGGGCCGCAGTCGTGCCAGGCGGCCACCAGGGTGGTGCCATGGGCCAGGGAACTGGGAGCATCGGCGGCGGGGTGGGGCCGAAGTAGCCAGATCACTGTGGCGATGGGGATCAGATAGGAGAGTGCGTCCAGGGCTAGGGCCATCACTGGGCCGGTTAAGGCCAGTAGCCAGCCCCCCAGGGGCGGTCCCACTAGCTTGCCCACGTTGAACACCACGGAGAAGCTGGCCAGGTAGGGCCCAAGCTGCTCCGGGGAGTCCACGAGCAAGGCCGTGTATTTGTTGCGGGCCGTGAGTTCGTAGGTGCCGGCCACCCCCACCAGCAGGGTGCTGAGCAGCAGCATGACGACCTGGCCCTGACCATGAAGGAGGGGAATGGCCAAGGCCCCCAGGGCGGCGCTGGCAAACAGGCCCCACTGGGCACGGATCAGCACCTGTTCACACCCCACCCGGTCGGTGAGAACGCCCGCCGGTCCACTCACCAGCAGGCTCGGTAACGACAGGGCGCCGAAGTGGAGGGCCAAGAGCAGGGGGTTGCCGGTGCCGTGCATCAGGATCCAGCCCTTGGCGGTGAGCCCGGCAAAACTGCCCGCCGTGCTGAGGCCGGAGGCCAGCAGGAACGTGGTGCGTTGATGGCGCAGCAGGGTCTGATACAGACCCGATCCGATCAACGGTCCCCTTGCTGGGGCTGGCGCAGCTCGGCCACCATGGCGCTAGCTCCCACCACCTCACCCAACAGGTCGTAGGTGTCGGCGGCGGTGATGCGCACTGGAACCATGGTGCCGGGGGCCGCGCTCAGGCCACCGGCTCCGGGTCGCACCCGCACTTCCCCATCCACCTCCGGGGCAAAGCGGGCGCAGCGCCCGATCATCTCGCCGGTGCCGGGATGCTCCTGTTCAATCAGCACATCCACGATCTTTCCGACCCATTGGCTGTTGCGGGCCGCGGCGATCGGTTGCTGGAGGGCCATGAGTTGATTTTTGCGTTCCTGGGCCACGTCGCTTGGAACCGCATGGGGCAGGCTGGCCGCTGGGGTGCCGTCCTCCGGCGAGAACGTGAACACTCCAACGTGGTCGAACTGCTGGGCGGTCACGAAATCCAGCAGGTGCTGGAAGTGCTCGTCCGTTTCTCCGGGGTAGCCCACGATGAAGGTGGTGCGCAACACCGCCTCGGGAAGCTGGTCCCGGATGCGTCGTAGCAGGCCGCCGGTGACGTCAGCCTGCCAGGGGCGATTCATGGCGCGCAGCACCTCTGGATGGCTGTGTTGGAGCGGCAGATCCAGATAGGGCAGCACATTCGGGACCTCCCGGTAGGCCGCCAACACCTCGGGGGTGAGACCAGTGGGATAGGCGTAGTGCACCCGAATCCAAGGAATTTCCACGGATCCCAGGGCCCGCAACAGTTCCGCAAGGAGTGGTTGGCCCCCGAGGTCGAGGCCGTAGTTGGTGGTGATCTGGCTGATCAGGATCAGTTCCTGGACCCCCTGGGCGGCCAGCTGTTCTGCTTCGGCCACGATCGAGGCGATCGGGCGGGAGCGTTGGTCGCCCCGCAGCCTGGGAATGATGCAGAACGCACAGCGGTAATCGCAGCCCTCGGCCACCTTCAAGTAGGCCACAGCCTCCCCGGTGGTGCGGTAGCGAGGCAGGTGCTCATCCCCTACGAAGCTGGGGGTGGCGCTCACCCGGTTGACCCGTTCCCCTGCCTCCACCCGCTCCAGCACCTCCACGATGTGCTGGTAGTCGCCGGTGCCCACGATGGCCTTGGCCTCCGGCAGCGACTCCAGCAGCTCCTGCTGGAAATGCTGCGCCAGACAGCCGGCGATGATCAGTTCCTTGCCTTGCTCCGCCAACTCCACCAGGGTGCGCACCGATTCCTCGCGGGCGTCCTGGATGAAGCTGCAGGTGTTCACCACCACCACCCTGGCTTCCGTTTCGTCGGCACTAACGCCATAGCCGGCCTGGGCCAGTAGGCCCAGCATGTGTTCCGTATCCACCCGGTTTTTCTCGCAACCCAGGTGGGCAAAGGCCACGGTCGGACGACTGCCTTGCTCGGGAGCGGGCTGGGCTGAGCTAGGGGCTGATCCCATCAGAACGGGGCCGGGGGCGGTGCCAAGCCCCCACCCTATGGCGACAGCATCGACGGTGACTGCCACAATCTTGTTGCGTTCCCTTCTGCCCCGTGACCTCCACCCGTCTGGCCAGTCGGCTGAACAACCGGCGCCGTAACGACCCAGGCCACCGCTGGGCGCGGGTGGCGATGGCGGTACTTGCCAGCATTGGGGCCATCGACACCGGGGCGATCACCCTCAAGCGCTGGGGCCTGCTGGCGCCCCTGGCGTGCCCCGGGGGCGCCGAGGCCTGCGACAAGGTGCTGAACAGCCCTTGGGCCACCGTGTTCGGTCAGCCCCTGTCGCTGTATGGCTGTTTGGCCTACGCCGCAGTGGTGCTGTTGGCAGTGCTGCCGCTGCTGGTGCGGGGCGAGAGCCGCAGTTCTCTGGCCACGGCAAGCCGCTGGGGGCTGTTTTTGGTCAGCACCGGGATGGCCACCTTCAGCATGCAGTTGCTTGGGCTGATGGCGTTTCGCATCCATGCCGTCTGCGCCTTCTGCATTCTTTCGGCTTGCATCACGGTCGCCCTGCTGGTGCTGTCGCTGGTTGGGGGAGATTGGGAGGATCGCGGCAAGGTGATCTTCCGCGGGGTGCTCACCTCCCTTGCGGTGATCGTGATCGGCATCGGTTGGATCACAGCCGTTGACCGACCGGCAACGGCCACCGCCCCAGGCATGCCCGCGCCTGTTACCAGTGTCAGCAGCCCGGCGGCCCTGGCCCTCGCGAGGCATCTGACGTCGTCTGGAGCGGCCATGTACACCGCCTATTGGTGTCCCCATTGCCATGAACAGAAGGAATTGTTCGGACGACAGGCCACGGCCGAATTGAAGGTTATTGAGTGTGCCCCCGATGGCCACAACAATCAGAAGGCCCTTTGTGATTCCAAGAAGCTGCAGGGATTCCCCACCTGGGAAATCAACGGAAAATTGGAGTCTGGGGTCAAGCCGTTGGCCAAGCTGGCCGAGATGAGTGGATTCAAGGGTTCAGGGCTCTGAGTCCTACCGCTTCGTCGTCCACGAGACCCACCGCCGTCGTCTGGACATTCCGACCAAGTTGCTGAAGGGTGTGACATCGCCAGAACGGCTGGGGGGCAGGGGTATCGGTTCGATAGTGGCCGCCACGGCTTTCCTCTCGAAATTGAGCCGCTTCCATCAGGAGTTCGGCCAGCAGCAGCCGTTGGGCGAACTCCTGGAGCAGTAACAGCCCGGCGACTGCATCGGCGCTGAGCTCCAGTTGGTCACCGGGCCGCAGATCGCGCGTGCGGCGCAACAGGGGTTGGGTGTCCAGTTCGGCGCGCTGTTGGCGAACCCGGGCCAGGCCCCGGCCTAGGTCCGAACCGTGGCGCTCCACCCCCGCCACCTGCCAGCAGAGTTGGCGCAGCTCCTGGATCGCTCCCTCCAGAGCATCGGGCGCGGGTCCGGTCAGCGTCAGCTGCTCACAGGATTCCGCAGGCCGGCTGGGCGGCAGAGGTTGCAGCTGAATCTGGCGAAGCTGGCGAGCGAACACCAGGCATTCCATCAGGGAGTTGCTGGCCAGTCGGTTGGCGCCATGGACACCGGTGCAGGCCACTTCCCCCACGGCGTAGAGGCCGGGCAGGCTGGTGGCCGCATTCAGGTCGGTGCTCACGCCGCCCATCCAGTAATGGGCGGCGGGTGCCACCGGCACGGGCGCGTCCGTGGGGGTCAGACCCAGGGAACGACAGCGCGACAGGATTGTGGGGAATTGGCGTTCGAGTTTTTCACGGCCCACCGGACGCAGATCCAGCCATAGATGGTCCACCCCCTGCTCCTGCATGCTGCGGGCCAGGGCGCGGCTGACCTGATCCCGGGGCGCCAGATCACCGCCCGCCAGTTGGGCCACGGGGCTGCGCCCTTGTTGGTCGCACAGCCGCGCCCCTTCCCCCCGGACGGCCTCACTGATCAGGAAGTGGGGCGCGCCCGGCAACATCAGGGCCGTGGGATGGAACTGGACGAATTCCAGATCCCGGACGATCGCCCCGGCCCGCCAGGCCATGGCCACGCCATCTCCGCTGGCCTGGCTTGGGTTGGTGGTGTGGGAGAACAGATGGCCGCCCCCGCCGCTGGCCAGCACCACCGCCCCGGCCCGGAGCCAGCGCAGATGGTGGCCATGCAGAACCTGGAGGCCGACGCAGCGACCGGCCTCGATCCAGAGCTGCAGGGCGGGAACGCCCTTGTGGTGTTCCAGTCCTGGCCGGCGTAGGACTTCCCGCTCCAGGGCATCCACCAAGGCGCCTCCGGTGCGGTCCTGGGCGTGCAGGACCCTACGGTGGCTGTGGGCGGCCTCCAGGGTGGTGCTCAGGCCATCGCCGTTGCGATCGAAGGCCATGCCCAGCTCTAGCAGCCGGCTGACGCAATCGGGGGCCTGGGTTACGAGCAGGGCCACCGCCTCGGGATCGCAGAGCCCGGCACCAGCACGGAGCGTATCGGTGATGTGGCTGGCCAGGCTGTCGTCCGGTCGGGTGACGGCGGCAATCCCCCCCTGGGCCCAGCGGCTGGCAGAAGGGGGACTGGCGTGCTTACTGAGCAGCAGCACCCGCAACTCCGGGGGCAATTCCAGGCAGGCCATCAGGCCAGCGGCACCACTGCCGACCACCACCACATCCCATTGGCTGGAAAGGGTTGGGGCAGATTCCCTGGATGGCTGCGGCTGCGGTCCCGATGAAGCGTTCACGGGGTCGTCTGCCGTTGCCATCGCCTTGCCTTGCTGACGGCGAGCCTATGGGATGGGGTTGCCAAAAAAAAGCCGCCGACAGCGTCGGCGGCAAGGAATTCTGGATCGGCCGGGATTTCGGGAGGATCCGATGCGACCAGGATCGGGATCCAGCTCAGCGGTACTGCCCGTCGTTGATGCGATCGAAGCCTTCGTTCAGGGCGATGGCGGGAGGGGTGACCGTGAAGTTGTCCTTGTATTTCTGAAACAGTTCTTTTTGGCGCTCACTCAGATCCAGGCTCAGGACGTCATCAACACTTTGGTAAGGCCCCCCCAGCACGATCTTGCCGGCCAGGGTGGGGTACATGCCTGGGTACTGCTGAAAGCGCCGCACCGAAGAGTTGTTGAGATCGACCTTGCCGGCTCGGGCCGCGATCTTGTCGTCGGCTTCATTACGTAGATCGTCGGCGAAGGCTGCATCAGGCAGCAGCAGGGTGACCAGCAGCCCAGCCAGGACCACACCGCTCATCAGCCAGGCAAGCAGCCGCTTCATCTCGGGACTCCGTGGGAGATCAGGACAGGGACAGGAAAGTGCACGCAGCCGCTGGACAGACGGAAGGGTCGGCAACGGCAGGCGTGGGCAGCACTTCACTGCCATGGTTGACGTTACAGAAGCCCCTACACAACCAGCTCAAAGCAACACAGGCTTTTGCAGATCTTCAGAACCGCGGCTTCGGATCCCATCAGATCACTCCGCTTAGGAGGGGCGTGGCGAGGGCCGCCGCTAGGAACACCCCATCAACCACCACGGTGGTGGCAAGGGCCGCCGCGCTCACGCGCCAGACTTCGCCGCGCTGCCAGAGCCGATGGGCGAGGACCAGTAGCAGGCTGGCGCTGAGCAGGATCGTGAGCAAAGGGAGGGGCTGCAGGGTTGCTTCGGCCGCCTGCTGGAGCAGGGCCGGGGCTTCGGCCAGGGGAGCTTGCAGAACCTGGGGCCAGAGTTGCATCACTCCGGTGGCGGCCATCACCGCATCCGTGGCTGCCGTCCCGAACAGGGAGGCAAGGTAGAAGGCGCCGGCCAGCCGCCAACGGCCCCCCAGCCCGGCGAGGGCCAGGGGCAGGGCAAAGGCCTCCAGGGGCAGATGGCAGAGCGGATGGGCCCGAAACCAGCCCCAGAACAGGCTGCCCCCCAGCCAGCTACCGCTGAAGCCCACCATCAGTACGCCAAGATCCCTCCACACCCCGTGCCCGTGCCGCTCGAGTAGCAGCGCGATGGTCAGCAGGATGGCGGTGAAGCAGGCTGCACTGAAGGGATTGGCATGGACCCAGGGCGCCTGGACAAATACCGGAAGGGTTACCAGCGCGGCGGCCGCCAGAGGGAGCGTCAAGCTGGCGGCGCTGGACCCGGTTCGAAGGCCAGCCGGAGCCAGGGTGGTGGGAACCCCGATCAACGTCGATGTGAAGAAAGTTGGCCAACCTTAGGGGGCTGATCGGTACGGCGCTTCGCGTGGTGTCTCCATCTGGCGCTTCGGGCCCTGCCGCCATAGGGTTGAAGAACGTTCCGGTGTGCTGCATGCCCTTCCTTGCAACCACGGGCTCCCTGAGCCTGGGCGAGGCCTGTTGGCATGCAATCGTCCTGGGCATCGTGCAGGGGCTCACCGAGTTTCTACCGATCAGCAGCACGGCCCACCTCAAGGTGGTTCCGGTGCTTCTGGGCTGGGGGGATCCCGGCATTGCCCTCACCGCCGTGATCCAACTGGGCAGCATCGTGGCGGTGGTGGCCTTTTTCCGCCGCGATCTCATGGCCGTGATCGCCGGCATTGGTCGGGCCTTCCGCCATGGCCAGTGGCGTGACCCCTCGGCCCGTCTGGGAGTGGCGATCGCCCTCGGCACGGTCCCGATTCTGTTGGGCGGCCTGGCCGTCAAGAAATTCATCCCCGATTACGACAATTCGCCGTTGCGGAGTCTCACTTCGATTGCAGTGGTGTCGATCCTGATGGCCCTGCTGCTGGGGTTGGCCGAGGTGGTGGGCCGTCGTCGTCGGGTTCTTGAGGATGTGCTCCCCCGCGACGGGGTGCTGGTGGGGGTTGCCCAGCTCCTCGCCATCGTGCCCGGGGTGTCCCGATCAGGCAGCACCCTCACCGCCTCCCTGTTTGATGGTTGGCAACGGCCTGCGGCGGCTCGCTTTTCCTTTCTGCTGGGCATTCCTGCCATCACCCTGGCGGGGATCGTCGAGTTGAAGGATGCGGTGTCTGCCCCCAGCAACGGCGGTTGGATCCCCACCCTGTTGGGGGTGGTGGTAGCGGCGATCGTGTCCTGGTTGGCCATCGCCTGGCTGTTGCGCTTTTTGCAACACAACAGCACCTGGGTTTTTGTGGGCTACCGGCTCCTGTTCGGGTTGGCGATCCTGATCTGGTTCCGCGGCCTCGACGCCCCGCTGCCCCATTCCTGAGGCGACTGCCATGTGGAAGGAACCATCGGCGGGCATCGTCCTGGCGGAGGCCGACCAGTCTTCCGAGGCGAGGTTGCCCGAACCTGCCCTGGTCGTCAGCGTGGATCCCGGTTCCATCGCCGAGGAACTTGGCTTTCAGCCGGGCGATCGTCTGCTCAGCATCAATGGCATTCGGCCCCGTGATCTGATCGACTTTCAGGTGTTGCAGGGAGAGGAAGATCTGATTCTTGAAGTGGAGGATCCTGAGGGATGCCGCCACGTGGTGGAGCTGGAAAAGGATGCCGATGACTGCCTGGGACTCGGCTTCAGCGAGGCCCTGTTCGATGGATTGCGCCAGTGCAATAACCACTGCCACTTTTGTTTCATCGATCAGCAGCCCCCTGGGCACCGTCGCAGTCTTTACGTCAAGGATGACGATTACCGCCTCAGCTTCCTCTATGGCTCCTATCTCACCCTCACCAATCTGACCACGGCTGACTGGCGGAGGATCGAGGACCAGCGCCTGTCCCCCCTGTTTGTGTCCGTCCATGCCACCGACCCCGAGCTGCGGAGTCGCCTGCTGGTGAATCCAAGGGCTGCCCTGTTGCTTGATCAGTTGGACTGGTTTGCCGAGCGACGGCTTCAGATCCATGCCCAGGTGGTGGTCTGCCCGGGCTTGAACGATGGTCCTGCCCTACAGCGCACCCTGTTGGATCTGGCCCGTTACGCCGAAGGGTCCTGGCCGGTGGTGCTCTCCGTCGCCGTGGTCCCGGTGGGGCTGACCCGGTTCCGGCCACCGGAGGACACGCTGGTTCCCGTTGATCCCGCCGCTGCCGGCGCTGTGATCGGCTTGGTGGAGCCGTTGCAACTGGCTTTTCAGGAGCGCTTCGGCAGTCGACTCGCCTGGTTGTCAGACGAGTGGTACTTGCTGGCAGGTCTGCCTCTGCCGCCCCGTGCCACCTACGAAGATCTGCCTCAACAGGAGAACGGCGTCGGCAGCATCCGGGCGTTCCTGGAGGACTTGGATCGGGCCACCTGCAGCCTTCCCGAGGCCATCGATCAGCCCCGACGCTACAGCTGGGTGGTGGGCCAATTGGTGGCGGAGGCGTTGCGGCCGGTGGTGGAGCGGCTCAATCAGGTGCGGGGGCTGGAGCTGATCCTCCATGGCCTTGCCAGCCCTTACTGGGGGCAACCTCAGGTGGTCACAGGTCTGCTCACGGGCTCCGACCTGTTGGAGGGCTTGGTCGGTCGGGATCAGGGGGAGATGGTGCTTCTGCCACGGGTGATGCTGCGGCAGGGCGAGGAAATCTTTCTGGATGACATCACCCTCGATGAGGTGCGCCAACAGCTGCCGGTGCCGATTCGTGTGATTGGGGGTGCGGACGATCTGGTGGCTGTCTGCTTAGGGATCGCCGAGGGCACTCCCTAAGCTCTCACGGATCGGAATGGTTCAGACGTGAGGCGACACCGTCTTCTGCTTGCCGCTGTGATGGTGCTGCCAGCACTGCCCTGGGCGACAGCCCCGGTGCTGTCCCAGGGAATCGCCCAGGCGCTGCAGCCCGTTAAGGCCCCGGAGCCGATTCCAACTCCCCAACAGTCCGTGCCATCAGCTGCGCCGGCGGCTGATGGCATCACTCCGGGGTCGGCCCCGGGCCCCGCTAGGGGCCCCAAGTCCAAGGCCGTCGCTCCATCAACCACGCCCTCCGCTGGGGTGCTGCCCCTGGCCACCCAGCTCAAGGGCACACGTCCGAAGTCCAACCCCAACGTGATTGCTCCGGCGGCCACCACGCTGCCGGTCGGGCTGAACGATCTATGGGCTCCCAATCCCTTGGCACTTCCCAACAAGCCAAGCCAAGTGCGGATTCAGCAGCTCCGCCCGCTCGGGTTGACGGAAGTGGAAACCCTGGTGGAGGTCAACAATCCCAGCCTCAAGACCGCGGCCCTGGAGGTGGATCAAGCCCAATCGGAACTGAGGGCCCAGATTGCTCTGTGGTACCCCACCCTTCAACTCAGCGCCAACGCTTTCCCCACCTATACTTTTGGTCAGGGTTTCAACTCAGTCAATCCACTTAATACACTCACAGGAAGCAGTCCCTATCTGTCCACAAATATCTGGCAGATGGATACGGCTCTGCAGCTGGTTTGGCCGATGATCAATCCCAGCCGTAACCCTAAGATTGCCGCCTCAAGGGACCGCTACGAGCAGGCCAAAAATCGATATTTGATCCTGTTGCGTGATCGACGCACCGAGGCGGCTGAAATTTATTTCGATCTTCAGGCCGCCGACGAGCAGGTACGTATTGGTCAGGAGTCGGTGCGGGCCTCCTTGGTCAGCTTGCGCGACGCCCGTGCTCGCTTCCAGGCAGGTGTGGCCACGAAGCTTGAAGTGCTGGAGGCCGACACCCAGCTGGCTCGCGATCAACAGGTGCTGACCAATGCTCTGGCGGATCAGGCGATTGCCCGTCGCAATCTGGCGTCGTTGTTGTCCCTGCCCCAGTCCATCACTCCGACGGCCAAGGATCCCGCCAGGGTGGTGGGCACCTGGTTGCCATCACTTCAGGAAAGCATCGTGGCAGCCTTTGCGTTTCGAGAGGAACTTGACAACATCATTCTCGACATCTCGATTGCCAACAGTGACGCCAATGCTCAATTGGCAGATGTGCAGCCTTTTGTTAATATCGTCAATAACATGGGTATGGGTCGTTCGCGAGGATTTCAGAGTGCTGTCAATGGTCGAGGTGATGTCAGTAATTACGGTTGGAGTATTGATAATGCCTTGGGGATGAATGTGTCCTGGCGCCTCTATGACGGTGGCCAGTCCCAAGCCCAGTATCGTCGTCAGAAGCAGGCGGCAGAGGCCAGCACCTATCGCTTTGCGTCCCAACGCGATTCCATTCGTCAGCAGGTGGAAGAAAGCTTCTACGAATTGGAGCGAAATAATCGCAATATCACCACTACGTCTCGTGAGGTCGTCACATCCCGAGAGTCCCTAAGACTGGCTCGTCTGCGCTTTCAGGCCGGTGTGAGCACCCAGAGGGAGGTTGTTGATACCCAGCGTGATGTGACCCAGGCTGAAGTGCGCTGGTCTCTTGCCATCTCCAATTACAACAAGAGCTTGGCTCGACTGCGCCGCCGCACCGGTCTCGATCAGATTGCCCTCTGTAAACATCCGCAGTTGCCGGCCATCAAGCCGTTCATCAAGGGGGTGAGTGATGTGCCGGTCGAACCCCAGCCCCTGATCCCGGCCTGTCGGGCCGAACTTTCCTTCGGAATTCCATCGGTTCCGGCCTCGGCCCAGTAAGCACCTTGTCAACGCTAGTTTCCAAATCAACGCCAGCTCCAACCCTGTCGCTGCTCACAATTGTTCGACTGGGTCTGTTCCAGTCCTGTCTGGGCTGCTTGGCCGTGGTTTTCGCCGGCATGTTCAATGGCGTGATGCTCGACGAGCTGGCGCTGCCGGGGTTGCTGGTGGGTGGATCCCTGGCCTTCGAGCAGTTTGTTGCTCCCGCCAGGGTGTTGTTTGGTCAAGTGTCCGATGCCCATCCCCTGGCTGGCCGACGACGGGTTCCTTATGTATTGATCGGGACGGCCCTGTTTTGCGGGCTGGCGGTGCTGTCAGTCCCATTGATTTTTCAGGTGCATAGGCTTTGGACCACAGGGGTCCAACCCGCCCTTGCGTTAGCGATCGCGGCCCTTTGCGGCCTGTTCGCCCTCTATGGCCTGGCGATCGCCATGGCTACCACGCCCTATCTCGCCCTAGTGATTGATCGGACCTCCGAGGCGGGACGGCCAAGGGCTATCGGCATCATCTGGTGCATGCTCACCGTCGGCATCGTCATTGGGGCAATCGCAATAAGTATCAGTTTGCGACAGCTTGATGGCATTGACGATCCGGTTTTGCTGGAGCCGGCCCTGTTCAAGTTCATGACGTTGGTCGCGCTTGCGGTGTTCAGCCTCACCGTGTTGGCCACCTGGGGGATCGAGCCGGCCCTGGTCAGATCCAGCATGGGCCAGGCCGGTCAGGCCCGCGAGGATGCGGTCACCCTTGGGCAGGCCTGGAGGCTGATCACCTCCAGTGGTCAGGTGCTGATCTTTTTTTCATTTCTGGTTTTGTTCACCCTCGGACTGTTTCTTCAGGACCCGATCCTTGAGGGATACGGCGGTCAGGTCTTCGGCATGACAATCGCCGCCCGAAGTCAGCTGAACGCTTTTTGGGGTGGTGGAAGCCTCGTGGGCTTGCTCGTCGCTGGTCTCTGGATTGTCCCCTGGCTTGGCAAATTGCCCACGGCCCGCCTCGGTTGTCGCTTGATTGTCCTCACCTTGCTGTTGTTGTTGCTCTCTGGACTCACGGCTCAACCGGTGGTGCTCAAAATCGTGATGCTCTTCTTTGGACTCGCCACAGGGATCGCCACCAATAGCGCCCTCTGCCTGATGCTCGATCTCACCTTGCCCGAGGCTGCCGGAACTTTTGTCGGGGTGTGGGGCCTGGCCCAGGCCCTTGCCAGGGCCCTAGGCAAGGTGATTGGCGGCGGTCTGCTGGATTTGGGTCGGCTGCTGCCCTTCGGCGGCGCCTATCCGCCCTATGCCCTGGTCTTGTCCATTGAAATTTTGGTCGCGGCGTCAGCGCTGCTCCTGCTGGCCAGGCTCAACGTGCGCCAGTTTAAGGAGGATACGGAGCGCAGCCTGGAACGGGCGTTGGCCCTGGAGCTTGGATGATGCCCGTCGCCCCCGATCTCAACCCTGGTCTTTCCTCCCTGCTGGATCGGGTCGCCCAACGGCAGAGGGAAGATTTCGGCCACATGGCCTCCTCCCTCAAGGCCGATGGGTCCTTAATCACCAGCTGTGACCGTTGGAGTGACACCACGCTGGTGGAGGGACTGGCTGAGTTGTATCCGAAGGAGGGGGTCCTGAGCGAGGAGGGCCGCCAGCTGCTCCCGGCCACATCGGCCTATTGGGTGGTGGATCCACTGGATGGCACGACCAATTTTGCCGCTGGGATTCCGTACTGGGCCATTTCTATGGCCCGCTTTGATCAGGGTGTACCGGTCTTGGCTGTTCTGGATGTTCCGCCCCTGCGCCAGAGGATTGTGGCCGTGCGGGGACGCGGTGCCTGGCGTAATGGCAAGCCGCTGCATCCTCCGTCCATGCAAACCAATCCGGCTGGGTGTGCGTCTCTGTGTAGTCGCTCCATTCGCGTTCTGCAGAAACTGCCGCATCGCCGTTTTCCCGGCAAGATCCGCCTGCTGGGCGTGGCCAGCCTGAATCTGGTGAGCGTGGCCATGGGGCAGACCGTGGCGGCCTTGGAGGCCACCCCCAAAATTTGGGATCTGGCGGCGGCGTGGTTGGTTCTGACCGAACTGCAGTGCCCCCTCACATGGTTGAACCAGGCCCCTGAGGGCATCGCCGCAGGAACGGACTTAAGCCAGACGGATTTCCCCGTGCTTGTGGCTGATCGCCCTGAGACCCTTCAGGATTTCATGCCCTGGGCTTGCGCCCTGAGGGACTAGCCAGATCAGGCTCCCTCGGAACTGAACTGGGTCGTGGCGTCCATCGGGGAGTGCTATGATTTTGGACTGCGCAGGAAACTGCGTAGTGATGGTCCCAGAGGGGCAACGAGCGATCCGAGAAGGAGAGCAAGGAGCGCTGAGGGGAGCAAAGAGGCGATGCGTTAGTGTCGCAGAGGACCAGGGAAGGACGCGAGAGCGACCGACCAAGGTCTGACTTGCAACCAGGGTGGCGAGAGCCTGCTGTGGTGTAAGTTGCAGAAGGCGCCGCGAGGCGACGAGCCGAGGAGCTCCCCGCGAGAGGGGTGAGTCGGTGGAACCTGGACAACCAAAAAAGTTTAGGAACTGACGCTTTCACTGCGTTAGGAACTTGAATTTAGGCTTGAAGCAAGATTCTCTGAAAAAGAGAATCGGCTAAAAGTTTAGGGTCAAGTAACTAGCGAAGATAGCAGTGAAGGTGTGAGGTCCCGTCAAAAGAAACAAGCGATAACCCAATTGTTTGCGACCGCGTAGCTGCTCTCACGGCAGGTGCACGGAAGAAAGCAGATGAGAGGAGTTATTGCGACCGGATCTGAGATCCTGGAAAGACGTAAGGCTAATTAAAAGTTTTGAAATGGTAGCGAAAGCGAGCATGAAAAAGCTGAGAGAAGCTTAACGCACTCTGCGAACCCAAAGCGAGAGCGGAAGGGGGCCAAGACTGAGCGAAGTATGGCTAAAGCGAAAGCAAGGTCTGCAAATGTTTGGGACAAGGCAAATCAGACTGAGGTTAAAATAACCAAAAGGGTTTGATCTACAACGGAGAGTTTGATCCTGGCTCAGGATGAACGCTGGCGGCGTGCTTAACACATGCAAGTCGAACGAACCTTCGGGTTAGTGGCGGACGGGTGAGTAACGCGTGAGAATCTGCCCTCAGGAG
>CAIOCZ010000031.1 GCA_903856805.1 uncultured cyanobacterium | reverse complement strand
GCCTGGCTGCTGGGGCGCAGCGGTTGCTTGGTGGGGGGAGGAGAGGCCCAGGGATTCACCCCCACCACCCTGTTTGAAGTCCCTCAGGGTCCCCGGATCCGCCGTTCTACCGCCGTGACTAGCTCCGTCAGCCGCGATGCCACCCTCCGCTGATCCCCCCACCGGGGCAGGCCTGCGGGCCCTGTACGCCCTGCTGGCCATCGCCATGGCCAGGGAAACCAGCCCTCCCTGGGATCCGTCGTCCAGCGCTGCGGCCCCGGATCCGGACCAGCTGCTGGTGGGTGGACTCCTGGAGGCCATCCGTCGCCACCGGTTGGCGGTAGTGCTGGAACCCCATCTCGGCCGTTGGCCCTGGTCCGAGGAGCGGGCTGAGGCGGTCCGCGCCCTGGCCGCCCGGCAGCGCCTGGCCGCCATGGCCCAGCTGCGGACGGCCCTGGAGGCCCTGCGGGCCCTGGCCGCTCACGACGTGCGGGCCCTGTTGATCAAGGGTCCGGCCCTGGCGATGCAAACCACGGCCAATTACACCGACCGGGGGGGCGGCGATGTGGATCTGTTCGTGGCCCCAGCCGACCTGAGCCGGGCTGTGGGGGTGCTGGAGGGACTGGGCTACGACCAGCTCGGGGCGCTACCGCGCCATCCGGGGCAGCGCCGCTGGCGCTACGTCTGTTGGGTTCATCACGAACAGCAGCTGCGGCGACCCACTGGACTGATCGATCTCCATTGGGCCCTGGCCCCCCTGCGCCACGGCTTGCCGGATTTTGATGCGGCCTGGACCCAACGGGCCACCCTCCCGATCGATGGCCATGCCGTGGACACCTTGAGCCGTGGGCATGCCCTGGCCTACGCCTGTGTCCATGCCCAACGGGATCAGTGGATGGAGTTGCGCGCCCTGGTGGACATTGATCGCCTGGCGCGGCAGTTCCGCCCTGAGCAGGTGCTCAGCCTCCAACCCCAGCGGGCCCTTCGCCTCAGCGCCGCGGTCACCATCGCCGCCACCGGCGCCCCCCATCTGAAAGGAGTGGCGGGCCTGGGACGGCGCCAGCGACGCACCGTGCTCGATCGCGCCTGGCAGGCCCAGCTCGACCTCCCCCACCAGCACGGCCAACGGCCCTGGCATCCGCAACGGGCTTGGCAGCACTGGTGCCAGGGCGCCAGCCTGATGCGCCATCCCGAGGACCTGCTGCGCACCTTGGCCTTTCAGGTGTTCCCCCCTTCGATGTTTCAGGATTCCGCCAGCGGAGCCGACTTGCCCCTCGGAGCCGCCTGCCGAGGGCGGCTGGGTCGGCTCACCGGGCGCCTCGGGCAATGGCTGGAGGATGGAGTTGGTCTCAAGATCGGCTGACCCCGGTGCCGTTGGAGCCCTTCAGGCACTCATGGCCAACATCCGTTGAATCGGACGCAGGGCCCGCTCCCGGATGGCGTCGTCCAGCTCGATGGCCGGGCCCATCGTGGCGAGGCAATGCCACAGTTTTTCCATGGTGTTGAGCCGCATGTAGGGGCAGGCATTGCAGCTGCAGCCATCGGCGCCTGGAACCTCGTGAAAGGTTTTGTTGGGCACCCGTTGTCGCATTTGATGGAGGATTCCCGGTTCGGTTAGCACAATGAAGCGGCTGGCGTCACTGGTTTGAGCCCGCTGCAGCAGCTTGCTGGTGGAGCCGATGAAATCGGCCAGATCCAGGAGATGTTGTTCGCATTCAGGATGGGCAATCACCTCAGCTTCTGGATATTCCAGTTGCAATTCCAGCAGGGCTTGTTCACTGAAGGAGTCATGCACCATGCAGCTGCCGGGCCAGAGGGTGAGTTCCCGGCCACTCTGGCGGGACACCCAGCGACCGAGATTCTGATCAGGGGCGAACAGGATCGGGCGATCGGCGGGTAATTGCTGCACCAACTGAACGGCGTTGCTGCTGGTGCAGATCAGGTCGCTTTGGGCCTTGACGGCCGCACTGCAATTGATATAGCTCACTACAAAGTGATCCGGGTGTTCGGCACGAAAGCGGGCGAAGCTATCCGCCGGGCAGGCATCGGCCAAGCTGCAACCGGCGTCCAGATCCGGTAACAAGACAATTTTATCGGGATTGAGAATTTTGGCCGTTTCGGCCATGAAGTGAACCCCGCAGAACACGATCACCTCCGCCTCCGTGCTCGCAGCCCGACGCGCCAGTTCAAGGGAATCGCCGATGTAATCGGCGATATCCTGAATCGCATTCTCCTGATAATAGTGAGCCAGGATGACGGCCTTGCGCTCACGGCGTAAGGCGTCAATCGCGGCCGGCAGCTCGGCGGATCCGGGTGTCTCCCCAGCCAGGCCCGGGGCCAAGGCCATGCCGGAGATGGAGTGGGTAGGGGAGGCAAACACCAAACGGACGTCCTCTCATGCAGGATGGATCAAGCCTAGGCAGGCCCGGGGATTGCCCGATCCACTCGCTCCATCCCTCCCGGCCGTGATGGCCGAACCTTTCTCCGTGGCACCGGTTCCGGCGGCCGTGCCCGCTCCCGCCGATGTCCTGGTGTCGATTGCCATCGCGGGTGATCTCCACGACCAATGGGATGGATCCGACCATTCTTTGATCGATCTGATCCGGCCGGATGCCTTGCTGCTGGTGGGGGATCTGAGTGATGGCTCCAGCCGGATTCCTTCTCTATTGCGCCGCCTGGAGACCCCCCTGGCCTGCGTGCTCGGCAACCATGACACCGGTCGTGATGCCAGCGGGGGCAAGCTGGCCCGCCAGCTGGATCTGCTCGGGGATCGGCATTGCGGCTGGGGACTGCGGGAACTGCGCCCCCCGGGGCTGGCGATCGTGGGGGCCCGTCCCGGCAGTGCCGGCGGTGGCTATCACCAGTCTCCGGCGGTGCGGGCCGTGTACGGCCCGGTGAGCCTGCATGAATCGGCCGACCGCATCACCCGGGCCGCCCTGGCGGCCGATCCCACGCTGCCGTTGGTGCTGCTGGCCCACTGCGGCCCCAGTGGCCTGGGCAGTGGGCCGGCCGATCCCTGCGGTCGGGACTGGAAAAAACCCGCCTGCGATTGGGGCGATCTGGATCTGGCCCTGGCGATCCGCCAGATCGGTCGCCAGCGCCCAGTGCCCCTGGTGGTCTTCGGGCACATGCACCACCAGCTCAGGCGCCACCAGGGGGAACGGTTGAGTTGGTGCCAGGACCGCGCCGGCACCCTCTACCTCAACACGGCCTGCGTTCCCCGCCATGGCGTCGATTCCGAGGGACGGAGGCTGCGGCACCTGAGCTGGGTTTGCCTGCGCAACGGCCGGCCCGAACGGCTCAGCCATCGCTGGTATGGCTGCGACGGTCAACTGCTCTATGAACAGATGCTGTGGCAAGCCGTCGTTCCGAGTCGATGCTGATTTACGCCTGCATCAGCAGCCATGGCTATGGCCATGCTGCCCGCAGTGCCGCCGTGTTGGTTGAGTTGGCCGCCCTGCGCCCCCATTGGCGCCTGGTGCTGTCCACGGCCGTGGCGGAGTCCTTCCTGACGCTGGCCATGGGGAAGGTGCCGTTCGAGCGACGTCCCTGCCCGTGGGATGTGGGGGTGATCCAGGCCGATGCCCTGGGGGCCGATCCGGCGGCCACCCTGGAGGGCTTGGAGCGCCTGGAGCGGGAGCTGCCCCAGCGGCTTGCCCAGGAGGCCGCCTGGATGCGCGCTCAGAATGTTCCCCTGTTGGTCCTCGCCGACGTGCCTCCGGCGGCGGCGCTGCTGGCGGAGCGGGTGGGGGCTCCCCTGGTTTGGTTGGCCAGTTTTGGTTGGGAGGCGATTTACGGCCCGATGGGCCCCGCCTTCACGCCCTGGGCGGAGCGCTGCCTGGAGCTCTATCGCCGCGGCGGGCTGCTGTTGGCCTGTCCCTTGGCGATGCCGATGCACTGGGGGGTGCCGGTGGTGCCGCTGGGGTTGACCAGTTCGCGCCCCCGCCTGGAGCTGGCGTCCTTAGCCCAGGAGCTGCGGCTGCCGTCGGAGCGAAGCTCCGTGGTGATGGTTAGCTTCGGAGGATTGGGTCTGGATCTCGAACCTGGGCTGCTGAGCCTCTGGCCAGACCACGTGTTCATTTCCCCGGAGGCTGGCGTCGCCCGCGCTCCCAACGGCCGAATCCTGCCGACGGCGGTGCGCCCGCTGGACCTGCTGCCCCTGGTGGGGCGCTGGATCAGCAAGCCCGGCTACAGCACGTTTTGCGAAGCCCTGAGTCAGCAGGTGGGCTTGCACCTGGTGCATCGCGAGGGATTCGCGGAAGCCCCTGTGCTGGAGAGGGCCCTCCAACGCCATGGCTGGCACCGCCTGCTCAGCCAGGAGCAGTTCCGCTGCGGGGAGTGGCAACTGGATCAGCCCCTGTTGCCTCCCCAGGAGGGGCCCCTGGCCAGCGATGGAGCGGCGGAGGCGGCGAGGGCCCTTGTGGGGGTGATGGAGGGCTGATCAGAAGTTCCGATCAATCAGGGGATGCAGGTTTGAAGTTCTGTTCTGTTAATCGGGAAAAATTCAGTTGGGATCAGTGATTCGAATTCTGCGCGTGCGCATTGATACCTATGGACACTTTTGCGATCGTCACAATTGCGATCGCTTTGGTGCAGTTTGTTAAGCAAATTGGCGCACACGTTTCGATCCCGATTCCCGCGAGGGTTCTTTCGGGTTCGGCTCCGAATCAAAGTCCCAGTTGCAATCGATCTGATTTCACTGGTCTGACCGACCGGATCCCTCCCGATCCCTACAACCCTCACGAATGGACCCTGGACCTCCAAATTCAGGGCCCCTGCCGTGCTTGTCCTACGCACGACTTGTTTTGACGATTCTTCAGCGCTTCCATCTCGCTCTTGCTGTCACAGGACTTGGCCTCGCCGCTGCGGCACCCTCCCTGGCCAGTGACCGCTCCAGCACCTGGACACTGAACATGGATCCGGGGGTGTCAGCCCCCCAGGTGGCGGTGCTCCCTGCCCTCCCCGGGTCTCCATCCACCTACGCCATCACCCCTGAGCGTCGGGCCCTGCTCAACACCATCCGCTACTCCGAAGGCACCTGGATCAACGGCGACCCCACCGGCTACCGGGTGCTGTTCGGCGGCAGCCTCACCAGCAGCCTGGACCGCCACCCTGATCGGGTGATGTATTCCTCCCGCTATGCCAGCGCTGCGGCTGGGGCCTATCAATTCATGCCGTTCACCTGGTCCATGGCCTCCAAGGCCCTAGGGCTGGCTGACTTCCAGCCAGAGGCCCAGGATCAGGCGGCTCTGTTTCTGGTTCATCGCCGTGGAGCCCTGGCTCTCGCCGATCGCGGTGTGCTCACCCCTGAGCTCACGGCACGGCTGTCCCCGGAGTGGGCCTCCTTCCCCACCCTCGCTGGCAGCAGCTACTACGGCCAGCCGGTCCAACGCTACGCCGATCTCAAGCGTTTCTACGATGAGAATCTGGCCCAGCTTCGCGGCGACGATCGCAGCGGCTGGCAGAACGTGGCAATCCGTCAGGTCGCCCCTTGCGATGAGCGCACCCTCAGCTGCCAGCTGGATGGCGTGAATCCCTCTCTACCGGCCAAACGCTGAGACTGACCTCTCTCGGTCGGACGGCTGATGACCCCGGAGAGGGGATCAGCCGTCACTGCGTTTCCTTCGAATCGGCGATTAGCCGCCTCAAGCCTCGGGCTCTTGGTCCCGGTGACGTCCCAAGGCCAGCTGGGCGACCCCATAGGCCCCCACGGCCGCGGCAAGAAAGCCCAACCCATTGCGGAGCAGCGGCATCAGGTCTTGGGTGCGCGTGACGATCGGTGCCACCCCGAACACCCCAACCAAAATCAGCCACAGCGGTGAGAGCAACAGCACCCAGGCCCACTCCACCCTTCGATCAGGCTGACGGGGAAACGCGGCAAAGCCCACGATCAGTCCTCCCACCACGGAAGTGCAGAAGGTGAGCAGCCATTGTTCCCGAGGCAGGCCGGGGACCACCTGACAGCCACCTTTCACCAAACACCCCTGCACCGCGTGAATGGCGTCCAGAATGGCGCCATCGCCACCGTGGTCACGCACGTAATATTGATTGCCGAAGCGGGTCTGGAGTTCCACCCAGAACGTGCGTGGCATCAGGGCAAAAAGGGCTTCGCCCACATTGAAATTCAGCAGATTGCCGCCCCGCTCGTCGGCCACCAGCAACAGGCTGCGGTCGTCCAGTTGCCAGTAGTCACGGATCGCCAGCCCTGGGGTGCGGTCGTACTGGGTGAGCACCTTCAGCTTCCAACCGCTGCTTTGCTCGAACTCGTCCAGTTCGCTGGCCAGGTCCGTGCGCTCACCGTCCGTGAGCAGCTTGGCGAGATCAATCACCGGG
>CAIOCZ010000030.1 GCA_903856805.1 uncultured cyanobacterium | reverse complement strand
TGCTGGGTGAGCGCCGCATCCGTGAACAGCTTGATCGCCAGAGATTCAACGCCCTCGGTGGTCAGGTCATTGGCGAGTGATGGGGAGAAGGACAACGCCCCGGTCGCCCCCACCGACGCGGAACCGCTGAGCGCTCCGCTGCTGAAATCCGCCGCCGTGATGCCGGTGCCCGACAGCGCCCAATAGAGCACCGTGCCCGCCGCCACGTTCGTGGTTTGGACGGTGGTGGTGAGAATCGCTCCCTCGTTGAGGGACGCCGCCGAGGGGGTGATGCCGTAGGTGGGGACCGGGGCTGGCGTCTTTGACTTGTCGTTGATGGTGACGGTCGCCGGGGTGCCCACCGGCTTGGTGCGCGCCGCATCCGTGAACAACTTGATCTGGAAGGTTTCGTTGCCTTCCGTGGTCAGGTCATTGGCGAGGGTGTGGGAGAGCATGATCATGCCCATTCCCGTGGCGTCGTTGACCACCCTGGCCTGGCCCGACAGTCCACCAGCGCTGAAGTCGGCGGCGGTGATGTTGGTCCCGCTGATCACCCAATAAAGAAGCGTTCCGTTGATCACACCAGTGGTGTGAATCATGGTTTGAAGGGACTGCCCTTCGTCGATCAGTTGGAGCGAGGGGAAGATCGAGTAGGTGGCAGCCATGATCAGCAAAAAATTAAAAAACGAGATTCAGGACTACGTACTTATGGCTTCGACGTTGCAGTTCCAATGCCTTACTTGCTCACCAGGCCTGACGACCAGCGTGGGACTGCGGCAACAACGTGATCAAAATGCCCGACCAAGCGCGGCCTTGGCCTGAGCCGCGCCGAGCTGAACCACCGTCCGGTCCAAGCGGGGGGGGAGCACCTGGATTGTTACCAAAAGTTTCCACTGGAGGTGGGCGGGCGAGCGTGACAACTCATTAATGTTAACTGAGCAAAGCCTTAATTCACAAGGCATTGACGAAGGTTGCCGTCGGTGAACAACCTTAATTTGCTCAGCACGAACCTTTAACCTGGCAAAACCCTTGCGGGGGCTTGAATCCGAGGTAGATCTCAGGCAGAGATCGACTGCGACCTCTCCTGGTCCCTTTCCCCGCAACACCCAGCCTGGCGGCCTTGTGCAGGTCGAAACCCTGATCCAGCCTCATCAGCCGCGCCCCACCCGCTGCCATCCAACAGCCGGAACGACCGCAGCGCAGTGGATCTCTCTTGCCAGGCAGAAACAAGTTTATATGAAAGAATGCCTAACACTGAGGTGAAATCCTCCTGGAGCCAGCAAGGAACTGGTCATAAAGGGGAGTGAACGGACGTGCCAGCCCAGTCCCCAGGATCGTCCCTACTCCGCCTGGGGCCGCCCCTGGCCGCGGCGGGGATCCACCACCCCGAGGCTGCCGTGGCCCCCTGGGGCCAGCACTTCCACGCTGTGGGCCGCTCCCATGGCGGGTCTGAGCTGGATCGTGTGCCCCATCGCCTCCAGCAGACGCCGCGTGTCCGGCGACAGCCCCTCCTCCAGGTCCAACCGATCGGGCCAGAGCTGGCTGTGGATCCGGGGCGCCGCCACCGCCGTGGCCAGGTTGGATCCCCACAGGATCCGCTGCAGCAGCACCTGCAGCACCGTGGTGATGATCCGGCTGCCGCCCGGGCTGCCGGTGGCCAGCCAGGGGCTGCCATCGCGGCGGAACACCAGGGTGGGGGCCATGGAGCTGAGCGGTCGCCGGCCCGGCGCGATGGCATTGGCCGCCCCCTGCACCAACCCAAAGGCATTGGCCGTGCCCGGAGCGGCGCTGAAATCATCCATCTCGTTATTAAGCAGGAAGCCGGCGCCGGGCACGCTGATGCCATTGCCGTAGGCGAAGTTGAGGGTGGTGGTCAGCGCCACCAGGCCGCCGCTGCGGTCCGCCACCGAGAGATGGGTGGTGTTGATACTTTCGCGGCGCGGCGGTGCCACGGCGGCGATCGTGGCGGCCGGCCGATGGCGCCGCCGATCGATCTGGCCGCGCAGCTGGCGCAGATAGGCGGGATCCAGCAGATTCGGCGTCGCGGGAGCCATCGAGGCCGGATCGCCGAGCCAGGTGTTGCGATCGCGGTAGGCCAGGTTCATGGCCTCGGTGAGCAGGTGCAGCGTGGCGGCGCTGCCGGCGCCGCTGGCCGCCAGGTCGTAGGGCTCCAGCAGGCCCAGCAACTGCAGTAGCGGGAGGCCCCCACCGGGGGGCGGCATCGCCAGCACCGGATGGCCGCGGAAGCTGCCGGCCAGGGGCCTCACCAGCTGGGCCCGGTAGGTCGTGAGGTCGGCGGCACGGATCAGGCCGCCCCGCTCCTCCATCAGCCGCACCAGGGCCGCAGCCACCGGCCCCCGGTAGAAACCCGCCTCCCGCTGGCGGGCGATCCGGCGCAGGGTCGTGGCCAGCTCCGGCTGGCGCAGGGTGTCGCCGGGTTGCAGGGGACGCAGCGTTCCGTCCCCCTCGGGGGGCCGCAGGAACAGGGCGCGGGAGGTGGGGTCGGCCGCCAGCAAGGGCAGGGCGCCCGCCAGGGAATCAGCCAGGTCGCGGTCCACCCTCACCCCCCCTGCGGCCAGGGCGATCGCCGGCGCCAGCACCGCCGGCAACGGCAGGCGGCCATAGCAGCGCTGGGCCAGCAGCAGCCCCGCCACACTGCCCGGCACCGCCGTGCTCTGCAGGCTGCGGGTGGCCCGCTCCCGATCCACCCCACCCTCGGGGCGGCGAAACAGGGTGGGGCCGGCGGCGGCCGGGGCGGTCTCGCGGAAGTTCACCGCCACCGCCAGGCCCCGCCCCAACCGCAGCTCAGGATCGGCGGGTGAGCCGGGGGCGGCCCCCTGCGGCGACGCAAGACAGCCCCGGGGACGGGCCGGCGACGGGCCCGGCAACCACAGCACCAGAAAGCCCCCACCCCCCAGGTTGCCGGCCTGGGGCAGGGTCACCGCCAGGGCGAAGGCCGTGGCCACCGCCCCATCCACCGCATTGCCCCCCTGCCGCAGCACCTGCGCCCCCGCCGCCGACGCCTGCGTTTCCTGGCTGGCCACCATCCCCCCGGCCGACCAGAGCGGCTGAAACCGTTGCGGGGCCTCCCCCAGCACATTGACGACAGGCAGCGTGGTGACGGGCCCCGAGTTCGCAGGCACCGTGGTGACGGGCACTGGGATGGCTCCAACCGGAAGCGCCGACCCCAGCAGCAAGGCCCCCATCAGCAGGGAGCCCACCCCAAGGGGCAGCGCCCCAGGGGACAAGGCCCCAAGGGGCAGATCCCCTGGAATCGCCCCCCAGCCCCCGCCGCCGGGGGTTTCCAGGCAGAAGACATCCCCCGCCGCCATCGCCACCTGGGCCGAGCCGCCCAGCTCCTCACGTCTCCCATCGGCCCGCACCAGCCGGTTGCGACCGCACTGTCCTGTGCCCCCACCCGCACCTCCTCCCGCCCCGCCAAAGGGCGCCACCCGCCGCGACCCCGAAAGGATCGCCAGGGTGATCGGCTCCAGGGCCCGCAGCTCCCGCACCACGCCGTCGCCCCCCCGCCAGCGCCCCGGGCCACCGCTGCCACGCCGCAGCGCAAACCGCTCCAGTCGCACCGGGAAGCGCGCCTCCAGGATCTCCGGATCGGTGAGGCGCGAGTTGGTCATGTGGCTCTGCACGGCATCACAACCAGCAAAACCACGGCCATCGGCCCGCACCCCGGCCCCGCTGCCGCCGCCCACGGTTTCGTAGTACTGGCAGCGGTCGTTGCCGAAGCTGAGGTTGTTCATCGTGCCCTGGCTGGCCGCCATCACCCCCAGGGCCGCGAACAGGGCATTGGCCACCGCCTGGGAGGTCTCCACATTCCCCCCCACCACCGCCGCTGGATAGGAGGGATCGAGCAGACAACCCGGGGGAACGATCAGATCGATCGGCTCGAAACACCCGGCATTGAGGGGAATCGGCCGCGCCACCAGCACCCGGAACGCATAGAGCACCACCGCCTTGGTGATCGCCAGCGGCGCGTTGAGGTTGCCCGCCTGCTGGGGGGAGGTGCCGCTGAAGTCCACGGTCACCCGGCGCCGGGCCCGGTCGGGCCGGATCGCCACCACGATCGTGGAGCCGTCGTCGAGCTCCACCGCATGGCTCCCGCTCTGGAGACGATCAATCACCGACCGCACCGCTTCGGCGGCGTTGCGCTGCACATGGCCCATGAAGGCCACCACCTCCGCCACGCCCCCCAGGCCGATCAGGCGGTGCAGCTCCGCCTCCCCCAGCCGGTTGGCCGCCACCTGGGCCTGGAGATCGGCCAGCAGCCGCTCCGGCTCCCGCACCGGATGGGATCCGGCGGCCAGCCGTTCCATCCAGGCGTCGTGATCGAAGCGCCCGTTCTGGATCAGGGGCACGTTGTCGAGCCGCAGGCCCTCCTCGTCGATGGAACGGCTGAAGGGCGGCATCGAGCCCGGCGTGATCCCGCCCACATCGGCGTGGTGACCACGGCAAGCCACATAAAACAGCGGGGCGGCCCCAGCGGCGCCCCCAGATGCATCCCCAGGTGCAACCCCAGGGGCGAACACGGGCGAGATCACGGTGATATCCGGCAGGTGGGTGCCACCGGCGTAGGGATCGTTGGAGGCCACCGCATCGCCGGGGGCCAGGGCCGGGCGCTCGCCCCGGGCGATGGCGGCCAGCAACGCCGTCACGCTTTCCCCCATCGAGCCCAGGTGCACGGGGATGTGGGGCGCATTGGCCACCAGCCGCCCCGCCCCATCGAACAGGGCACAGGAGAAATCCAGCCGCTCCCGGATGTTCACCGAGCGACTGCTCTGCTGCAGCCGCACCCCCATCTGTTCGGCGATGGCGGAGAAGCGGTGGTTGTAGAGCTCCAGCAGCACCGGGTCGGGCGGGGAGGACAGCCCAGCGGCTGAAGCGGCCGCCGCGCGGGCGGCGCCCCCCGCCAGCAGGGGCACGGGCAAGGGCTCCAGCAGCGGCTCCAACAGTGGCTCCAGCAGCAGTGCCCCATCCGCCAGCAGCCGGCCGCCCCAGCCCGGCTCGAGCACGGTGGTGCCCGTGGCCTCCAACACCAGGGCGGGCCCCTCCAGCCGCTGGCCCACCCGCAGCTCCTCGCGCCGCCAACAGGGCACCTGGCGCCAGGCCAGGGCGCCGAGTCCCGAACCCGCCGCCTCGAGCGGCAGGCAGAGGGGCACCCAACGGCTGGGCGTGACGGAGGAAGTGGCCACCTCGGGCCAGGGGGCGGCGTGAGAAGGGGCGGTGGCGATCGCCGGGCCCACCGACTCGGAGGCCGGAAGCAGCACCTGCAGCCGCTCCACCACCAGCTCCTCGCCCTCCACCACGTAGCCGAAGCGCTGGCGATGGCGCCGTTCGAAGGCCGAGCGCAACACCTCGGTGGCGTCACTGTCGGCCCAGGGCAGCTCCAGGCCGCGCTCCCCACCGGCCGGCCGCAGTTCCAGGCTCACCCGCGCGGTGCAGGGATCGCCCGGCACGTCGCCGGCCTGCCGCAGGGCCTGGCTCGCCTCGGCCAGCAGGCGATCGCGGCGGCTCCGCAGCTCCGCCAGTAGCTCGGGCGCCAGGGGCCGCTGCACCGCTTCGCTTCGCAGTGCCTCCTGGCGCGACAGCCCGAGGCCATAGGCCGAGAGCACCCCGGCCAGGGGATGGAGCAGGACCCGCGCCACGCCAAGCCGCTCGGCCAGAGCGCAGGCGTGCTGGCCGCCGGCGCCGCCAAAACTCACCAGCACCGCCGTGCGGATGTCGTGGCCGCGTTGGATCGAGATGCGCCGGATCGCCTCAGCCATCCGCTCCAGGGCGATGCTGCGGGCCCCCTGGGCCAGGGCCTCGGGGCTCTCCTGCACCTGCGCCCCCCCCGGTTCGCGGGCCAGCTCAGCGGCCAGGGCCTCGAAACCACGCCGCACGCTGGCGGCATCGGGGGGTTGGTCCCCTGCGGGGCCGAACAGCGGCGGCAGGGCGCCCTCCGGCAGGCGGCCCAGCAGCAGGTTGGCGTCGGTGATGGTGAGCGGTCCGCCGCGGCGATAACAGGCCGGCCCCGGCACCGCCCCGGCCGACTGGGGCCCCACCTGCAGCCGGCCGCCCTCCAGCCGCACCACCGACCCCCCGCCGGCCGCCACCGTGTGGATCGGCAGGGTGGGGGCCTGAAGGCGCAGACCGGCCACGGCGGTTTCGGGGTGGAGCTCGATGGCCGCCCCGGCCTCCAGGTGGAACACATCCGTGGAGGTTCCGCCCATGTCGAACCCCAGCAGCGGCCGCTCCGCCAGGCCCGCGGCGCGGGCCACCGCCACGGCGCCCCCAAGGCCGCCCGCCGGCCCCGAGAGCACGGTGTCCTTGGCGAGCAACTGGTCGGGGGGCTGGAGCACCCCGGCGGAGGTCATCACCCGCAGCCGCGGGCCCGGGCCCAGGGCCAGCCGCACCTGGGCGAGATAGGCCTGCAGCACCGGCCGCACCGCCGCCTCCACCAGGGTGGTGTGCAGCCGGGGCAGCAGCCGCGGCAGGCCGCCCACCCGGTGGGAGAGCAGCACCGGAGCGAAGCCCAGCTCCTCCAGCCAGGCCCCCAAGGCCCGCTCGTGGGAGGGATCGACCACGGCGTGGAGCAGGGCCACGGCGCAACTGCGCAGCCCGTCGGCATAGGCCTGCCGCAGCTGGGCCTCCAGCGCCGGATCGCGGTGGAAGGGTTCCACCTCCGCACCATCGGCGGCCCGGCGGCCCGGCACCTCCAGCACCCGATAGGGCAGCAGGGGCGGTCGCTCCACCTGCAGGGCGAAGAGGTCGGGCCGGTGCTGCTCGCCGATGGCGGCCCCATCGGCAAAGCCCCGATTCACCAGCAGCAGCACCGGCTCCACCCGCCGCTCCAGCAGGGCGTTGGTGGCCACGGTGGTGCCGAGCCGCACCTCCGCCACCAGGCCATCGGGCAGGGGCTGCCCCGCCGGCAGGCCCAGCACCTCGCGGATGGCGGCCACGGCAGGATCAACGGGGTCGGCAGGATCGACGGGGTCGACAGGATCGGCTCCCGCCCCCCCAGCCCGCTCCGAGAGCACCTTGCGCACCACCAGGGAGCCATCTGGTGCCTGGCCCACCAGATCGGTGAAGGTGCCGCCCCGGTCGATCCAGAACCGCCAGCCGCCGCGGTCCCCCTCCGAGCCCGATGGCGCCATGGCGGTCGTGGGGTTGGGTAGCGATTCGGGCCGATCATCGCGCAGGCGATCAGCCCCCCAGGCGCCGCCCCATGAGCACGTAACGACGGAAGGGCCGGGCATAGGGCCGGCTGAGGGCCACGGAGGCGCCAGGGTCGTGCATCAGCGCATGAACCACAGCCGTGAACCCCAGCGCTGCGGCCCGGCCGTGGCAGCGTTCCAGCAGTCGGCGGCCCAGGCCAGCCCAGCGCCGGCCCGGCTGCACCACCAGCGTCCGCACCACGGCCCGACCGGCTGCTGAGCCATCCTGGTGGGCCAGCAGCAGGCCCACCAGATCCGCCCCCTCGAAGGCCAGAAAGCTCAAGTCGGGATCGAGCCGGGTGCGCCAGGGCTCCCAGTGGCGGCGGAAGTCGTCGAGGCTGATGGGCACGAACAGCGGTTGACGGCGGAAGCCATGGCCGATCAGGGCGTGGATCGGCTCCAGCAACGCGTCGATCGCCACATGCGCCACGGGCACCAGGTGGAACGGCGACGGTGTCGTGAGGATCGGCGAGGAGCGGGTGGGGCGGCGCCTCTGAAGATCGGTGCAGAGGGAGGAGACGTAGCGGGCTTGCACCGCGAAGCCCGCCGCCGCCAGCCAGTCGGTCCAGCGGGGATCGGGATCCGGTTCGCCGGCGAAGGCCAAGCCAGGATCCTGGTTCGGCTCCAGCACGCGGTAGGGATGCCAGGTGTCGCCATCGAGCGGAGCCAACACGCTGGCGCAGCCGTGCCGGCGGAGGTCGGCGCAGGCCCGCTCCAGCAGCTGGGCGGCACCGGCCGGACCGCTGGCCTGCAGGCGACCGATGCGGCCCAGGGGAACGACGGAAGGCCGCGGCGGGCTCCACCACAACCCGCAGCGGGCCCAGCCCCCGGCCCCATCCCCCAGCTCCAGCACCCCATCGGGCTCAGCCATGGCGCCGCCCCACCGGAGCCGCCAGGGGCAGGGCCTCCGCCACCACCAGCCGCCGGTAGAAGGGCACCTGATCCCGGCGGTGAAGCTCCGCCGCCACCCCATCGAGGGCACGCCAGCGACCCGCTGGCGCCAGGCCGGTGTGGCGTTCCGCCAGCCGGTTCCAGAGCACCAGCCGGGCCCCCGGCGCCGCCCGCCGATGCAGACGGTCCAGCAACCTCCCCGCCTCCGGCGCCTCGACGTACTCGAGCACGTTGCTGAGGTTGAAGCCATCGATGCGCGCGACGTTCGGCGCGACGTTTGGCGCAGCGGTCGGCGTAGCGGTCGGCCCGGACTCGCCCGCATCGAGCCAGTCCTCCAGCGCGAGGCGCCGCCAGCTGAGCTGATCGAGACGGGAGCGGATCAGCGAAAAACTCTGCGGCCGCAGGGCCAGGGGCAGGACGTCGCCGTAGCGCCCCCGCAGGATCCAGTGCAGGTAGGGATTGCGGAGCGGATCGTCCTCCACCATCACCCGCCGCACCTGGGCCAGCAACTGCTCCGCCTGGGAGTCGTGGCCATAGCGCACGAAGCTCGGATCGGTGCCCAGGGTGCCGAGGGAAGCACGACTGAAGAACAGCCGGAACAGCCACCGCCAGCGCCAACCGTCCCAGCAGGCGTCGTACCAGCGCTGCCGCTCAGCGGGGGACCGGGGCAGCAGCAACTCGGAGCGGCGCCGCGCCCCATGCACCAGCGGCAGCACCAGGCGGCGGAACAGGGCCAGGTAGCGCTCGAAACGGGCCACCGGCAGCACGCCGCAGGCCAGCCAGGCCGGATCGGCGTCCCAGAAGGCGAGGGCGGACGGGGAAAGATCGCTACGGCAACGGGCGTAGAGATCCCGGCGCCGCGCCGCCGGGGCCGGCTGGGCGCCCAGCAGCCGCAGCAGCTCCGGGTGAGTGAGGCGCCGGAAGGCCGCCACCTTGAGCTCCAGGGCGGCGATCTGGGGCGGACTGCGATCGATCGCGATCACCCGCACCCCCTCGCGGAGCAGCAGGGCCAGGCTGTTCTCCCCCCCGGAGGCGATCGAGAGCACCGTGCTGCCCGGGCCAGGATCCAGGCCCCCCAGCAGGCAGCCGGCATCCTCCCAGCATTGGCCGTAGCGCAGCTGGCGCTCGTTCATGGGGCGCCAACCAGCGGCAGCGCCGCCTCCGGCGGGGCCGTCAGGCGGCGCACGACGCCACTGCGTCCATCCATCTCCACCCAGTCCCCTTCGGCCAGGTTGGCGGTGATGCCCCCCAGGTCGGTGACCATCGGCAACCCAAGCTCCCGGGCCACGATCGCCACATGGGAGAGCACGCTGCCCCGCTCCACCAGCAGGCCGGCGGCATGGGGGAAGAGCAGCACCCAGCCCGGATCGGTGGAGGCCGCCACCAGGATCGGGCAGTCGCTGCCGTGCTGGCGGGGCGCATCGAGCCAGCGGCGGGGGTCCGCCACCAGCGACACCTGGGCCCGCACCAGGCCGGGGGCGCAGCCCAGCCCCTGCCAGTGCCATGCCGGCGGCAGGTCGGTCTCAGCGGGACGTTCCGGAGCCGCCAGCAGGGCAGCGGTGGCCAGGGACGGCAGGCCGCGGGTCTCCAGGCGCCGGGGCAGCGGGCGCTGCTGCCGCTGGCGATGCCAGGCCGCCCGGCGCACGGCCACCAGAGCCCGCAGGTCGGCGGCGCTGCCGTTGCCCTCCACCACCCCCAGAACCTCCTCCACCTCCAGGAAGATCACGTCCTCCGGCTGATCCAGCAGCCCCAGCCCCGCCAGGCGCCGCCCCAGTTCCAGGAGGAGGCGCCGCGCCAGGCCAAAGACACGGGTGCGCTCGAAGCGCAGATTCTCGCGGTTGCTCACCAGCGCCCGCGTCCGGGCCTGCAGCCAGCGCAGCAGGGCACGGCGCAACGGCTGGCCGGGCAGCTCGGGACCGACCGAGCCCTGGGCGGGCCGGAGGAGCCGTTCAGGCTCGGCAGGTCTCCCGGAGGGAGGGAAGGGTCGCTGCAACCGCTCCGCCATCGCGCCGATCGAGCGCAGCAGGGGCAGGGGATCCTCCCGCAGGGTGAGGGTCTCGAGCTTGAGCTCCTCCAGGCAACGATCGCCGAAGTCATCGAGGTAGCGCTCCAGCTCCGCCTCCAGGGCGGGAAAGGACGCCACCGCCCGGCGCAACGTCGCCGGCTCGCCCCGCTGCAGGGGGGCCACCAGATCGGGCCGCTGCTCCAGCAGGACGGCCATGGCGCGGATGCGACGGGGCGGCTCGGCGCTGATCACGGTGGCGTCGCCGGCGATCCAGTCGTGCAGGCCGCCGGCCTGGGCGGGACACCAGCGCTGGGCCAGGGCCCGCAGCAAGCCGTAGACGATCATCGCGTAGAAGTCGTTGATCAGCGGCGCATCCCAGTGGTTGAGCAGCTCCGCCTCAATGCGGCGGTAGTGATGCACCAGTTCGTCGGGTCGCGCCTCCGCCAGGGCGGCCCGCTGGGAGGGGTTGAGCAGCACCCGGTCGAGCCGGCGGCGGAAGGCGCGGCTGCGGCGGCCGAGGCTGAGGGCATTGGCCACCAGCCCGGCCAGGGAGCGGCCCAACTGCAGGGCCTCCAGCCAGCGGGGGGTGGGATCCGCTGCCGCCTCGCGGCGCTGCTGCACCCGGATCTGCTCCATCCGCTCCTCGGGCAGGCCGTGCTTCACCCCGAGCATCTGCTCAAGGAAACGGGAGTTGAGCCGGTAGCCCGGCAGCAGCGCGAGCACCCGATACCAGTTGAGCAGGTTGTAGTAGATGCGGCCCTCCAGGAAGCCGATCATCCCGCCGAACACCGCCCGGTTGCGGCGGATCGTGGCCTCCGGCACGCCCATGAAGCGGCAGAACTGGGCATACACCTCGCTGTAGGCCTTGCGGGCGAAGGAGAAGGTGAGGGGCGTGGTGACGCCGCCGTAGCTCTCCACGATGTTGCTGTTGTCCCACAGGGCGAGGCGTCCATCGGGATCATCGAGGCCCCGCAGGGTGGTGATCGGCCGCGACTGCAGCACCCAGAGGCCGCCGCCCTCCAGCAGGGCCCACTCCACGTCCTGGGGAACCCCGAAATGGTGACCGAGCCGGCGGGCCAGGGTGGCGATGCGCCGTGCCTCCCCCTCCGCGAGGGAGGAATGGGCCCATGGCGCCGGACTGGGCGCAGGACTGGGCGCAGGACGGTGCTCCAACAACATTCCCTCGCGATCGAACCGCCAGGAGTCGCCCTCCACCCCACCGGCCACCAGGGCCGCCGCCACCCCCGGCACGGCCTGCACCAGGGTCACGCCACGGCGACCACTCACCGGATCGGCCGAGAACGTCACCCCGGCGCAACGGGGGGCGAGCATCGGCTGGATCAACACCGCCGGAGCGACACCAGCGGGGTCGGACCCATCCGGTTCGGGCAGGCCCCGCTCCCGCCGATAGGTGGCCAGGCCCGATCCGAAGGCCGAGCGCCAGACGCTCAGGATCGCCCCCTCCAGCCCCGCCAGGGGGACCTCCAGCTGGGTCGCGAACTGGCCGGCGTAACTGGCCTCCAGGCCATCTTCAGCGCGACCGGAGGAGCGCACCGCCCAGCGCCCGGCCTGCCAACCGGCGGCGGCGGGACCCCCGAGGGCCTGGGCCGCCAAACGCTCCAGAACCGCCAGCGCCCCCACGAGCTCCCGCCGCACCGACGGATCCAGCCGTTGCGGCAGGTGCGCCGGACCGGGCCGCGAGCCCTCGAAGGCGGAGGGCAACAGCACCAGGGAGGGCAGCACCGGAAAACCGGCCTGGGCCAGCTGCAGCAGGGTGGCGGCCTTGCCCCCCAGGGCTGCGAGGTCCGCCGGATCGTTCGGCTCCTCCTCCAGCAGCCACACCAGATGGAGCAGGGAGGGCAGGGGCTCCGGCGTCATCCGATCCTCAACAACGCCGGCAACCAACCCAGCGCGGCGTAGGTGGCCAGGGTCCAGAGGGCGGTGGGAAGCTCCAGCGGTTCGGACCGTGACGCCGGGGCCCCGCCCAGCGTCGAGGTGGGCCAGTACCGCACCAGGATCCACACCAGCAGGGGCGCCAACACCAGCAGCACCAGGGGCATGGCCTGGATCGGCCTGGCCGCCGCCAGGGCCAGCGGCAGGGAGAGCACCACCACCACCAGCCAGCGCCCCTGGGCCGGCCTTCGTCCCCAAAGGGCGCTCCAGGTGTCCACCCCTGGTTCCTCCTGGTCGGGGGAGCGGATCTTGCGGGCGAATTCGATCGCCAGGCCGTTGAGATAGCAGAGCGCCAGGAGAGGCAGCAGAACGGGGCCGGGCAGGGCGCCGCCAGCGGGCAAGGCGCCAACCGCGGGCAGCACCGCCATCGCCAGGGCGAGCAGGGCGATCAGCGGCACGATCACCATGTGGCTGAAGGTGTAGAGCAACGGCCGGGCCCGCAGCCACACCGGCACCCCGAATTCCACACTCATCAGGGCGAACCAGCCCCAGGTGAGCAGCAGCAGCCCCCAGGCTTGCGGGGCGACGCGCCACACCAGCACCGCCTGGAGCACGACGGTGGCCAGGGCCACCAGGGCCAGCTCCCGCAGGCTCACCAGACCGCGCGGCACCGGCCGGTAGGGGCGGCAGCGCTGATCGTCGTGGCGATCCTTGAACTCATCGGCGATCCGCATCAACAGGAAGAAGGCGCCGCTGCAGACGATGGCACTCAGCAGCACCGGCAGCGCCGGGGAGCCCCCCACCAGCCGGGCGCCGTAGGAGGCCGCCGCGCCGCTGAACACCAGGATCAGGGGGCCATGGCGCTGCAATGGAAAGCGCTCGGCCTGGTAGATCCACAGCCGGCGGGGCAGGGGCAAGTGCGCTTCAGCCACCATCGCCGTTCCCCCCGGGGCCCGCGCCCGCCACGTTGGCGGCCAGCAGAGAGCGGGCCTGGGCCAGGGCGGCCTCCGCCTGGGGCTCACTCCAACCATTCCGGCGCAGGTCGCGGCGCACGCCGTCCTCGCTCGCCCCCTGGCCAAGTTTCGCGCTGGCGTAGTTCACCAAAAGGTTCAACATCGCCTGCTCGGGCCCAGCAGCCGCGGCGAACGCGGGCACGGGCTTGGCCCGCAGGCGGGGCACCAGGAGCTGCAGCACGGCCCCGAACAGCATGGCCACCCCCACCCAGAAGAAGCCGCCGATGCCGAGGGTGCAGATCGTGGAGACCAACAGCATCTGCAGGGCGGCCGCGAGCGAGCCGCCCATCACCGCCAACACCGCCAGCAGCGGCACCACGCCGATCAGGAACGAGCGCAAGGAGAAGAGTGCGTCGATCCGGAGTAACGAGCGGGAGCCGGTGGGAGGGGAGTTCATCGCAGCAGAGCCTCAAGGCGGAGGTGAAGGCGGAAGACAAGACGGAGCTGAAGGTGGGAGCTGAAGGGGGAGGCGGATCAGACGCGGGTCAGCGATGGCTCAGAGCCGGTTGTCGAGCACGATCTCCCAGTAGCGGATCGTGGCCAACACCAACGCCATGTAGCAGGGAATCGCGAAGGCGATCTCGATCGGCGCCTGCAGCAGCGGGATCGTGAAGCCTGAGAAGTTGGCCACGGCACTGGCCCCATACACCCGCAAACCGGCGGCATCGAGGCCGTATTCGATCGGCAGGGCGATGGCGGTGGCCACCAGCACCGCCAGCACCATGCGGAAGGCCACCGGCTGCAGCAGGAAGACCCGATTCACCGCCAGGGCGGTGAGGGCGATCACCAGCACCCACGTCCCCGTCATCACCAGGTTGATGTCGCGGTAGAGATAGCCCCAGGCGGGGAAGCCGCGGTTCAGCACCATCGGCTCCACCATCAGTTCAAACAGCAGCACCGCCAGGGTGGTGAGCAGCAGCCCCCGGCCCCAGCGGATCCGTCGCACCGGAATCAGCAGGGTGTCGTCGAGCACGAGGCTCCAGTAGCGGTAGAAGCCGATCACCAGGGCGGCGAACACGGGCACGTAGTAGAGGATGGCCACCGGCACCCCGTTCACGAAGCCCCCCAGGGCGGCCTCAAGCACCTCGGGGGCATAGCTGCGGATGCCAGCCCCCACCAGCAGGGTTTCCAACGGCACCGTGAGGGCGGTGATCAGCGCCAGGGTCAGGAGGAAGCGCGGCAGGGCCCGCCAACGGGGCAGCAGGCGGTCCGCCAACTCCACCACCACCAGGAACAGCACGGTCCAGCCGAGGGTGAGCACCCAGCTCACATCGCGGTAGAGGTAGGCCCAGCGGCCGAGGTGGGCGTTGTTCCACATCGGCGCCGTGAACAGCTCGAAAAAGATCACCCCGAGGCCCATCAGGGCAAGGCGGGCCGGCAGGCGATCGCGCACGCGACTGAGCCAGGCCAGGGCCAGCCCCACCAGCACCAGGCCCACCAGCAGCAGCCGCAGGGAGGCCGGCGTGAGGGTTTTGTCCACCCCACAACTGCCGCTGAGCAGCGGGTTGAAGGGAATCGCGGCCAGGGTGTGGCCGACACCCACAAGCATCGTGCTCATCGCGTACCTCCCGGGCTGAGCGGAGCGGCGGGCGGACGCGGCGGCGCGCCTTGATTCACAAGGGCCGGCACCGGTCGGGCCCGGCCGGTCACCACGGTGGGCAGCTCCCGGCTGGCGGCATCCTTCACCTTGCAGCCGCCCCATTTCGCCTGGCGGAAATCGGGGTCGGTGCTGAGCCGTTCCCAGGCCTGCCAGAGCGGTTCCTGCAGCACGTTGCCGAAGATGGCGTGGTTGAAATCGCACGACATCAGATCGCCGTAGGGCGAGAGGTAGAGGTAGCTGGTGCCGCAGCTACAGCCCACGCTGCGGTGGCTGCTGATGTAGGCCGAGAACACCACGCCGGGATAGCGGGGGTCGCGGTTCCAGCGGTCCGCCGAGGCGATCATCCGCTCCACCCAGGCGCCGTTATCCACCAGATCCTCGCGGTGCTCAAGCCGACCGCTGGGCAGGGCGTCGAACACCAGCAGCTCATGGGCGCCCACTCGCCGCGCCAACTCCACCAGCCGCTCCAGCTCACCGGCGGCGAAGCTCTCCGGCGTGAGCGTGGCGGACAGGCCCACCGAAAAGCCCTGCCGTCGCGCCACCGCCAGACCCTCAAGGGCCCGCGCGAACAGGCCGGGCGTACCGCGCAGGGCGTCGTGGCGCTCGGCATCGGCGGCATCGAGGCTCACATACACGCTGTCGAGGCCAGCGCGGCGCAGGCCGGCCGCCCGCTCAGCCAGGTGCCAGCCATTGGTGAACAGCAGCACGGTGGAGAGGCTTTTATCCACCGCCGCCACGATCGCCTCCAGCTCAGGGTGGAGCAGGGGCTCACCACCCACCAGGTTCACGATCGACACCCCCAGGGCCTGGGCGTCGCGGATCACCCCGGACCACTCGCTGGTGGTGAGCACGTGCCGTCCCGGGGATTCCACCCCCTCGAAGAAACTGCAGTGGCCGCAGCGGGCGTTGCAGCCATCGTTCACCGCCACGCTCATCAGGTTGGGGATGTTGCGGTTCTGTACGGCGCGGTAGAGGGTGCGGGCGATGAAATGGGCGGCCGGCGGGCTGAACAGGGCCGGGGTGGAGAGGGAATACACGGGATAGCCATCGCGGTGATGGATCACCTTGTTGTGGTTGAGGTAGATGCGGTAGAGCACATCCACGAAGTCGGTGCCGTAGCCCAGGGCCCGACCGGCCAGAAAGGCCTGGAGGCGCAGCCGACGACCCGCCGCCAGCCCCCATCGCAACAAGCGTCGAACCACGATCGGGGCCTGAACCACGGGCTCACCATGTCCAAACCAGC
>CAIOCZ010000029.1 GCA_903856805.1 uncultured cyanobacterium | reverse complement strand
TGCCCAGGCTGTGGCAGGAGCGTCTCGGTCCGGTTCTCGCCGAACGGCTCTGGCGCCAACAACGCCATTCCTGGTGGCAATTCTGGGGATCCCACGCCGACGGGGCGCCGTTTCTGGCCCTTCAGGCTTCGGGGGCGCAGGCGGCGCCTCCAAGGCTGGGGCCTCCCAATTCCGTGCGTGTGGGGGATCTGCTCGTGATCGCCCCCGATCCCTTGTCCCGTCAGCTGTTGATTGATCAACTGCGGCCGGATCAGCGGCGCAGTCGCGGATTGGAGCAGCGCTGCATGGAGCGCCTGCGCAACGATCAGGCCGTGTTCTGGAACCCCTCAGCCCTGGGATCGATCGCCGGACCCCTGGCCCCCCTGCTGGAGCGTTTTCAGGAGGGCTGCCTGACCCTGAGGCTTGAGGGTCAAGGCCTCAGCTGGCAAGGGGAAGCCGCCGCTGTGGAGGGCCTGCTGGCCTCCGGGGGCAGCCGGGCCGTTCCCGCAGCGGTGGTGCGCCCGCTGCCTCCCGATCTGTTGCTTGAACTGAAAGGCCCATCCCTCGACCAGCTCCTCCAAGGGCTCCTGGCCCGCCAATTGATTCGCGATCCCCTGGCCATCCGCTATGGCATCGACAAACCGCAGCTGAGCCTGATGCGCCGGGCTGCTTTCCAGCTGCGGTTGCGGCCCCAGGCCCAGGGGGCCTTTCAGGCCAGCCTGGAGCTTCAGCTGGACGTCGGTGGCGACCGGGTGAGCTGGCAGCGCATTCTGGATCGCCTGGCCCGAGAGCTGCGGCAGCAGGGGTTGCGGGGACCACAACCGCCTGCCCCGTTAGCCGTCGATAGCACCGTCGGCAACGCCAAGGCGGGGGCTCAGGCGAGCGCCAGTCCGGCGCTAGGCACTCCGGTCCCGCCCCCGCAGGTCCCCGCTCCCCCCCCCTTGATTGGGGCTTCCGGCCCCAATGTGCCGGCCGAGGCTGCCGCCAAGCCCACTCCCCCGTTGAAGGGACCTGTCCCTGAGGCCACTTGGAGCCGGGAGGATCGCGTGGTGGTGGGGGGATGGCGTTGGCTGGACCGGCTCCCGGCCCAGCCCCAGCTGCTGCTGTTCCTGGGCCCGGTGCCCACGGGTTCAGCGCCCTCAACCGCGTTGGAGCGATCCAGGGGATCGCAAGGGCTGGAGCTGCGCCTACGCCCAGCGGCCATGGAACCGCTGGGGCTGTTGCCGCCGGACATGCCGGAACTGGTGAAACGCTCCCAGCAGTTGGCGGTGGAGGTCACACCCCTCGCGGGAGCGGGCGCGACGCAACCGCTCAGCCAGCTGACGGGCTCTCTGAGGCTGGATCGGTAGGGGCCTTCTCCGCAGCAGGAGCCTGCTGGCGTTCCCGGCGGCGGCGCTCCGCCGCGACCGTCTCTTCCATCAATTCGACCGCCTGAGCCATTTTGGCGAGGTTGCCCGCGTAGAGGCTCAGGTCCTTATCCACACGATCGCGCAACAGACCCATGGATTCGCCCAGGTCATGGGCGGCCTGTCGCAAGGCCTGGGGTTCGATCGAACCGGAATCCTGGGCCTGTTCCAGCAAGGTCAGCAGGCCGACGGCCATCAGCCGTGAATAGTGAAAATCGTCCCGTTGCACCCCGGCCAGGGCCGCGCCGAGGGGCTCCGGGGCCCCGAGACCGCGCTGATCGATCCAGCCTCGAACGGTCTGCATGTTGTGGTGGCCGACGGAGGCGAGGGCCGCTTCAGCCTGGAGGCGCAATTGGGTCGCATCGAATCCGCTGGCGCCGCAGAGCGCTTCAAACAAAAGCGGCGTCTGGTTCTCGGGCCGATAGCCTCGGCTGAAGGCATCAAATACCTGAACCAAGCCGACGGCAAAC
>CAIOCZ010000028.1 GCA_903856805.1 uncultured cyanobacterium | reverse complement strand
TGAAACGCACCACAACACCCTGGATCTGCCCCTCACCCTGCGAATTGCCACCGAACTGCACCTCAAGCGCCTGGTGGTCGGGGGCTTTGAACGGGTTTACGAGCTGGGGAGAATCTTTCGCAATGAGGGGGTGAGCACCCGTCACAACCCCGAATTCACCTCCGTGGAGATCTATCAGGCCTACGCCGATTACCACGACATGATGGAGCTCACCGAGCAGCTGATGGCGGCGGTGACCCTTGAGGTGTGCGGCACAACGCAGATCACCTATCAGGACACAGCCATCGATCTCAGCCCCGGCTGGCGGCGAGCCACGATGCACGAGCTGGTGGAGGCCGCCACGGGCCTCCAGTTCGCCGCCTTCCGCGAGCGCGCCGAGGCGGCCAGCGCAATGGAGGCGGCTGGACTGGTGGTGCCGGAGGCCGCCGATTCGGTGGGCCGGCTGCTGGTGGAGGCCTTTGAGCAGCGGGTGGAGGAGACGCTGATCCAGCCCACCTTCGTGCTCGATTACCCGGTGGAGAATTCCCCCCTGGCCCGGGCGCACCGCAACAAACCCGGTCTGGTGGAGCGGTTTGAACTGTTCATCTACGGCCGTGAGATGGCCAACGCCTTCAGCGAACTGATCGATCCCCTCGATCAGCGTCAGCGGCTGGAGGCCCAGCAGGCCCGCAAGCTGGCGGGGGATCTGGAGGCCCAAACCGTGGACGAAGACTTCCTCCACGCCCTGGAAGTGGGCATGCCACCCACCGGCGGCCTGGGCATCGGCATCGATCGCCTGGCGATGCTGCTCACCGACAGCCCATCGATCCGGGATGTGATCGCCTTCCCCCTGCTCCGGCCCGAGTCCCCTCTACCGCAGCGTGGCGCCGACGCAGTGGGATAATGGAGTCGATTAGGTAATCACCCCAATCGGGGGTCTCCCAACACATGAGCGGTGAGCGCGTCGGTTTTCGCTTCCAACACGCTGATGCGGTGGTGAAGCGCAACCCCCAGGGGCGTTCGCGCCGTGGATGGGTGATGGAGCCGGTGGAACAAACCACCAGCCGTGGCACCAAGATGCCGGCCTATCGGATCCGCTGGCGAGATAGCGAGCGCCCCGAGATCGTGCTTCAGCACATGCTGATCGCCGATCCCGACCCCACCCCGCCGCCGGAGGGAGTGAGCCTGGTGCCTCCGGTCGCCAAGAAATAGGACCGGGTCCCCAGGAGCGCTTCAGCTCCAGCCCCGCCAGCGATACACCATCAGACCCAGGTGCTCCTTCAGGGCCACCGTGGTGGATTGGAGGGCATCGGCACTGGGGAGCAACGCCAAGGCCAGGGCTGCCGCCGTGGGGCGACCGAAGGCCCTGCGCAGGGGCAACTGGTAGTCACAGGCCACCGGCACCACCTCGAGGGCCGTGAGGTGATGAAAGGTGGCCAGAGCCCGGGGCATGTGGGTGGCGCTGGTCACCAGCAGCACCCGCCGCCAGCGCCGCTGGCGGGCGAGCGTGTTCAAGGCGACGGCCTCCTCGGCGGTGGTCCGCGCCTGCTCACTCAACAGCAGCTGACGCTGGGGCACCCCCAACCAGCCGGCGAGTTGGGCGGCGGAGCGGGCCTCCGGCGGCGAGGGGTCGTCCGCCGCAAACGTGACCCGCCCCCCGGAGAGCAGCAACCAGGGAGCCCGCCCCCGTCGCATCAACTCCACGCCGGTGAGCAGCCGATCCCCCGCTTCGCCCACCTCCACCCCGCGCCGTGGGGGGAGGGCCGGCCGCAGACCGCCCCCCAACACCAACACCGCATCCGCCGTAGGCACCACGGCGGGGCTGAGGGCCATGGCCCGCTCCTCCAACCCCCACACCAGCTCCCGACTGACCAACGGCATCGCCGCCAGCCCCAGCACGCCAACACCGGCGGCGGACACCCCCGTAGCCCACGGCCGGCGGCGCCCCAGCAGTCCGGCCAGCTGCAGGGCCAGGGCCAAACCAAGGGGATAGAGCGCCAGCGGCAGCAACTTGGCGAGCAGGAAGCCCATCGGCGGGAGAGGCGTGTGGAGGGCGTGCTCAGCGCTGCAGCCGGCGCCGCAGCTCCTGGAGATCCTGCTGGGCTTCGAACCGGGACCAGGCGGCATCCAGGCTGTCGTCATCAGCGCCCTGGGCTGCCGTTGGGGAACCCGGAGCCGGGGGCGGCGGCCCCGGGTCGCGAACGGGCGGCGGCGTCCCGGTGGCCAGCTCCCGCTCCACGGCGGTGAACCGTTCCCCCAGCTGTTCCAGCGCCTGCCAGCGCTGGCGCCCCTGCTCCATCAGGGTGGCGATATGGGCTTCGGCGCGACTCGCCAGCACCTCCTCACGGGCGGCACGGGCCCGTTCCACCCGTTGCTGCCACGCACGGATCTCCTCCGCCAGCGCCAGTAACGCCTGCCGCTGCCGCTCCGCCTGCTGCTGCAGGTCCAGCCTCTGGCCACGCAGCCAGTCCTGGCGGTCGCGGGCCGCCTGCTCGGCCAGAAGGGCCTCCTGGGCGGGGTTGGCCCGCAGGAAGGACTCCAGCCGTTGCTCCAGGCGGGCCTCCAGTTCATCCAACCAGCTCGCGGCCATCAGGGGGAATCCGGTGCCCGGGTGATCAGGGGGGCTTCGATCTCCTCCTGCAGGGGAGTGATCGCCGCCTCACGGGAGCGCAGCAGCAACTGGGTGAGTCGGGCAATCGCCCCCTCGCCCAGCTCCTGTTCGCTGATGCGATCGAAGGCATCACGGTAGAGCGCCTCCAGCTGCTCGATCAGGCTTTCGCGCAGATGCCGCATCGCCTGACGCTGATCCTCCCGGCCCATCCTTCAGCTCCCAGCGGGTTCCAAGTCTGCCTGGTGCAGCACATGCAGGCACAGGTCGTGATCCGGATCCATCCAGCGGCCTGCGGAGCACCAGCCGGCACCTGCCGCCAAGGCCAGGAAGGCGGCCGAGTCGTATTTGTAGCTGTATTCGGTGATCAAGGGTTCATCGGCGGCGAACGTCCAGGTCTGCCCCGCCAGCTGCACCGTCTGGCGGTGCCGGCTCACCAGGGCCATGGCGATGCGGCTTTGCTCCGGCTGCCACCACGCCCGGTAGCGGAACCCGGCGGGATCAAAGGTGCCCGCCGCATCGCGGTTGAGGCGCTTCAACAGATTCATGGCGAAGGCGGCTGACCTGCCGGCGGCATCGTTGTAGGCCGCCTCCAGTCGGGCAACGGGTTTGGGTTGGTCGATGCCGATCAGCAGCCGACTCTCCGGCCCCAGCAGCCGCCGAAACTGGCCCAACAGCCGTTGCGCCTCCGGCGGGTCGAAATTGCCCAGGGAACTGCCGGGGTAGAAGCCCAGCCGCCGTCCCGCCAACAGGGGCTCCGGGGGCAAGGCCGTCAAGGTGCTGTAGTCGCAGCAGATGCCCAGCACCGGCACGGTCGGATGGCGCCGCTGCAGGGCATCACAGGCCTGAGCCAGGTGGTCGGCGCTGATATCCAGGGCCCCATAGGCCTTGGGGGCCAGGGCCGCCAGCAACGGGTCCACCTTGCGGGCGGCACCGGCACCGAACTCGATCAGCACCCCAGGGCCGAGGGCCTCGGCCAGCTCGGTGGCCCGTTGGCCGAGCAGGGCGGTTTCGTTACGGGTGAGGCCATATTCAGGTTGTTCGCCGATGGCCTCGAACAGGCGGGAGCCCTCGGCGTCGTAGAGCAGCCAGGCGGGCAACTGACGCGGTTGTCGCGCCATGCCCTCCAGCACCAACCGCCACAGGTCGGCCGGGGCCGGGTGCAGATCGATCAGCATCGTCGTGGATGGCCGGCTCATCAGGCGTCTCCGTCCCGGGCCAGGCGCAGGCCGGCCACCATCCAGCGGCTCGCTGGCGGAAAAAAGTTTCGATACACCAGGCGACTGTGGCCTGGGGGGGTGAGGTAGGCGCCACCGCGCAGCACGAACTGGGAGGTCATGAACTTGCCGTTGTACTCGCCCACGGCCCCAGGCGCCGGCCGGAAGCCGGGGTAGGGGCGGAAGGGGCTGGCGGTCCATTGCCACACCAATCCGCTGCTCTGGGGCAATCCGGCAGCGGCGACCGTTTCCCATTCGGCTTCGCTGGGCAGCCGTGCCCCTGCCCAGCGGGCATAGGCGTCGGCCTCGAACCAGCTCAGATGGCGTACCGGCGCCTGCGGATCCCGGCGATGGCAACCCGCCAGGGTGAAGATCTCGTCCCCCCGCCAGTAGCGAGGGGCCTGCCAGCCCCGCTGCTGGACCACGGCCCAGCCCTCGCTCATCCACAGCTCCGGCCGGCGATAGCCACCCTCGGCGATGAAGGCCCCATAGGCGTCGTTGGTCACCAGCCGCTCGGCCACGGCAAACGGATCCAGCCACACCCGATGGCGCGGGGCCTCATGGTCGAAATGGAAGCCGCCCGCCGCCGGGTTCTGGCCGATCTCCACCAGGCCCCCGGGGTGCTGGCGCCAGGCAGGGGACGCCCCTGGATCGCCCTCCGCCCGCCAGGCGGCCTCGAAACGGGCTTCCGGACCCGCCGCTTCCGTGCCGTAGGCCGGGGCGAGGGGGTTGCGGCTGAAGCCATCGAGCAGGTCCATCAACAACAGCTCCTGGTGCTGTTGTTCGTGCTGCAAACCCAGTTCCACGAGGGGCAGCCACGCCGGTGCGGGGGCATGGCCCACCAACCCCTCCAACAGCCGCTGCAGACCGGCGTCCACCCGGCGGCGCCAGGCCAGGACGGCGCCGATCGCCGGACGGGTGAGCAGGCCCCGTTGCGGCCGGGGATGACGGGGGCCGATGGCGTCGTAGTAGGAGTTGAACAGATAGGCCCAACGGCGATCACTGCCCTGCCAGCCCTCGAGATGGGGCTCCAGCAGGAAGGTCTCGAAGAACCAGGTGGTGTGGCCCAGATGCCACTTGGGCGGGCTGGCGTCCGCCATGCCCTGCAGATTCAGGTCCTCCGGCTCCAACGGCAGGATCAGGGCTTCACTGAAGCGACGCACCTGCTCGAGCCGTTGTTGCAGGGCGGGGATGGGGTCGGGGAGAGCGGGGGGGCAAGCTGCTGTGCTGATCTCCCCTCCCAAACCCATCGCCGTGGTGCTGGCTCAGCCTGACCCTAGGGAGGTTCCCTACGATCCGCCCACGCAACGATGCATCGGCAGGCCAGCGGCATGGGTGGGAGCAGCACGCAGGGCATCTGTGACGGGTTCGTCCAGGCCGTGGGCAACACGCCCCTGATCCGGCTGAGGGCGCTCAGCGCCCTGACCGGCTGCGAGATTCTCGGCAAGGCCGAATTCATGAATCCGGGCGGCTCGGTGAAGGATCGGGCCGCCCTCGGGATCCTCCTGGAGGCGGAGGCAGCCGGGGTGCTGCGGCCGGGAGGCACCGTGGTGGAGGGGACGGCGGGCAATACGGGCATCGGCCTGGCCCATCTCTGCAACGCCCGCGGCTACCGCTGCCTGATCGTGATTCCCGACACCCAGTCCGCCGAAAAAATCGGCCTGCTGCGCAGCCTGGGCGCCGAAGTACGCACCGTGCCAGCGGTTCCCTACAGCGATCCCAACAACTACGTGCGCCTCTCTGGCCAGATCGCCGCTGACCTGCCCGGCGCAGTGTGGGCGAACCAGTTCGACAACCTGGCCAATCGCCGCGCCCACTACAGCAGCACCGGTCCAGAGATCTGGCGCCAGTGCCAGGGACGCCTGGATGCCTGGGTGGCCGCCACCGGGACCGGCGGCACCTACGCCGGTGTGGCGCTCTACCTGAAGGAGCAGGATCCCCGGGTGCGCTGCGTGCTGGCCGATCCCCACGGCAGCGCCCTGCACAGCTGGGCCAGCGGGGATGGCCTCCACGCCGAGGGCAACTCGATCACCGAGGGCATCGGCAACAGCCGTGTCACCGCCAATCTGGAGGGCGCCCCCATCGATGACGCCGTGCGCATCCCCGACCAGGCCGCCCTCGACACGATCTACGGCTTGCTCTGGCAGGAAGGCCTGTTCATGGGCGGTTCCGTGGGGATCAACGTGGCCGCCGCCGTCGAGACGGCCCGGCGGCTGGGTCCAGGCCATCGCATCGTGACGGTCCTCTGTGATGGCGGGGACCGCTACCGCTCCCGTCTCTACGACCAGGCCTGGCTAGCGGGACGCGGCCTGCACCAGCCCGAAGCCGCGCCCCTGGCGCCCGCTGACGCGGCGAGCCGCTGATGGGCGCTTCCATGGCTGAAGCCGGCCAGTTGATCGGCAACCGTTACCGCCTGGAGAAGCCCCTGGCCCCCCCCAGCGATGGGGCCGTTCCCCAGGGGCGACTCTGGCTGGCCAGCGATCAACTGGCCGCCGATGCCCCCGTCGCCCTTCGTCAGATCGGGCCCGAACAGGATCAACAGCGGGCCCGCGAGCTCTGGGGGCGGTTGCAGGGGCTGCTCCACCCCCAGCTGCCCCGCTTCGGCCCGGCCCTTAGCGATGCCAACGACCTCTGGCTGGTGCGCGAGTGGCTGCGGGGCCCCACCTACCAGCACTTGCTCGCCGCCCGCGCGGAACGCCAGTTGGTGTTCGGCGCCGGGGAGGTGCTGCTGCTGCTGCGCCAGCTGCTGCCCGTGATCGCAGCCCTCCATGGCCAGGACCTGTTGCATGGCGATCTGACCCCGGCCAACCTGGTGCGCCGTGACAGCGATGGCCTGCCGGTGCTGCTGGATTTTGGCCTGGCCCGGGGCAGCCACGACCCGACGCCCTCCGGAGCCACCCCCGGCTACGCGCCCCCGGAGCTGGCCCGCGGCGAACCGGCGGAGCCCTGGATGGACCTGCATGCCCTGGGGGTGGTGGCCCTGGTGCTGCTGAGCGGCCAAGGGCCTGCCGCCTTGATGGATCCAGTCAGCCTGGATTGGCGCTGGCCGGCCTCCCTCGACCAGGAACCCGCCCTGCGCAGCCAGCTGGAGCGCCTGCTGCAGCGGGAGTCCGGTGGGCGTTTCGCCTCGGCGGCGGAGGCCTTGGAGGCCTTTCAGCGCCTGGCCATGCCGGACAGCACCGGGCCCGTGCCCCGCGCCGATCGCACCGTGATGCTGGTGCCGCCGCCCGCCCCGGCAGCCGCCCCCACTGCAGTGCCCCCGGAGCCCCCAGTGCCCGAGGCCAGCGCGAAGGCCGAGCCGGAACCTGAGCCAGCACCACCCCCGGAGCCCCCGGCCCCCGCCGCCCCTCAACCGACGGAACCGGAAGCCCAGGAACTCCGCTATGGCCCAAGCGACTTCCAACGCCGCAGCCTTGAACGGGAGGAGGCGGCGGAAGGAGGGCTATGGCCGGTGCTGATCGCCTTGGTGTTGTCCGCGATCGTGGGCACCGCCCTGGGATGGTGGTGGCTGGGCCGCGGGAGCGCCCCGAACGCCAGCCCCGGCCTGGGCGGCGGCGATGCCACCAGCAGCCTGCCCCCGTCGGAGGTGGATCAGCGCCAGCAACTGCTCAATCGCCTGCGGGCCCTTCAAGTGGACCGCGACTGGTTTCTGCGACTGGTGGATGCCAGCCTGCTGGCCCAATACCCGGAGCGCCATGGCCGCCTGCCCAGCGACGCCCTAGACGATCAACCGCTGCGCAAGGTGTGGAATGAACTCGCCGAGGAATGGCTGGCCCGCGTCGAACAACTGCCGCTGCCGATACGCCAACAACTGGGCAGCTTCAACAGCGGCGATTGGGAACGGCGCAAGCAATCGCTGGTGCAGCAAGGCCTAAGCCCTGAGGTCCTGCGGCAACTGGTGTCCGCCAGCGCCCAGAACCTATTGCCCAGCCAAGCTCGTAAAGATCTGCCGCCGGAGCCCTTCCGTCAGCTCTGGTATGCCGCCGCCGAGCAGACCCTCGCCAATGTGCGCATTGAGCCGATTGAGGTGCCCTCCCAATCCACCCAACTGATCAGCACCGAAATCCCCGCCAGTGGAGCTCGGCTGTTCCCCATCCGGATCCCAGCGGGCCACGGGCTGGCCCTCGGCGTCAACGGCACGCCCCTGCTGCAGATGAGCGTCTTCGGGGCCGATGGCAGCCGGCTGGAGAGCAAGGGTCCGTTGCGGGTGGTGACCCTCGGCGTTCAGAAGGCCTCCCCCGTGCAGCTGCTGATCACCAACGAGGGGGTGGCCCCAGCCCAGATCCGGTTGTCGCTGCGGGCCGATCCGGCCCCCCCTCCCCCCAAGCCCGACACGCCCTCAGCCCCGAATGGGGCCCCGGTCCCCACGGAACCGGCCGCCACCCCGCCCGAGGGGACGTCCGCGCCAACCCCACCCTCAGACACGCTGGCCCCGGGAGCGGAGCCCACGGCTCCCGCCGCCCCCGCCAACCCAGCTCCAGCAGCCCCACCACCCCCAACAACTCCCTGACGCGCGGCTCAGAGCCGGGCGATGGCAGCGCGGGCATCCTTCATGTCCTGCTTGCGCCGCTCCTCCTGCCGCTTGTCATGGAGCTTGCGACCCTTCCCCAGGCCAATCGTCACCTTGAGCCAGGAGCCCTTGAGGTGCACATTGAGGGGAATCAGGGTGAGGCCCTTCTGGTCGAGGGCGCCGCGGAGACGATCGATTTCGCGGCGATGGGCCAACAGTTTGCGCACCCGCAGGGGGTCGTGGTTGAAGTAGCGCCCGGCATAGCTATGGGGCGAAATATGCACGTTGTGCAGCTGCATCTCACCGTTGCGAATCAGGCAGAAACCGTCCCGCAGGTTCACCTGGCCGGCCCGAATCGACTTCACCTCCGTGCCCAGCAGCTCCACGCCGGTTTCCAGGGTTTCGAGAATCTCGTACTGATGGCGCGCCAGGCGGTTGTCCGCCAGGAGCCGATGGGCGGGGTCCGCCGAACGTGCCTGTTTCTTCGCCTTGGCCATGGCCTGCGTCGTCCTCCCCTGACCCTAGAGGGCACTCCGGAGGAGGGTCAGCGCAGCAGATTGCCCGCCTGGCCATCCTCCAGTCCCGCCCGGGAGGGACTACAGGGGGCCGGCACGGCCCAACATTGATCCCCCCGGCGCGGTTGGTGGATCGTGACCTGGTCCCCTGGCTGACGCGAGGACCAACCATGCAGCCCCCGACGCTCCTCCTGGAGGGTCTGGACCGGCGGGCGACCGACGCCGACCAGCAGCGAGCGGTGCCCCTTCGCCGCCAGCCCCACGGCCAGCAGGCCTGCCCCCACGAGCCCCAGCAGGGGCCGGCGCCAGAGGGTCTCCAGGGCCACAACGAAGGCGAGGGCCCCCAGCCAGGCGAAAAAGCGGGGGTTGGGCGGCAACCCCAACAGGGCCAACAGCAGCAGGCCCAGGGTGGTCAAGGAAAGGGCCGTGAGGCTGAGGACCCAGCGATCCCGGGAACGGTGGAACGTGGCGGCCAGGCCCGCGAGGCTGGCGAACAGGGCCGCGGAGATCCAGGCCATCAGCTGCTGCCCGCGGGGCGATCCCAGGAAGGCGGGGAGCCAGCGGGAGAGCGGCGCCCGCGCCTGCACCTTGCCGGAGGCCATGCCCGCCTGGTCGTCGTTGAAGCGGGCATAGGCCGTGATCGCCCGCTCCTGGAGATCACGGGTTCCGGCCCGGGACACGGCCTGGTGGCCGATGGGACCCAGGGTGACGCTAGGGAAGAGGGGATAGCCGCTCTGGAGGATCCCCGTGGTGGCCAGGCACAGCCAGGCCGCCAGCAGCAGCGGCAGGGCCGCCGCGAACGGACGTGCCGCGGGACCGGGAGCGGCAGCACCGGGGCCCTCGGCGCCATGGCCCTCGCCGGGGCCCAGCTTGAACAGGCCGCTCAGCAAGCTCTCAATCACCAGAAAGCCACCAACGGCCAGCACCGCCAGCACCCCGGACAACTTGATCAGCGGCAGCAGGGCCACGAGGGGCAGACAGGCCCGACGCATCGTGGCGGTCGCCGGGCGAACCACCGCGTCGATCAGCATCAGGATGGAGGCGCTCAGGGCGAAATCGGCATCAAAGCCAGCCAGGGATCCCAGCGTGGGAAGCCCGACCGTGAGCCCTAGGGCTAGTAGCAGCAGATGGGTGTGGCGTGCGCCAGAGGGCTGGGGCACAGAAGGCAGGATGGCGCTGAAAAAATGCAGCAGAAAAGCCTGGAAAAATATAATATTCAGCGAGGGGGAAATCAGGCCTGGATCACCGCTCAGCAATTGCCAGGGGACCTGGCCAAAGAACTGAACATTATAAAAACCAAAGCGAGCATGCAAATTGGCCAGACCAAGCTCAGGCCCAAAGGACACCAGGTGATTGACATAGGGAAGATGATAAAGACCTAGGTCGTAACTATTGACATTTAGTTGCGCAAGAATCAGATAGGTACCGCCGCTGATGGCCAGAGCGGCTAGCGACAAACGGCCCGGCACCGGAAAGGGGAGGCGCCACCGCGAACCGATGCCCCCCCAGGCCCGAGCCAAGGCCAGGGCACCGATCAGCGCCACCGCCACCACCAACGCCAGACAGCCGGCGAGGGCCAGATGGTGCAGCCCAAGCCTCCAGGCGGCGGGCAGGCCCAGGACTTCGAGCAGGGCGGGAACAATCAGCAGCCCATTGCAGCCGATCGCATAACTCAGCAGGACCCCCAACAAGGCCAGGCCTTCGCCCGGCAGAGCGTCCCTGGCTTCGGCCTCCGCCGGGGCAGACTGGCTGGCACGGAGGGTGAACAACCTGGCCAGGCTAGTAAGACCAAGGCTGAAAAAAACGAACAGAATCAACAGCATCAGCTGCTGGCCAAGACTCTCCATCGCACCGGAACGACGCAGGTCTCACTGTATCCAGGTCTGTCCAGGGTTCGGTGTCGTCCACCCCTGAACTCACAACGACGAGGCTCAGATGGCCTGGGATGTGGAGGGCGAGCGGATGAGCTGAAAAAAGCCATTCATCCCCAATTGAAACTTCTGATAGCGGCTCAAGGTCCAGCCTGTACCTTCAGTAATTTCATGGAGCCAGAGGTCATCGTAATACACCTTATGGTCTTCGATCTGGCTGCGATCAATGAGGCCCAACCGATAGGACAGAAACTCCAGCACCCGCCTGGAGCGTGGACTCGGAACCGTGCCGATGATCCGGGAGTCCGAATGGGTAAGGCCATGAAAAGCCCGCAGCAGCTCCCGCAGCTGCAGGGGCTTGATGTGCTCAAACACCGCCAGAGCAATGATCACGTCATAGGTGGAATCGCTGATTTCCCCGAGTTCCCGATACAGCCTGATGTCGCCAAGGGCACGGCTCTCGGGGAGGGAGCGATCCACGCCATCCACCCGCTGGCAGATGTCCCGAATCGAGAGGGCATTCCAGGCATGAACGCCACAACCAAAATCAAGCACCCGCTGACCGCGCACATGGGGCTCAATTCGCTTGCGACGCTGGCGGGCCAGCCACTGCTCAAGCGGCGCATTCTGACTGGTAGGAAACTCACTCACGGCCGCACAATATTGTACTTTAAAATGCAATAAATGGCCCTAAGGCCATCCTTCCAGCCAATCTTCTTCCCTTGATCATAGGTCCTGCCATAGTAGGAAATTCCAACCTCAAAAATACGCCAGGACTTGTTACGCGCCACCTTGGCCGTGATCTCCGGCTCAAATCCAAAGCGGTTCTCCCGAATTCTGATCGATTGAATCACCTCCCGACGGAACGCCTTGTAACAGGTCTCCATGTCGCTGAGATTCAGATCCGTAAACATATTGCTCAGGGTGGTGAGCAATGCGTTCCCCATGCGATGCCAGAAATACACCACACGATGGGGGCGCCCTCCCTGGAATCGACTGCCAAACACCACATCAGCCTTGCCCTCAACAATCGGCCCAATCACCAGAGGATATTCCTGAGGATCGTATTCCAGATCCGCATCCTGCACAATACAAATATCACCCGTGGCCTCGGCAAATCCCGTCCGCAAGGCTGCCCCTTTGCCCTGATTGTGATCATGAAAAATCACCCGCAGATCCTCGCTGGCCATACTTTTCAGCAGCTCTCGGGTGCCGTCGGTGGAACCATCGTCCACCAAGACAATTTCCTTCTCTTCAATCGGAGCCCTACGCACGGCCTCCAGCAACTCTGAGATGGTATCCCGTTCGTTGAAACAGGGGATGATGATGCTCAGCTTCATGGCTGCGGCTGTCCGGCTCTGAAAACAAGATGTTTCTGCAGGCTATAGGAGATGGCGGCCAGGGGCACAATCATCAACAGGGCCGCTAGATTGCGATTCAGGCCAATACCAGCCGAACTGAGGCCGCTGATTCCCATGGTATTCAGGCTCCAGAGCAGCACCATCAAGACTCCATAGAGCAAGGAAGGCTGCCAGCGGCGCAGGGTCTGGGCCTGGAAGACCCAGCGACCGTACACCACATAACCGAAGCTGCCGTTGAACAATTGGGCCATCAATGTAGCGACTCCAATGCTAAAATTGTGACTGGCGAGCAGCAGCTGGAGCAGGAGATTGCTGGCCAGCAAATTGATCACGCCAGCTGCACCGAAGCGACGTTTGCGGCCATCGGATCGGAAGCGTCGCATGATCTGGCGCTGACCTTTCAATGGCGGAACATACCACCATCACCCCAAATTTCTGGATTCCTCTATCGCCAGGCCACCGGATCGGCAACGGTTTGATCCCCAGGCCAGGCCCTGGCACCTGCCTGCCCTTGATACCGTCCAGCGATGGCGATCATCTCCTCCAGCGGCGGCACCCCGCCGGCTCGACCGGGGCCGCAGTCCGCGGTCGGATTCCCCACAGCCACAGACGCCCCTGCGGACCGGCTGCTGGATCCGGCGGCCGGCCCCGGCGATGACGAGGGAGCCTCGGAAGCGCTGCCGGGCCGGGAGGATGGCCTGCGCCCGCGCCGGCTGGCCGATTACATCGGGCAGAACGAGCTCAAGCAGGTGCTGGGCATTGCCGTGGAGGCCACCCGCCACCGGCAGGAACCCCTCGACCACGTGCTCCTCTATGGCCCCCCCGGCCTCGGCAAAACCACCATGGCCCTTGTGCTGGCGGAGGAGTTGGGGGTCCGCTGCCGCATCACCAGCGCCCCGGCCCTGGAACGCCCCCGCGACATCGTGGGCCTGCTGGTGAATATGCAGCCCCAGGAGGTGCTGTTCATTGATGAGATCCACCGGCTGAATCGGGTGGCGGAGGAACTGCTTTACCCCGCCATGGAGGATTTCCGCCTGGACCTCACCGTGGGCAAGGGCACCACGGCCCGCACCCGCAGCCTGCCGATCGCCCCGTTCACCCTGGTGGGCGCCACCACCCGGGCCGGTGCCCTCAGCTCTCCCCTGCGGGATCGCTTTGGCCTGATCCAACGACTTGAGTTCTACAACCTGGAGGATCTGCAGGCGATCGTGCAGCGCGCCGCCGGGCTGCTGCAGATGGCGCTTGAGCCCGTGGCGGCCCTGGAGGTGGCCCGCCGCTGTCGCGGTACCCCAAGAATTGCCAACCGCTTGCTGCGGCGGGTGCGGGATGTGGCAGCCGTAGGCGGCCACAGCCAGATCGGCGCCGACCTGGTGGATCAGGCCCTGCAGCTCCACCGGGTCGATAGCCGCGGCCTCGATGCCAGCGACCGCCGCCTGCTCACCCTGGTGCTCGAAAGCTACGGCGGCGGTCCGGTGGGACTGGACACCCTGGCGGCGGGGCTGGGGGAAGACCCCACCACCCTGGAAACGGTGGTGGAGCCCTATCTGTTGCAGCTGGGTTTCCTGCAGCGCACCCCCCGGGGCCGCATCATCACGGCGGCCGGCCGCCAGCATCTAGGCCAGCTCGGCCCCCTGGCCCCATGAGACCCAACGCTCGCTTCCCCTGGCTCCAGACCATCGTGGCCCCAGGGCTGGGGCTTGCCCTGCTGGTGCTGAGCCTGGCGCTGCCCCTGCTGACGCCCACGCCGGGCTGGGCCGCCCCCTCCCCCTCCCCCCAGGCCCCTCCATTGGAGGAGCTGTTTGGACGGGCCCTGGCCGCCAGCCAGGACGGACAATTCGGCGACGCCCTGCCCCTCTGGGATCAGGTTCTGGAGCGCGCCCCGAATGACGCCTCGGCCTGGAGCAATCGCGGCAACGTGCTTCTGGCCCTGGGCGATGCCCCGGCGGCGATCGCCGACCAGGAACGGGCGATGGCGCTGGCTCCGCTCCATCCTGACCCCCATCTGAATCGTGGCACCGCCGAGGAGGCCCTGGGCCGCTGGCAAGCCGCCGCCGCCGACTACCGCTGGATCCTGGAACGGGATCCGACCGACGCCTCAGCCCTCTACAACCTCGGCAATGTGATGGGCTCCCTGGGGGACTGGTCGGCGGCCAGGGACGACTTCGCCGCCGCCGCCGATGCCCGCCCCGGATTCGCCATGGCCCGCTCCAGCGCGGCCCTGGCCGCGTTCCAACTGGGCGAGCTGGATGTCGCGGAACAGCAACTTCGCTCCCTGATCCGTCGCTATCCCCTGTTCGCCGATGCCCGGGCCGGCCTCACCGCCCTGCTCTGGGATCGGGGGGCCTTCGGCGAAGCCGAAAGCCACTGGGCCGCCGCCGCCGGCCTCGATCCCCGCTATCGCCAGGGAGAATGGCTTCGGCAGATACGGCGCTGGCCCCCGGAGCCGGTGCAGGCTCTGGGGAACTTCCTGGCCCTCACGTCCCGCTCTGGAAAGTCCGGCCCTCCATGACCGTTTCCCCCGTTCCACTCCCATCGCTCCCTAGCCCGCCCGAGTGCCTTCCTGCCGACTGGCAAGCAGCAGGCCTGGAGGAACGGCTGACGGAGCTGCTCCCGGAGCTGATCCAGCTGCGCCGCCATCTGCACCGCCATCCCGAGCTCAGTGGCCATGAACAACAGACTGCGGCGTTGGTGGCCGGGGAGTTGCGGCGCTGGGGCTGGCAGGTCACCGAAGGAATCGGCCGCACCGGGGTGCTGGCGGAACTGGGACCGGCCGAAGCCCCCATCGTGGCCCTGCGGGTCGATCTCGACGCCCTGCCGATCGAGGAGCGCACCGGCCTGGACTACGCCTCCAGCCGGCAGGGGCTGATGCATGCCTGCGGCCACGACATCCACACAACGCTGGGCCTTGGGGTGGCCGCCCTCCTTGGACCGCTGGCGGACCAACTGAAGGCCAGGGTGCGGTTGCTATTTCAGGCCGCCGAAGAAACGGCGGAGGGGGCGTTGTGGATGCGCGCCGATGGCGCCATGGAGGGGGTCCAGGCCCTGTTCGGGGTGCATGTCTTTCCCAGTTTGTCCGTCGGGATGGTGGGAGTGCGGACCGGCAGCTTGACCGCGGCCGCCGGCGAACTGGAGGTGGAGATCCTGGGGGAGAGCGGCCATGGCGCCCGTCCCCACCAGAGCACCGATGCCATCTGGATTGCCGCCCGGGTGGTGAGCGGTCTGCAGGAAGCCATCAGCCGGCGGCTGGATGCCCTGCAGCCTGTGGTGGTGAGCTTCGGGCGGATCGAAGGCGGCAAGGCCTACAACGTGATCGCCGACCACGTCCGCCTGCTGGGCACCGTGCGCTGCCTCGACATGGCCCTGCACGCTGAGCTGCCGCGCTGGCTCGAGGACACGATCCAGGCCCTTTGCGTGGGCCATGGCGGTGCCGCCCGGGTGCACTACCGCTGTATCTCCCCCCCGGTGCATAACGATCCCGGGCTCACCGCCCTGATGGCAGCGAGCGCTGTCGACCTACTCGGCACCGCCAACGTGCAGTGGCTGGAGCATCCCTCGATGGGGGCCGAGGATTTCTCACGCCTGTTGGAGGGCCACGTGGGCACGATGTTTCGCCTGGGGGTCGCGGGGCCCGAGGGCTGCAGCCCCTTGCACAGCAGCACCTTCCAACCCGACGAGGGCTGCCTTGCGGTGGGGATCCGGGTGCTCAGCCTTACCCTGCTGCGCTGGATGGAGCAGCGGCCGTGACTCCCGCCCGCGTTGGTCGCCCTGCAGCCTGGCTGCCGGCCCTGCTGGCCCTGTCCTCCCCGTTGCTGATCCTGCTGGCCCTGCTGGCCCTGGTATGGCGCCCCCCCCATGAACGGGTGCAGGCGGTGCCGGCCATGCTGATCGGCGTGGGGCTGCTGAGTTTCAGCTGGGTCCGCCGCCGCCGCCGTCGCCGCGACCTGCTGCAGGCCCTGCGGGAGGCCCGTCGACTGCCGCCGCCTGGCCCATGAGCCCCGCCGTCCTCGAACCCCAGGGGCGCCTGATCTGGCTGGATGTGTACAAGGGCCTGGCCATTGCCCTGGTCGTGCTCGGCCACATGCAGATTCCAGGCGTGGCAGCGGTCCTGATCTATAGCTTTCATGTGCCGCTGTTTTTCATCGCGGCTGGCTACGGAATGGCCCTCAGTCGCAAACGGTCCATGGGGACGTTTCTGGCTGGGCGCTGGCGCACCCTGGTGGTTCCCTATGGGCTGTTTTCCCTGATCGGATTGGCGTGGGTTCTGCTGCTGCGATCACCGACCTCGGATCCAATCCACGTCCTGCAGCGTTCCCTGCTCGGCATCCTGCTGGGCAATGGTTCTGCAAGCCCGAAAACGGTCCTCACCCCGCTTTGGTTCCTCACCTGCCTGGTCTCGACGGAGGTTCTTTTTCTGCTCCTCCAACGCCTCAGCAAGGGACGCTGGCAACGGCTGGTGCCTTTGCTGCTGGGATTTCTGGTGCTTGGCCTGGTGAACAGCACGACCTGGCGGCTCACCCTGCCCTGGGGCGGCCACCTAGCGCCCGTGGCCCTTGGGTTCTATGGGGCTGGTTATCTCTACTGCCGCCATCATCCAGCCCAAACCACCATCAACCTTCCCAGGGCTTTAATCGGCCTCAGCCTGGCCCTGCCCCTCTGGCTCACCCTGGCCCTGACCAATGGCCGGGTGGACATGAACGCCAACAACTATGGCCAACCGCTGCTCTTTCTGACGAGCGCATTTTCGGGGTCGATCATGATCTATTTCATCGCCCAGATCATGGAACGACAAACGGGTTTTGCCCGGGTTGCCACCTATTTAGGGGCTAATTCCTTGGTGATCCTGGCCACCCACACCCTCTGGCCCGGCATCTCCCGCCAGCTGTTCGCCACCCTGGCCGCCATCGCTCCAGCGCCGCTCACCCCCCTGTTCACCAGCCGCCTGGACATGCTGCTCTCCGTGGGCATGGTTTGGATCAGCATCGAACTGATCAATCGCCACCTGCCGGGCTGGATCGGTCGACGGCGAGCCAGTTGAGCCACGATGAAGGCCCCGCCGCACCGCCATGAGCCAACCCGTGCCTGATCTCGAGGTCCTGCGGGCGGCGATCCTCTCGGGCGATCCCAGTCGGGCCATGCCCGCCCTGGCGGGCCTGCGCGAGGTGGCCCCAGCCCAGGCCGTGCCCTTGCTGCTGCTGGGACTGCAACAGAGCACGTTCATGATCCGCTCCCTGGCCTGTGCCGGCCTCGGCCAGAAGCGCACGGAAGCCGGTTGGGACGCCCTGGTGGAGGCCCTTCAAGGCGACGACGACGCCAATGTGCGGGCGGAAGCCGCCAATGCCCTGGCCAGCTTCGGGGTGGAACGGGCCTGGCCCCTGCTGAGCACGGCCTTCGCCGCCAACACGCAGTGGCTGGTGCGCTGCAGCATCCTCTCGGCCCTGGCGGAACAGCCGACGATGCAAGCCGCCTGGTTGCTGGACCTGGCCCAGCAGGCGATCGCCTGCGGCGATGGCACGGTGCGGGCGGGCGGGGCGGAGATTCTGGGCCGACTGGTGCGCGAGGGAGGCGAGGGGGCAAGCCAGGCGCGCGCCCTGCTGGGGGGGCTCCAGGGCGATCCGGATCACCGGGTGGTGGCCGTCGCCCTGAATGGGCTGGCTTGAGGGGGGGGCCACCAGCGGTGGGTGCACCAGCCGAAGAGCACCCTTGCTAGGTTGACGAGGTCACTAGGGGTGCCCAATGGTGGCGATCCATCGTGCGTCCCCACGTTCGACGGACCGCCAAGGGCTGAGATCACACCCTCGGAACCTGATCCGGGTCATGCCGGCGCAGGGAAGTGCGGTCGAACTCAGGGTGCGCCCCGCATCGCCAACCACGTCATGCGTAGCGCCTGGATTGAGAAGCGTCGTGGCTCCATCACAACAGGAGCCAATGTCACGCAACTCCATTATGCCCGGCAAGGGGTGATCACTGAGGAGATTGCCCATGTGGCGAAGCGGGAGAACCTCCCCGAATCGCTGGTGATGGAGGAAGTGGCCCGGGGCCGGATGATCATCCCGGCCAACATCAACCATGCCAACCTGGAACCGATGGCGATCGGGATCGCCAGCAAGTGCAAGGTGAACGCCAACATTGGCGCCTCCCCCAATGCCAGTGATATCAATGAAGAGCTGGAAAAATTACATCTAGCGGTGAAGTATGGCGCCGATACGGTGATGGATCTCTCCACCGGTGGGGTCAATCTCGACGAGGTCCGCACGGCCATCATCAACGCCTCCCCGGTACCGATCGGCACGGTACCGGTGTACCAAGCCCTCGAAAGTGTGCATGGATCGATCGAGCGCTTGTCGGAAGATGACTTCCTGCACATCATCGAGAAGCACTGCCAGCAGGGCGTCGATTATCAGACCATCCACGCCGGGCTGCTGATTGAGCACCTGCCCAAGGTGAAGGGTCGGATTACGGGAATCGTGAGCCGGGGCGGCGGCATCCTGGCCCAGTGGATGCTGTATCACCACAAACAGAATCCGCTCTTCAGCCGCTTCGACGACATCTGCGAGATCTTCAAGCGTTACGACTGCAGTTTCTCCCTGGGCGATTCACTCCGTCCCGGCTGCCTGCACGATGCCTCGGATGAGGCCCAGCTGGCCGAACTCAAGACCCTCGGTGAGCTCACCCGTCGCGCCTGGAAGCACGACGTGCAGGTGATGGTGGAGGGTCCGGGCCATGTCCCGATGGACCAGATCGAGTTCAACGTCCGCAAACAGATGGAGGAGTGCAGCGAGGCGCCCTTCTATGTGCTCGGCCCTCTGGTGACCGACATCGCCCCCGGCTACGACCACATCACCAGCGCCATCGGAGCGGCCATGGCCGGCTGGTACGGCACCGCGATGCTCTGCTATGTGACCCCGAAGGAGCACCTGGGGCTGCCCAATCCGGAGGATGTGCGCAATGGCCTGATCGCCTACAAGATCGCCGCCCACGCCGCCGACATCGCCCGCCATCGCCCTGGCGCCCGCGATCGCGACGACGAACTCAGCCGCGCCCGCTACGCCTTCGACTGGAACAAGCAGTTCGATCTCTCCCTCGATCCCGAGCGGGCCCGTGAGTATCACGACGAAACTCTGCCGGCCGACATCTATAAACAGGCCGAGTTCTGCTCGATGTGTGGCCCCAAGCACTGCCCGATGCAGACCAAAATCACCGACGAGGATCTTGCCGGACTGGAAAAGGTGCTGGCGGAGCAAAATCTCGTGAGCCAGAGCTGAACGCTGGCCTTTGGAGCTGGCCCCAGGCCCCCCATCAAGGGGGGCCTGGGGCTTTCTTTTTAATCAAAGGCGACATGGAAAGGGCCATGGTGATTGTTCTGGCCTGCGGGCACCCAGGTCTCCAGATGCAACCCAGGTACTTGGGCGAAGATCGCCGATACGGATACAGAATTTGAATGGACGCGATTACCTACCCTCAGGGCATCCGCCCCGGCAACGCGAACCCATGACATATTCCGCCAATTCCATTCCTATTTCGGCCGCCCCTGCTTAAGCTTCGCTCAAAAATTATGGTTAGCTGACTATGGGTAGGAGTCTTATTGGCAGGATGGCCAGGCGCGCGGGCGCCAGACCCTCGGCCTTCACCCGCCGGGAGTTTTTGCTCAGCAGTCTGGCCGCTGGTGCCTCCTTGATGCTGGCGGACCGCTCCCGCAGCGCCACGGCCAGGACCGCGGCACCGCGGGTGGTGATCATCGGCGCTGGCTATGGCGGCCTCAGCTGCGCCTACCAGCTGCAGCGCGCCGGCGCCCGGATCACGGTGCTGGAAGCGCGGCAGCGGCTGGGGGGGCGCGTTCACTCCCTCAAGACCCTGCTGCCCGGCAAGACGGTGGAAGCGGGAGCCGAGTTGATCGGGCTCAACCACCCCACCTGGCTGACCTATGCCAAGCAGTTCGGCCTCACCCTCAACGAACTGCCGGAAAGCGACGAGGCCCATTCCCCCATCCTCCTCAAGGGCCGACGCCTTCTAGGTAAGGACGTGGCCCAGCTGTGGACCGCCCTCGATCTGGTGCTGCAAAGCATGAATGGCGACGCCCGCACGATCAACCGCCAGCAGCCCTGGCTTAGCCCCAACGCCAAGAATCTCGATGCCCAATCCCTGGCGCAGGCCTCCCGGCGTTGGCCCGGCAACCCCCTGGAGCAGCAGGCGGCGATGGCGATGGTCGCCAATGACATGAACTGCCTGCCAGATCGCTTCAGCTACCTGGCCATGTTGGCCTCGATCGCGGCCGGCGGCGTCGAGGCGTTCTGGACCGAATCTGAAAACTTCCGCTGCGCCTCCGGTAACCAATCCCTGGCCTTCGCCCTCGCCCACGCCATCGGGGAGACCAACATCCAGCTTCGCTCGCCCGTCGCCGCGATCGACCTGACGGGCCGCTCCGCCCAGCTGACCTTGCAGTCCGGCGTGGTATTGGAAGCCGATGCGGTGGTGTTAACCGCGCCGCCCAGCACCTGGGACGAGCTGAACGTCACCCCCGCCATCCCCTCCGACTACCGAATGGGCACAGGCCCCGCCATCAAAGTGCTGAACCGCGTCGATCAACCCTTCTGGAAGGCCGCCGATCTGGAGCCAGAGTGCCTCAGTGACCAAGCCGTCGGCATGACCTGGCAAGGCGGGGAGCCCCCCGCCGCCGCCGCCAAGGAACCCGCCTGTTTGATGGTCTTCTCCGGCGGCCAAGCGGCCCAGGACTGGCTGGACCGCACCCCCGCCCAGCGCCGGGAGCTGGCCAACCAGGAGCTCGATACCCTCTACCCTGGTTTCAGCAGCCACCTCCAGTCGCAGATGGTCTGCCTCTGGCCCAACGAGCGCTGGACCCGCTGCGGCTATAGCGCTCCCACCCAAGGCCAGGTGACCCAGGTGTATCCCCGCCTCGAGAGCGGCTGGCAGGACAAGCTCTTTTTCGCCGGGGAATACACCAGCCCAGGCTTCTACGGCTACATGGAAGGGGGGCTGAACAGCGGGGCAGTGCTGGCCGGGCGCCTGGCCCGCCAATTCAATCTCGTGCCAACCCGCTGAATCCCGGCCCTGGCGACGATGAGAACACAAAAAAGCCCCGCCCGCAGGCGAGGCTTGGCTGGTTCCTCCAGAATTCGGGTGGTGACTCCGGAACCCTGAAGGTGGGGTGCAATCAGCCCAGGGCCTTGGCCTTGGCCACCACGTTCTCCACGGTGAAGCCGAACTTCTCCATCAGCAGAGGGCCAGGAGCGGAGGCACCGAAACGATCGATCGACACGCTGTCGCCATCGAAACCGGTGTACTTGTGCCAACCGAAGGAGCTGGAGGCTTCCACCACAAGCCGCTTGCGCACGGCCGCCGGCAGCACCGACTCCTGGTAAGCGGCGTCCTGCTCTTCAAACAACTCCACACAGGGCATCGACACCACGCGCACGTTCTTGCCCTCCGCCCGCAACTCGGCGGCCGCCTTGACACAAAGATCGAGTTCGGTACCGGTACCGATCAGGATCAGGTCTGGTGTGCCGGTGCTGTCCTCCAGGATGTAGCCCCCTTTGGCCACGGCAGCGGCGGTGGAATTGGCCTGGTTGGCCATGGCCTGGCGGCTGAGGATCAGCACGGTGGGGCGCTTGCGGTTGGTGACCGCCACTTGGTAGGCCCCCATGGTTTCGTTGCCATCCCCAGGGCGAATCACCAGCATGTTGGGAATGGAACGCAGATTGGCCAGGGTTTCGATCGGCTGGTGGGTGGGGCCGTCCTCGCCGAGACCGATGGAATCATGGGTTAGCACATAGATGCAACCCAGCTCGCTCAGGGCGGAGAGGCGCATGGCGCCCAGCATGTAGCCGGCGAAGACAGCGAAGGTGGCGCCATAGGGGATCAGGCCACTGTTGTGATAAGCAATCCCATTCATGATTGCCGCCATGGCATGCTCCCGCACGCCGAAGTGCAGGTAGCGATTGGCTTCGGCGCCCTTCTGGAAGCTCTTCTCCCCTTTGATGTCGGTGAGGTTGGAATGGGTGAGATCAGCGGAGCCGCCGATCAGCTCCGGCAGGCCTGGACCGAAAGCATTGAGGGCGTTGTAGGAGTGTTGGCGGGTGGCCAGGCCCTTGTCCTCAGGGACGAAGCTGGGCAGCTTGGCGTCCCAGCCCTGGGGGAGTTCGCCGCGGAGCTGGCGCTCGAACTCCGCCGCCTCCGCGGGATAGGCACTGCGATATCCCTCGAGCACAGCGTTCCAGGCCGCCTCCGCCGCTTCGCCACGGCTGATCGCCTGACGCCAGTGGTCGTAGGCCTCCTGGGGCACCTCGAACTCGCCATAGTTCCAGTCGAGGGCCTTGCGGGTGAGGGCAGCCTCCTCAGCCCCGAGGGCCGCACCGTGAACGCCGGCGGTGTCGGCCTTGTTGGGGGAGCCGTAGCCGATGGTGGTGGTGACCTTGATCAAACTGGGCTTGTCGGTGACGGCCTTGGCGGCTTCGATCGCCTTGCTGATGGCCTCCACGTCGGTGTTGCCATCGGCGACGTGCTGCACGTGCCAGCCGTAGGCCTCGTAACGCTTCATCACATCCTCAGTGAAGGACACCGAGGTGTTGCCATCAATCGTGATGTGGTTGTCGTCGTAGAGGGCGATCAGCTTGCCCAGACCCAGGTGGCCCGCCAAGGACGCGGCCTCCGAGGACACCCCTTCCTGGTTGCACCCATCACCCATCAAGGCATAGGTGTAGTGGTCCACCAGGGTGTGGCCGGGCTTGTTGAACTTGGCGGCCAGGTGGGCTTCGGCGATCGCCAGACCCACGGCATTGGAGATGCCCTGGCCCAACGGACCGGTGGTCACTTCCACGCCTGGAGTTTCAAACGTCTCGGGGTGACCGGGGGTTTTGGAGCCCCACTGACGGAACTGCTTGATGTCGTCCAGCGTCACCGAGTCGTAGCCCGACAGGTGCAACAGCGCATACAGCAGCATGCAACCGTGACCGGCGGAGAGCACGAAACGGTCGCGGTTGAACCACTTGGGGTTGTGGGGGTTGTGACTCAGCGCCCGATCCCATAGGGCGTAGGCCATGGGCGCGCAGCCCATCGGCAACCCCGGATGCCCCGAGTTGGACTTGTTGATCGCGTCGACCGCCAGGAAGCGGATGCTGTTGATGCACAGCGTTTCAACCGACGTGGTGGGGGCGACAACCATGGTTCGGCTCAGGGAAAGGGGGCTAAGGGGTAGGGGCAGGGGGGGGCTTCCCGGGGATGGAAGCGCCGGAGACGGAGTCCCAGGCGCTGGAGCGTGGAGGCTCAGGTCATCCGGCGGAAGGCGAGGCAGACATTGTGGCCGCCGAACCCGAACGAGTTCGAAAGCACAACCTTCACGTCGTGCTCACGAGCCACATTGGGAACGACATCCAGATCACAGGCCGGATCAGGATTGCTGTAATTGATCGTAGGCGGGACGAGGTGATGGCCGATGGCCAACACCGCCGCCACGGCCTCAATGCCACCACTTCCCCCCAGCAGATGGCCGGTCATGGACTTGGTGGAGCTCACCGGAATCCGGTAGGCGTGGTCACCCAAGGCGGCCTTGATCGCCGCCGTTTCGTTGCTGTCGTTGGCCGACGTACTGGTGCCATGGGCATTCACGTAGTCCACGGCGTCTGCCTCAAGGCGCGCATCCACGAGGGCCAGTCGCATCGCCTCGGCACCGCCAACACCACCGGGGGATGGAGAGGTGATGTGGTGGGCATCACAGGTGGTGCCATAACCAACGATCTCGGCCAGGATTTCGGCGCCCCGGGCCTGGGCATGCTCCAGGCTTTCGAGCACCAGCACACCTGCCCCTTCTCCGATCACAAAACCATCACGCTCCGCGTCGAAGGGACGGCTCGCCGTGGCCGGATCGTCATTGCGGAACGAGAGGGCCTTGGCACTGGCAAAACCGGCCACCCCCAGCGGGGTGATCGCCGATTCGGCACCGCCGCACACCATCACATCCGCCAGGCCAAGCTGAATCTGACGGAACGCATCGCCGATGGCATTGGAACCGGCGGCACAGGCGGTGGCCACGGCACTGCTGGGTCCCTTGGCCCCGAGGGCGATCGCCGCCAGGCCGGTGGCCATGTTGGGAATCATCATCGGCACGCAGAACGGACTCACCCGATCCGGACCGCGATCGGCCAGCACATGGGCCTGGGTTTCCATCATCAGAAGTCCGCCCACGCCGGAGCCAATCGCCACCCCAACGCGGTGCTGATTGGCGGCATCGATGGTTAAGCCAGCCGCTTGCACCGCCTGGCGGGCGGCCACCACGCCGAACTGACAGAAACGATCCCAGCGCTTGGCCTCCTTCGGCTCCAGCCAACCGGTCGGGTCAAAGCCCTTCACTTCAGCCGCAAAGCGACAGGCATGACGTGACGCGTCAAACAGGGTGATCGGCGCCACCCCATTACGGCCGCTGCGCAAACCGTCCCAGTACGCGGCGACGTCGTTGCCGATCGGTGTAACCGCGCCAAGGCCAGTAACGACGACGCGGCGGAGTCCCTCCACCATGGGCGCCTCAGGCCTGCTGTTTGTCTTGAATGAACTGGACGGCGGCGCCGACGGTGGTGATGCCTTCAGCCGCCTCGTCAGGAATTTCGATATCGAAGGCTTCCTCCAGCGCCATCACCAGCTCAACCGTGTCGAGGGAGTCCGCGCCAAGGTCGTTCTGAAAATTGGACTCCGGCTTGACGGTCTCAGCGTCGACGCTGAGCTGCTCGGCAACGATCGAGCGGACTTTCTCGAAGATCGCTTCCTGGGACATGGCCGCTGAGAGGGAGGCCGCATCTTACGAGGCGACCCCCGCCCCCCCCTGCCGGCGCCCCGCCTTCGTATGAACAAGGGTGACGGGCCACCCATCCCGCCGCTGCCCCCCTGGCCATGGCGGGTACGTTGGGCACCACGCGGTTTGTTCCCGGTCCCCCGCGAGACGAGGCATGTCCCACGCCGTCAAGATCTACGACACCTGCATCGGCTGCACCCAGTGCGTGCGTGCCTGTCCCCTCGACGTGCTCGAGATGGTTCCCTGGGACGGCTGCAAGGCCGCCCAGATCGCCTCCTCGCCCCGCACGGAAGATTGCGTGGGCTGCAAGCGCTGCGAAACTGCCTGCCCCACCGATTTCCTCAGCATTCGCGTCTATCTCGGCGACGAAACCTCCCGTTCCATGGGCCTGGCCTACTGAAGGCCCTGGACCAGGTCCCATAAGCTCATGCCCGGCACCGCCGGGCTTTTTTATTGGCCGCTCCCCCGCGGTCGTAGCTGGCCCGAGCCCTTCCCTGACGATCTCCGGACCCCTCTCCCTATGTGTGGCATCGTTGCCCTGATCGGCTCACGTGAGGCGGCCCCCCAGCTGCTCGACGGACTGCGGCAACTGGAATACCGCGGCTACGACTCGGCCGGTATCGCCACGGTGGAAGGGGGGCGACTGCACTGCCTCAAGGCCGAGGGCAAACTGGTCAACCTCAGCGCTCGCTACGAGCAGCACGGGGCGCCAGGGCAATGCGGCATCGGCCACACCCGCTGGGCCACCCACGGCAAGCCCGAAGAACGCAACGCCCATCCCCATCTCGACGGCAGTGGCGAACTGGCGGTGGTCCAGAACGGCATCATCGAAAACCACCGCACCCTCCGCGAGTCGCTGCAAGCCGAGGGGGTGACCTTCCTTTCCGACACAGACACCGAGGTCATTCCCCACCTAATTGCTCTGGAGCTGAAGGCCCGCTCTGACGCCGGTGAGGCGGCCAGCGCCAACCTGCTGTTGGCGGCGGTGCAGGCGGTGCTGCCCCAGCTGCATGGGGCCTATGCCCTGGCGGTGGTGTGGGCCCGCTGCCCCGGGGCCCTGGTGGTGGCCCGCCACCAGGCCCCGCTACTGATCGGCCTGGGGGAAGGGGAATTCCTCTGTGCCAGCGATACCCCCGCCCTGGCCGGCTTCACCCGCACGATCCTGCCGATGGAGGACGGGGAGGTGGCGCTGCTGACCCCCCTGGGGATCGAGCTCTATGACAGCGCTGGCCAACGGGTGCAACGCACCCCCACCTTGCTCACCGGCACGGAACACGTGGCGGACAAGCGCAGCTTCCGCCACTTCATGCTCAAGGAAATCCACGAGCAACCGGAAACGGCGGCCCTGTGGGTGGCGCGCCATCTGCCAGAGGGGGCCCTGGTGGCCCTGCCCCTGGATGAGAGCGTCTATACGGGGGTGGAACGCATCCAGATCCTCGCCTGCGGCACCAGCCGCCATGCGGCCCAGGTGGGTGCTTACCTGCTCGAACAGCTGGCCGGCATCCCCACCTCTGTTTTCTATGCCAGCGAATTCCGCTACGCGCCGCCGCCGCTGACCCCCCACATGCTCACCATCGGCGTCACCCAATCCGGGGAGACCGCCGACACGCTGGCGGCCCTGGCCATGGAACAGGAACGGCGCCAGTCCCTGGAGGATCCGGCCTATGCCCCACGGTTGCTCGGCATCACCAACCGACCGGAGAGTTCCCTGGGCCGCCTGGTGGGGCACCTGCTCGACATCGGGGCCGGAATTGAGGTGGGCGTCGCCGCCACCAAGACCTTTCTGGGCCAGCTGCTGGCCTTCTATGGCTTGGCCCTGGCCTTCGCCGAGCGTCGCCAGGGCCAGGACGGCCCGGGGGCGAGCAGCGGCCGCAGCATTGCCGAGCTCCAGGCCCTGGCCAGCCAGCTCCGCCAATTGCCCGGCCTGCTCCAGGCCCTCGTGCACGACCATGACCAGCGCTGCGCCGAGCTGGCCCATCTGTTCGCGGACACTCAAGATGTGATCTTTCTGGGACGGGGCATCAATTACCCGATCGCCATGGAAGGGGCCCTGAAGCTCAAGGAGATCAGCTATATCCACGCCGAGGGCTATCCGGCCGGCGAAATGAAGCACGGCCCGATCGCCCTGCTCGATGCCCGCGTGCCGGTGGTGTCGATTGCGGTGCCCGGCACGGTGTTTGACAAGGTGCTCTCCAATGCCCAGGAAGCCAAGGCCCGGGATGCCCAGTTGATCGGGGTGGCGCCCGCCTGCCCGGACACCACCCTGTTTGACGTGTTGTTGCCCCTGCCGGAGACCGATGAGCTGCTCAGCCCCCTGCTCACCGTGATTCCGATGCAACTGCTCAGCTATCACATCGCCGCCCATCGGGGGCTGGATGTGGATCAGCCCCGCAATCTCGCCAAGAGCGTCACCGTGGAATGAGCCCCTGCCCGCGGCGGCTGGGCCCTCAGCTGGCGGTGGGAGTCACCAGGCCGACATCGGTACGGCCGTAGCGGTCATCGAAGCGGACGATGTCGTCCTCGCCCAGATAGGGACCGCTCTGCACCTCGATCAACTCCACGGGGATCTTGCCGGGATTGGTGAGGCGGTGCCGAGCCCCCAGGGGGATATAGGTGCTCTGGTTCTCACCCACCAGTTCCTCGACGCCATCCTTTTCCACCAGCGCCGTGCCCTGCACCACGATCCAGTGCTCGGCGCGGTGGTGATGCATCTGCAAGGAGAGGCTGGCGCCGGGATTGACCACGATCTTCTTCACCTGCCAGCGCTCCCCTTCGGTGATGCCGTCGTAGGAGCCCCAGGGCCGGTAGATCTTGCGATGGGCCTTGCTCTCCGGAGCGCCCTCCCGTTCCAGGGCGTTCACCACCGTCTTGACATCCTGGGCCCGATCGCGATGGGCCACCAGCACCACGTCATTGGTTTCAACCACCACCAGATCCTCCACACCCAAGCCCACCACCAACCGGTGTTCACTGCGGAGGTAGCAGTTACGGGACCCCTCACTGATCACCCGTCCCCGGAGCACATTGCCGTTGGCGTCTTGGTTGGCGGTCTCCCACAGGGCGCTCCAGCTGCCCACGTCACTCCAGCCCGCGGCCAGGGCCAGCACGGCACCCCGGTCGGTGCGCTCCATGACGGCCACGTCGAGGGCCACATTGGGGCAGTTGGCAAAGGACTCGCGCTCGAGCCGCCGAAACTCCAGGTCGGTGCTCTCGTGTTCCAGGGCACTGCGACAGGCACTCACCACCTGGGGCGCCAAACGCTCCAACTCCGCCAGGATGGTGCTGGCACGGAACAGGAACATGCCACTGTTCCAGGTGAAGCGCCCACTGGCCAAAAACTGTTCGGCCGTGGCGCGATCGGGCTTCTCCACGAAGCGCCGGATGGCCACCGGCGTCGGTGCGGCCGCGGGATCGAGGGGCTCCGCCGCCTCGATATAGCCGTAGCCCGTTTCCGGAGCGGTGGGCACGATCCCGAAGGTGACCAGCTGGCCGGCGGCGGCGGCGGGAATGGCCGCCTCAACGGTGGCCCGGAACCGTTCAGCCCGCTGGATCACATGGTCAGCGGCGAGCACCAGCAACAGGGGATCGTCTCCTCGGGCGCTGGCCTGCAGGGCCGCCACGGCCACGGCCGGAGCCGTGTTCCGCCCCATGGGTTCCAACAGGATGGCTGCCGGCTCCACGCCGATCTGCCGCATCTGCTCGGCCACAATGAAACGATGGTCCTCGTTGCAGATCAGTAGCGGCGCCGCCAGGCCACTGAGGCCCTTCAACCGTTGCTGGGTCTGCTGCAGCAGGGTGGTCTCTCCCTCAGCTCCTAGGGCCCAGTACTGCTTGGGATAGCTGGCACGGGACAGGGGCCAGAGGCGGGTGCCCGTGCCCCCGCACAGGATCACCGGCACCAGGCTCGGGCGGGAGGGTGCCGACATGGGCGTCATCGGTTCAGGGCTGAAGGTCATTCAAACGGAATCCGCCGCTGGCAGGAAGTGGAAGGGGACACGGCGCCGGCCGCTCCTGGATCAGAGGTCCATCAGGCCTGGAGGAGGGGTAAGGCCCAACCAGCCCTGATCGAGATGGACCTCGGGGACGATCGCCTCCACAAAGGGGATCAGGCGACGGGGCCCCAGGGGGGCCTCGATCGGAGCGATCTCCAGCAGATCGTTGCCGGCATGGATTAGGTCGGTGACGGTGCCCACCACGGCGCCGGGCTGCCCCTGCTCCATCAGCCTCACCTCGAGCCCCACCAGGTCGAGCACATGGAACTCACCGGGTTCCAGGGGCGGACGGTCATCAGCCTTCACCATCAGCTGGCAGCCCACCAGGGCCTCGGCGCCGCTGCGGTCGCTGACCCCCTCCAGCCGCACCACATAGAGCTGCCGTCCCGGCAACTGGCGACCCGACAACAACACGACCTGGCGCGGGCTGCCCTTGGGGTCCTGCAGCCAGCGGGGGCCCGCCAGAGTGAATCGCTGGGGGAAATCGCTGAGAGGTAGCACCCGCAGCTCCCCGCCCATGCCCTGAGCTGCCACCACCCGACCCACCATCAGCAAGGCGGGGGAGGATTCGGCTTGTGGAGACTGGGTCACGGCGGGCGCCGCTCGAGGCGATCGGAGATCGAACGCTAGGTCGGCAGGGGAAAAGCCTGCCCCAAGCCCGGCTTGCGCTGGGGTGGAGGCAGGCACGGGCCCACTCAGGCCCAGGTCAACTCAGGCTCAGACCGACGCACCAGCGCTGACGCGCCGGCGCAGACGACGTGACATCCCGAAGGCCATGCCAGCGCCAAGCAGGGGCAGGGGGCCTGGGACGCCGGCTTGCTGATCGCGGGCAGCCTGGAAGTAACGGCTACCGAGCGGACTCGAAAGAGGCACGTCATCCGCGGGGGTTACAGAGCTGTTACGAGCAAACAACGTGGATTCCACGATGTCGCCGATCGCAATCCCTGAACCGTCAATAGTGAAGCGAGTGTAGAAGGGCGTGGTGGGCGTGGCACTCGCGAATACTCCGCTTGGCAGCACGAAGGGCTTCGTAACGGCAAAGGTCGTATCGCTGTTTGCCAGCAAAGGCGTATTCAAGAAATTAGTCCAGCTCAAGTTGTCCTGCGACCAGGCCACATTTTTAATCGTCACGGGAGAGGAGGAATCCGTGCGAAATCCCATCTGCAACTGGTTAGCGGTCGCAAGGTTGAAACCAATGAATTGGTTGGTGACAACCGAATCAGTGTCTGGGTTAAAGGTGGGGCAGTTGGTGCCATCGGGAAAGCTGGGATCAGCGAAGCAGGCGGCACTGGCGGGGGCGGGAGCCAGGGCGAGGCCGCCGGTCAGAGTGGAAAGCCCAAGCAGGGCGGAAAGGGTGATGGTCTTCATCGATGGAGCCGTCGTTGACGAAAAGGCCACGGGCAGACTAAGGATAAAAAATTGACCAACTGAAACTGCTGCAGATTTATGGCCAAAATCCCATAAATTGCGATTCAGAGCGACTCAAGAAGCGGCATATCTTCCCGCAATTGCAGTGAAACGATGCACGCGCACCGCCCTCGGGCGGAGCCATGAAACCAGCCCCAGCCAACCCACCCCTCAGGGGCGGCCCATCAGGCCACGGCGCTGCTCCCGCCCTTGCCGGCGCCGACCCAACCCCACCAGGGGGCGGCGCCAACCGCGGCCAAGGTGGGCCAAGAAACTTGTCTGCCCAGGCCCGGACTGACCCAGGACAGCGAAGGCCAGACCATAGGCGCCGGCCACCAGCGCATCCCGCAACCAGCCCTGCAGGCTGCGTTCCAAGCGCTGGCGACGGGCATCGGCGATCGCCACCTCAAGACGCCGACTCAAAGGGGTGATCTGCTCCATCAGATTTTTCTTGATTTGTGCCAGCGGAACATCCAGGGAACCGTTGGGCAGCGGCGGCGATCCGGGCAGCAGGGCCAAAGCCTGGCGCAAACTGGCTTCATCGCTGGCGCGCTGGATCGCAAATCCGGCACGTTCAATCTCACGACGCTGCCGGTTCTCCAGATCGGCACGGCCCTGATTGAGCTGCATCCCGGCGTAAATCTGCAGTGGAATCAACAGCAAAAAGCCAACGGATGCCCACAGTGCAACCCGGCGAATGAGAACCATTCGTCGGGCCAGAGGCTGCATATCAGAATCACATTGCTGAGCAATGACCAACAGAGATGCACCCAGCAATGGCAAGGCGGCAGTCTCCCTCAAACTGTTGCAAACACGCAGCATCCAGCCGGGCTGCATGATCGCCAATGGATAGGCAGCGGATAGCACAGTAATGGCATACGCCACAATCAAGGCAAAGCCAGCTCCCTGCAGAACAATGGCGGCCTCACGTGAAGTAGACTGCTTCTGAATTAACATGATTCACCCTGGCTTTGCCGGACTTTGCTATTCAGCGACGCCAGTGTGGTCCCGGTCAACCACGGAACTCTTTCCGTGCCAAAACCCGGTGATCTTCCGCCCGTATCTGAACGCACGCTCGCCGATGGCGGATCGCCCAGCGAGGGGCGGGATCACCGATAATTCTTGTGAGTTCGAAGGCAGCACCCGCCATGACCACCCCGCCAATCCTGCCGGGCACCACGGTGGTGGTCCGCGATCAGCGTTCGATCTACAACGGTTATCGCGGCTTCGTACAGCGCCTCAGTGGACGGATGGCGGCCGTGCTGTTTGAGGGAGGCAATTGGGACAAGCTGGTCACCCTGCCCCTGTCAACCCTGGAGCCGGTCTGAGCTGCTCCAGGGCAGCACGCGCCGCCTGCTGTTCGGCTTCACGCCTGGAACCGCCCCAGCCCTCCCCATGGAGGTCCTCTCCGGCCTGGCCCACCACCACCCGGCACTGAAAACGCCGAGGATCCCCATGGAGGCGACTGCATTCCTCGCAGTGATAAAGCGGCAGCCCCAGGCCCAGGCCCTGACTCCACTCTTGCAACGCTGATTTCCAGTTGTAGCGATCAGGATCGCTGAGCAGTTCGCGGGTGCTCCGTTGCCAATGGGGCCCCAACCAGGTGTGGATCGGTGTCAGGCCACCCTCGCTCCCCCCCCAAGCTTCGTAGAGCCCCCCAATCAGGGCCTCGCAGGATTCGGCCAGCACGGTGGCCCGACCGGCCCGATCGGCCGCCGCCATCGGGCCCAGCCTCAGCACCGTGGCCAACTGACAGGTTTCGGCAAGTTCCGCCAGCCAACGATCACTCACCAACTGGGCCCGCAGCGTGGAGCACTGGCCCACACTCAGTGTCGGCTGCCAAGCCTGTAGAAATTCGGCCGCTGCCAATCGCAGCACGGCATCGCCGAGAAACTCCAGCCGCTCATGGTTGAACGACAGCCCGGCGGAGCTGTGGCTGAGGGCCTCATCGATCGGTGCCAGGGCCGCTGGAGCAGCACCGGGACCGCCCTTGGCGACTGGATCAAGCCCCAGACGACACAGAAAAGCCACGAGTTGGCGGTGGCGCTGGGGGGACATGGGGGAAAGCAGGACGTAAGCCGGGTTCTGTTCCCGATCTTCGGGCCGAGACCTTGAATCGGGGGCGATCATCTGTCTGGGACCGTCGTTACCGACGGCCTCGAGCGGCGCATGGGTGACGGGACGGGGAAGATGGCCAACCGCTGTCCCTGGGCCTTGCTCCCAGCCGGGGTTTACCGAGCCAGCACCTCTCGATGCTGCTGGTGCGCTCTTACCGCACCTTTGCACCCTTACCTGTGCTGCGTGGGCGAACCCACTCGGCCATCGGCGGTGTGTTTCTGTGGCACTGTCCTCACGGTCGCCCGCACTGGGCGTTACCCAGCAGGCCTGGCCATTGGGGAGCCCGGACTTTCCTCAACCGACTCCACGGGACAACCCGAAAGTTGACCTGTGGGCCGATCGCGATCACCTCGCCTGCTTTCTGCCAGAAATGTAAGACCTGATGGACCCATAAAAAAACCTCCCCCGCAGGGGAGGCAGGCCAGTCGGACTGATTCTAAAGAAATCAAGCCTTGACAGCTTTGAGGCGACGACGCAGGCGACGGGAATACCCGAAAGCCACACCAGCGCCGACGAGGGGCAAGGGTGCAGGCACATCAGAATAAACTGAGTTGCGATTGAGGATATCCCCACCTAGGAAGACATCAACACCGGTGGTGGGATCGCCAGGCACGCCCGAGGTCATCTCATCAATCGAACCATAATAAACCGTGAAACGAATCCTATCGCCTGAAACCAACGAAGTGGTCCCAGAATCGGTGCCGTCCTGGATGCGACCGCGGATTTCAATATTTCCAGAACCAATTGGCTTAGTTCCTACGTAAAAAGCATTTTTAGTGGGACTGGCTGGATTTCCTAAAGCAGGGTAGCTGCTCCAGATATAGGATGAATTGTAGTTACCAGTACCGGTTCCAAGGGTTGTAACATCGCCCAGAGGAATCCAAGTATTAGCTGGGATGTTGGCGCCAGCCCCGAGAGCGCCATTGTAGCGAAGCTCAGCCCCAAAAACTGAAATCGGCTTGCCAGCTGTCGAAGAAACACCCAACTTAAAGTAGCTATGGCCAGCCGAGTTCAGGTTTGCATCGAGAAAATTATAATAAAGCCCGTTATTTTGAGGATTATCATTAAAAAATGGGCAAGTATTTCCAAGTAGTGGACTACCTCCCATGCACGTCGCCTGGGCCTGGGGAACAGAAAGGGCGATGCTGCCGACGGCAACAGCGGAGCCGAGGAGTGCTGCGAGCTGCGGGGCTTTCACGGCAATAATAAATTGATCCCCATCACTTTACTGCATCGGCACTGGATGGAGCATTCGGGTCGCCTTGGTTTGGGATTCCTGACCTTGGCTCCAGCCCTCCCGATCGGCTGCTTGATCGAGAGCTACGGCTGCCTTGGCCGAACCGAGCTCCAACCAACCAGTAAAAACTGCCCAAGAGAAGGGCGGAAGCCGCATTACGAGACCAGGGAGCCAATTGGGCCAGCAGAAGGGCCTGGTCGCCCTGGGATCGATGGGCCGCCAACTCGGCCTGACGGCCGCTGAGCACGGCCACCAGCTGGTTGCGTTGGGAGGGGAACGGCACGTCCAGCCGTGGGACAGGCAACTCAAGGGATCGGTCAGGCCAATCGCGCAGGGCATTCGCCACCTGCGCGGGATCCTGGGCCTTGGCGACGGCCTGGACCACCTGGGTCATGGTGGTGAGGCTCTGCCCCAGGTTTTGCTGACGCGTTTTGAGCTGTGACCAGGCCGTGAAACTGAGCAGCGGGACAAGGGCGAAATAGCCCAGGGCCACCAGGAGAGCGACGCGCCGGAGCCAACGGAGCGGCTGCAGCAGGGTTCTACGGCTGCCGGCGGGAAGCCTGCGACTGCCCATCAGCCCCTCCGAAAGAACCATGAGTGCCACTCCCACCAACGCCAGATCCCCATTGCCGATGAGGGCCCCGATCCAGCGGGCATACCACCCGGGATCGAAAAGGGCGACTGGCGTGGCCGCAAGGATCAGGCTGATGACGAAGGCCGCAGCCAGCACCCACCCCACCCGCAAGCTGATGGTGGCGGCCTCAGTTCGCCGCACCCGAGGCTTCTCAACTTGATTGGAAGTGGACGGGCGGTTGGGTTGATCGGAAGCAGAGGAAACCATCACAAGCTGGATCGATGGGGTGGGGGCGAAGGCCTAGCGACTGCTTCTTCTGCGGGAGCTGGAGCGCCCCTTGCCAAACTTCGGCATCCAGGAGGTGGAAGGGCTGGCGGACGACATGCGGGAGAGCTGGGACAGCTTCGACAGCAAGTTGGGCTGGGAGGGATCAGCCTGGGCAAGGGCCGCGAAACCGAAGAAATAGATCAGAGCCATGGGCACCACGCGGCACAGGCTGCCGATGAGGCGCTTGAAGCGACGCGCAAGCTCTTGATCAATCTGGTTATTCAATCGTTCCAGTTTGGGGCCAAGCTCAATGAGGATGTCTTTGCGGACCTCTGGAACGGAGGCAGGCAAAACCGGGGGGAGGCCGGAATTGGGAAGGGGAAAACGCTCGACGGCCTGGCGCAGGGATGGCTCGGAATCGGCACGCAGCACCAAATTCACGGCCTTCGCCAGACGCGCCTTGTTGGCGAGCGCATTCATGCGATTTTGCTTGAGCTCCGAACTTCCCCCCACCGTCAACAGAGGAATCAGTAAGAGAAAGCCCACGCACGCCCAAATGGAGAGCCGCCTGACCAGGCGGAGGCGCTGGGCCTCCTGACGGGTGGAAGGACTGAGGCAACCGGCCACCACCATCAACGTGGCGCCGACCAGGGGGTAATGCGCTGCGTTGAGCAACGATTCGGCCGTCTGCTGCTGCCATCGGGCCTCGAGCACGGCAATCGGCCAGGCGCTCACCGCAAACGACACGGCGAACAATCCAATCAACGTCATGCCTGACCAGTGCAGTACCTGGCTCACCTCCCGCATCGCAGGGGCTGTGGGACTTTCACTGGTCACGCCAACGGAGCCGAAGTGCCTAATCTAAAGCAGTAGTTACAACGTTCCATCGTTCAGAAAAAGACTGACACCAGTCTCAGGCATAATTAAAACTCTGGGGCTGTAGCTCAGCCGGATAGAGCGACGGTTTCCTAAACCGTAGGTCGTGGGTTCGAGTCCCGCCAGCCCCGTCCTCCCCAACAACAGAAGGCCCCCTCCTGATCCAGTCCTGGTCTCGCGGCCAGCCGCAGGACTGGATGCCCTCCGTAACCTGCACTACCAAGCGGGACAGACCCCGTTGGTTTCCCGCCGCTACCGTGGGAGCAGTCGTCATGGATCGGATGACCCAGCTTCACGACCTGCGTCTGCGGCTGCTCGTGCAGCAGGAAAGCGAACGGATCGCCGACAGCCAACCCGACGAGCTCGATCTGTCTGTGGTTCAGGCCCGCTGCCTCTGCTGGCTGGCCCTACTGGCCGAAGCCCATGAGGAACAGGCCATTGATGCGGAGCGCCGGGGTGACGTGGAGCAGGCCATGGGCTGGTTTGCCGATTCGATGCGCCTGCGCGACGTCATCCAGGTGGTGACCTCCATCGAAATTCCTTTGCCGGCCGCCTGGGACAGCTCCGGAGAGCAGGAGTCCGATCACGATCTGGAGGACTCCGGCGACCCGCCGCTCGCCGCCTGAGCCCACACCCAGCCAGCATCGCGGGTTGGGTGCCATGATGGAGAACGATGAGCACAGGGGAAGCGGTGCCAGAAGAGCCCTGCCAATGCCCGGATTGCCAACGCTTCTATCGGGAACACGACCGGTTGATTCGCGAAAATCCCAGCCTGCGTCAACAACAGGAGCTCAATTGGGCTGCGCTGCAGTCCTTTCGAACTTTGGCTGGACGCGTCCTAGAGGATCTCCAGAAGCACTATGGCGACAGCGATGCTGCTCCCACCCCGACGGCTGAACCCGCAGGACGAAGCGCCACCCCGCCCCCGGAAACCGACGGGATCCAGCAAGCGATGGCCGATCTGGAGAACATCAACGCCCACCTGTTCTCCATTGAGGCCTTGATGGAGCGCATTTTTGATGTGCGCGTCCCGGAAGAGGTGGAGCAAAAATTCCGTGAGCTGGCCGGAGAGTTAGCCCCCGATCCCCTCAACGCCGATCGCTTGCGCCTCAATCGCCTGCTTCACCAAACCCCCGACCTTCCCGATCGGGGGTGATCCCCTAGGGGACGCTTCTCAGGCTTCGGTCCGATCGCAAGTGATGGTGACAGGGAATTCCTCTGCCTTCCAAATTCGCTGTGCATAGTCGCGAATGGATCGATCCGAGGAAAAGAAGCCCGATCTGGCGGTGTTGAGCAGGGACATCCGGTTCCAACGGCCCCTGTCGCTCCAAGCCTGACTCACCTCAGCTTGGGCCTCCATGTAGGACTGGAAGTCGGCCAACACAAAAAATGGATCGTTCCCCGTGAGGTTTTGAAGCAGCGGCCGGAACAATTCACCATCCCCATCGCTGAAATGCCCCTGCTCAATCAGCCGAAGAACCTCTGGCAATTCGGGCACTGATGCGATGAGCTCCCAGGGGCGATATCCCTTGCGGTGAAGATCCACAATTTCCTCAGTGGTCTTGCCGAATAGGAAGAAGTTTTCCGAACCCACCTGCTCACGTATCTCCACATTGGCACCATCAAGAGTTCCAATCGTGAGGGCACCATTCATCGCAAACTTCATATTGCCCGTACCAGAAGCCTCTTTCCCAGCCGTGGAAATCTGCTCGGAAAGGTCAGCCGCTGGATACACTCGCTCGCCCAGCTTCACATTGTAATCCGCCAGAAAAATCACTCGCAGGCGTCCATCCATATCAGGATCGGCATTGATGGTTTCAGCAATGCCATTAATAAAGCGAATGATTAACTTGGCCATGGCATAGCCGGGAGCAGCTTTCCCGCCAAAGATCACCGTTCGCGGTGCCATGCCATCCCCCAAGCCATTTTTGATTCGCAGGTACTGGGCCACAACCTGGAGAGCATTGAGATGCTGACGCTTATATTCATGAATACGCTTTACCTGAACATCAAAAAGCGAGCTTGGATCGACGGAAACACCTGCGTGAGCATTGATATAGCGGCAGAGATGATTTTTGACGGCGAGCTTGGTGGAATCCCACCGGTCCAGAAAGCCCGTGTCATCCACATAACGCTCTAGGCCCCGAAGCTGGTCAAGATCACTGATCCAGCCCTCACCAATCGCCTCATTCAAAAGTGTTGTGAGCTTCGGATTAGCCAAGGCAATCCATCGACGAGGCGTCACGCCATTGGTGACGTTGGTGAACTTATCCGGCCAGAGGTCAGCAAACTCTGGAAACAGATCCTGCTTCACAAGTTCACTGTGCAGGGCCGCCACTCCGTTCACATGGTGAGAGGCGATGGTGGCCAAGTTGGCCATGCGCACAGCCTTGTTGCCCTCGTCATCAATAATCGAAACGCGGCGCAGGACCTGATCGTTACCGGGATATCTAAGACGGACTTGCTGGAGAAAACGGCGATTGATCTCGTAGATCAATTCCAGATGACGGGGCAACAGGGAGGCGAACAGATTCAAGCCCCACTTCTCCAGCGCCTCTGGCAAAAGCGTGTGATTGGTATAAGATAGTGAACGCGTCGTGATGTCCCAGGCCTGCTCCCAGTCCAGATGCTTATCATCAAGCAGCAGCCGCATCAGCTCGGCAACCGCTATCGAGGGATGCGTGTCATTAAGCTGAACGGCCCAATGGTCAGGAAACTCATCGATCGGGATCCCCCGCAGATCCAAATTGCGGATCATGTCCTGCAAGGAGCAACTCACAAAGAAATGCTGTTGCTTCAACCTCAAGCGCCGCCCCTCGTCCGTACCATCATTGGGATAGAGAACCTTGGAGAGAGTTTCCGAACCCACTTTCTCCTCAACAGCCCCATAATAGTCACCAATATTAAACGCATAGAAGTCAAATGATTCCGTGGCATCGGCACGCCACAGCCTCAGCCGATCACAGGTGTTGACTCGAAATCCGAGCACAGGGACATCGTGGGGAATACCAATGGCATGTTCCGCCGGGATCCAACGCACCCGGTAGGAGCCCTGGGCATCGCGGTAGCTTTCCGTGCGGCCGCCAAAGCCAACAAAACAGGCCTGGTCAGGATGGGGGATTTCCCAAGGCCAGCCGGCCTTCAACCATTTGTCCGTAATTTCAACCTGCCATCCATCACGGATCAGCTGATCAAATATTCCAAATTCGTAGCGAATACCATAACCGGTAGCGGGAATCTGTAGCGAAGCCAGGGATTCGAGGAAACAGGCCGCCAACCGACCCAGGCCCCCGTTGCCCAAGCCAGGCTCCTCCTCCACATCCAGAATCTCCTCCAGATCTTGGATGCCAAAACGACGCAGCGCCTCCGCCGCTTCCTGCTGGATCCCCAGCATCAACAGATTGTTGTTCAGTTGCGGCCCAATCAAAAATTCAGCCGACAGATAGGCCACCACCCTGGTCGGGCTAGCGTTAATGGCCTCAATCCCAGCGAGATAACGGGTCATCAACCGATCCCGCACCGCATAGCTCAACGCCATGTACAGATCATGACGACTAGCCGCAGGCGCAAGCTTGCCCAGTGTGTAGAACAAATGTTCGGTCATGCCATCGAACACGTCATCGGCCGTGAGGCCGCTGCGGTCAGGGTCGGCATCGCAGCCAGGGGTCGGCAGCCGCAGATTTAGAGGTGGATGGTCAGTCATGGCGACGGCCGATGGCGAAATTTGAGCTGGCGACTGCCATTAAGCACTCCATGGGACGGTAGCGGTGGATTCAGTACTCAGCGATTCGGCCGGGGCGAGGTTTGCAAGCGAACACCCTTGGAGCTGCGGCGCCTAGGGTCAGGCCGGCTTGTGCATCTGCCATGGTTCTGCCCCCCGTGCTGCTGGAGCTCGGCAGCCATCAACTGGAAGCCGCTGAGACCCTGGTGGAGGTGGGTCGGTTCCTGGTGATCTTTGTGGCCGCCCGGGCCATGGCCGAACTGATGGTGCGCCTCCAGCTGCCCACGATCCTGGGGGAACTGTTGGCGGGGGTGGCGATCGGAGTTTCGGGGGTGCATCTCCTGGTACCCCCGGAGCTGCTAACCCAGCTGAGTGCGGTACCGGTGGATCTGGTGGCGCACCTAGCGGATGTCCCTGCGGACACAGTGCAGAGCCTCTACGCCGAAACCTTTCCCAGCCTGCAGCAGGTGGGCAGGCTCGGCCTCTATGCCCTGCTGTTCCTCACCGGCCTGGAATGTGACCTCGATGAGCTCCTTGCCGTTGGATGGCAGGCCATCACCGTGGCCATCACCGGCGTGCTTCTGCCCTTCACCCTCGGCACTCTCGGCCTGACCACCCTGTTTCATCTGCCCCTCTTGCTGGCGATCTTCGCCGGGGCCGCCATGACCGCCACCAGCATCGGTATCACCGCAAGCGTGTTCTCCGAACTAAAGATGCTGCGCAGTCGGGAGGGACAGATCGTGATCGGCGCTGCCGTCCTCGACGACATCCTGGGGATTGTCATCCTGGCCGTGGTGGTCAGCCTGGCCGGCGGCGGCGGGTTCACCCTGGGGCCAGTGCTCCAACTGGTGGCGGCGGCGGTTCTGTTCGTGACCGTCGCGGTCCTGCTCAGCCGCTTCGCCGGACCGGTGTTCGATCAACTCCTCGACCAGCTCAAGGCCCCCGGCGAGGTGGTGGTGGCGGGCTTTGTGGTGCTCACCTTGTGCTGCTTCATCGCCGAGGCGATGGGCCTGGAGGCCGCCCTGGGGGCCTTTGCCGGCGGACTGATCCTCAGTGGATCCAATCGTTCCGAAGCGGTGCAGGACACCGTCAAGCCGCTGGTGGCCCTGTTCGCCACCGTCTTTTTTGTGCTCATCGGGATCGGCATGGACCTATCCGTGCTCAACCCCTTCGATCCCGCCAACCGGGAAGGGCTGGTGGTGGCGGCCTTCCTGCTAGTGGTGGCGGTGGTGGGCAAGCTGGCGGCCGGCTGGAGCTATCGCAGCCAGGAACCCACCAACCGGCTCCTCGTGGGCCTGGGCATGCTGCCCCGGGGAGAGGTGGGCCTGATCTTCCTCGGCCTCGGCAGCCAGGCCCACTTGCTGACCCCGCCCCTAGAGGCTGCCATTTTATTGATGGTGATCGGCACCACCTTCCTGGCGCCGATCCTGCTCAGACTGGTGTTATCCGGCCAGGCTGACCATGCCAACGCCACCATCTAATGGCCCGTCTGAGTCTGCTCAGGCCGCCCCTGCAGCGCCGGGAGGCGGCTTGGTAGGCCTGCTGCAGCATTGGGGCTTCAGCCTGGCGGGTTGGCGGAACAATCGCCGCGGAGAATGGTGGTTGCTGGCCCAGCTGCTGTTGCTGGCGGCCCTGCTCCTGCCGGCCCGGCCGCCCACCGTGGCCCTGCCCTTGGTGTGGCCGCTGGCCCTGCGCCTGATCGGGGCCGCCCTGGTGCTGTTGGCCCTGGCCTCAGCCGTGCAGTCGCTCCTGCGGCTGGGCTCCAGCCTGAGCCCCCTGCCCGAGCCGATGGACGGCGCGGCGTTGGTGCGGGAGGGGCCCTACGCCCGCTGTCGCCATCCCCTTTACCAGGCCATCCTGATCGGCGCCCTGGGCATGACCCTGCTGCTGGGCAGCCTGCTGCACCTGGCTCTGCTCCTGGCCCTAGCAGCCGTTATGGGGGGAAAAGCCCGGCGGGAAGAACGGGCCTTGATGGAGCTCCATCCTGCCTATGCCAGCTATCGCTCCACCACCGCAGCGATCGTGCCTCGGCTGCCCTGGCTGGACTGGCGCTAACCCCCCGCACTCCTGGGTTCTGGCGCCTTGGGGAACGGTGTTCTCCCTAGCATCCGGGACCAACCCAGGGCCAGGACCGACGATGAGCGCAGCGATCACCAACCCCTGGCGGTATCGCGATCAGTCGATCCATTACCTGAGCGCCTCCCCGGCCAGCCCCCGCGGACCCGCCCTGTTGCTGGTGCATGGCTTTGGTGCCTCCACGGACCACTGGCGCCACAACATCCCAGTGCTGGCAGGGCTCCATGAGGTGCATGCCCTCGATCTACTGGGCTTCGGCCGCAGTGCCAAACCCGCCGACCTGCCCTACGGCGGCGATCTCTGGCGGGATCAACTGGTGGCCTATGTGCGCGAGCGCATCGGCCGGCCCACGGTGCTGGTGGGCAATTCCCTGGGGGGCTTTGCCGCCCTGGCGGCGGCGGTGGCCCTGGAGGACGACTGCGCCGGGGTGGTCCTGCTCAATGCGGCCGGTCCCTTCAGCGATGAACGGGAAACGCCCCAGGGATGGGGCGCGATCGCGCGGCGCACCATCGCCATGGCCCTGTTGAACAGTCCAGTGGTGCAGCGGCTCCTGTTCGAAAATCTGCGCCGGCCGGCCACGATCCGCCGCACCTTGAACCAGGTGTATCTGGATCGGACCAACGTGGATGAGGAGCTCGTGGAAGCAATCCGGCGCCCTTCCCTGGATCGGGGGGCCTTCGGGGTCTTCCGCACCGTGTTCGCCATTCCCCGCGGTCAGCCCCTCGACAGCCTGTTCGCCCACCTACGGGCCCCCTTGCTACTGATCTGGGGAATCCGCGATCCCTGGATCAACGCCGCCGGCCGGCGCAGCCAGTTTTTGCGCCACGCCCCGGCCGGCACCAAGGAGGTGGTGCTGGAGGCCGGCCACTGCCCCCACGACGAAGTGCCCGATCAGGTGAATGCCGCCTTGCTCGACTGGCTCACCAACGCCGAGGCCGAGCGCTGCCAAAGTCCCGTCGCTTCTGCCGGTGTCTAACCCTGTTAGGAGCACTGGGCCCGGGTTGGCCGTACCCCCGGCAGCCGATTGGGAGCCAGCTGGGCCCGCGGATCAAAGCAATACTTGACCGCCTCGATCAACGGACGGGAAGGGGCATCCTCCCAGCTGGCCAATGAACTTTCCGCTGGTTGACGCAGGACGGTGAGGTGCCCCCCCAAACGCCCACAGAGCTGACGCAGCCGGGCGATGCGCTCCGCCATCGGCTCGCTCGGCCCCGCCGGATCTTCCAGGGTCCAGGCCATGCCCAGGCCACTGCTAACGGCCAGATCCACCGCCAAAGTGTCCAGCTCGGGGGCGGCCAGCAGACTGGAAATCTGGTCGGGATTCACCCCGAGCCGCAGCAGCCAGCGGGGGAGGGCGACGCCGTCGGCCGTGGCGCCACGGGCCACGATGTGTAGGTGGTGGAGTTCCTCCGCCGCGAGGTCACGACAGGCCAAGGCGGTGGAACTGCGCAGCGTGGCGATCTGGTGATTGAGGCTGGCCGCATCGATGCTGGCCAGGCCGACCACCACCAAGGGCTGGGCCTCCAGCCCGGCGGCGGCGGCCAGGGACGCGCTCCACCAGTCGACCCGCTCCGGGGTGAGGCTGGAGTGCAGCAGCTTGCGGCTCAACTCGGCGAGGGCCTGGAGGGAACCCTGAACCAACAGGCCGCGCCGCTGGGGCGGCAACGGCAGGGTGCGCAAGGTGACTTCGGTGATCAACCCCAGGCTGCCCCAGCTGCCCGTGAACAGGCGCATCAGGTCGTAGCCCGCCACGTTCTTCACCACCTTGCCGCCGGCCCGGGCCTCCACCCCATCGGCGCGCAGGACACGGATGCCGATCAACTGGTCCCGGATGCCGAGATAGCGCTGGCGGTAACCGCCGGCCAGGCCCCGGGCCACCAATCCGCCGATGCTGCCGGCGCTGGCCGGCGCTTGACCCGTGCCCCAGGGCCGATCCACCGCCAGCCACTGGCCGTGCTCCGCCAGGGCCTGCTGCACCGCCGCCAGGGGAGCGCCGGCCTCCACCGTGATCGTGAAGTCCCCGGGGTTGTGCTCGAGAATTCGATCCAGGGCGGCGCAGCTCAGGGAGCCACAGCCGGGGGCCACCGGGGCACCCCAATCGAGCCGGCTGGCCAAGCCACAGGGCAACCAGGGGGTGCCGTCATGGTGCAGCTGTCGGACGAGGTCCTGCAGCGCGGAGGATTCGGGACGCATCACGTCACGATGGTGCCATGGAGCAGATCGGGTTGGAGCCACTCAAGATCGTCGTGATTGACGACGACCCCACCGGATCCCAGACGGTGCATGGCTGCCCGTTGCTGCTCCGCTGGGATCGGGCCAGCCTGGAGGCGGGATTGCGCCATCCTTCGCCGCTGCTGTTCGTGCTGGCCAACACCCGCGCCCTCGGGGCGACCGCGGCGGCGGCCCGCCTGCGGGAGATCTGCCGCTCCCTGGAACCGGCCCTGAAGGCGGCGGGGGTGACCCACTGGCTGGTGGTGAGCCGCGGGGATTCCACCCTGCGGGGCCACTTCCCCCTGGAGCGGGAGGTGCTCAGCACCGAGCTCGGCCCCTTCGACGCCACCCTGCTGGTGCCGGCCTTTCTGGAGGGCGGTCGCACCACCCAAGCCGGGGTGCATCAACTCAACGGCAGGCCGGTGCACGAGAGCGCCTTCGCCCAGGACCGGCTGTTCGGCTACACCACCAGCTTCCTGCCGGACTGGGTGGCCGAGAAGAGCGGCGGCCGCCTCCCTGCCAGCAGCGTCCAACAACTGGAGGGGGAGCTGCTGACGGCCGCCGCCAGCGGCCCCCCGGGACAGGAGCGGTTGCGACAGCGGTTGGCCGCCTTCCGGGACAACGTGTGCGTGGCGGTGGATGGGGAGCGGCCGGAGCAACTGGCGGCCCTGGGGCAGGCGATCCGGGAACTCACCGCCCCCCACCAGCCGGAGGGCGGCCGCCCACGACGCTTTCTTTGTCAGAGCGCCGCCAGCCTGATCCAGGGGCTGGCGGCGCTGCCCCCGCAGGCCCTGCCTCCCAACGAGCTGGCCCGCCTGCGCCGCCGCAACGGAGCCGGCTCGCTGCTGCCGGGGCTGGTGCTGGTGGGATCCCACGTGCCGCTGGCAGATCAACAACTGGCCGGCCTGCTGGCGGATCCGACCTGCGCCGCCGTGGAACTGGAGGTGGACACCATCGCGCGGCTGTTGGCAGCATCCGCGCCGGAACGCCCCCTGGCGGAGCTGGGCCAGCAACTGACCCACCACCTGGCGGCACTCCTGGCAACAGGCCGCACCGCCGTGCTCCACACCAGCCGCGGTGAACACCCTGAACCAGAAGCGGCAGCACGACGGCGCCTGGGACTGACGCTGGCGGGCTTGATGGCCCGCGTGGCGGCGGCCCTGGCCCCCCAGCTCGGCTACCTGATCAGCAAGGGCGGCATCACCACCCACACCCTGCTGGCGGAAGGACTGGAACTGACGGCAGTCGAGCTCCAGGGTCAATTGTTACCGGGGCTGTCCCTGGTGCTGGCCCCCCTCCCGACCGCCACGGCCCTGCCGGTGCTCACCTTCCCGGGCAATCTGGGCGAGGCCAGCACCCTGGCCCAGGCCTGGCGCCTGATGGAAGGCCACAACCAGGGGGGCGAGGAGGGGGACGGGGGGCGCGCCGGCGCTCCCTAGGCCGGAGCCCTACCCTCGGCCGTCCCTGGGGTCGCGGCCGCCCTCGCCAACAACTCCATGGGATGGGCCACCGGGATCGGGCGTGGCGTGCTGGCCAGATGCTCGCGAATCTGCAAACTGCAGCCGATGTTGGCGCTCACCGCCAGGTCGGCTCCGGTGCCGCTGAGGTCAGCGGCCTTGATCCGACCCAGCTCCGCCGCCTCGGCAGGCTGGACCAGGTTATAGATGCCGGCACTGCCGCAACACACCCCCGCCTCCACGGCCTCCAACAGCTCCACATGGGGAATGGCGCGCAGCAGTTGGCGGGGCTGATCACGAAGGCCCTGGCCATGGATCATGTGACAGGCGTCGTGATAAGCCAGCCGGAGCGGTCGGGCGGAACTGGCGGCCTGACCGTCCGGCAGGGGGAGGGGATGCAGGCGGGCGCGGAAGGCCTCACTGAGCCCAAGCTCCGCCAGAAACTCCTGCACATCCTTAACGGGGATCCCAAAGTTCTGCTCCCCCTGGAGCAGTTCCGGATACTGCTTCAGGGTGTGGCCGCACCCGGAGGCCGCCACCACGATCGCGTCCAGGGGGTGGTCCGCCGTCGCCGCCGTGAACGCCTGCACCAGGTCCCGGGCCAGCCGCCTGGTCTGGTCCAGTTCGCCCTGATGGTGGGTCACGGCGCCGCAGCAGCCCTGGCCCTTCGGCAGCACCACCTCCACGCCGTTGGCCGTGAGCACCTGCAGGGTGGCGGCATTCACCGCGGGATCAAACAGCCGCTGTACACAGCCCAGCACCAGACCCACCCGGGCCCGCCGCGGACCCTGGGCAGGCACCACCCCCTCGGGATCCGCCGCAAAGGTCTCGGCGGTGAGGGCCGGCAGCAGTCGCTCCATGGCCTCAAGTTCCGCCCCGAACAGGCGGGTGAGACCCGTGCGACGGGCCAGCTCCTGGAGAGGGGTGCCGGCGTAGGCCCGCAGGGGAGCCAGCAGGGCCCGCAATCGCTGCGGATAGGGCAGCAGGGCCAACAGCAGTCGACGGAGCTGCCGTTGCCAGGGGCTGCGCAGTTCAGGCGCATTCAGCTGGGGGCGGGTGGCCTCAATCAGCTGGTCGTAGCGCACCCCGGACGGACAGGCGGTGACGCAGGCGAAGCACCCCAGGCAGGTGTCGAAGTGGGACGCCACCGTGGCATCCAGCTCCAGCTCGCCCGCAGCGATGGCTTTAAGGGCATGGATGCGGCCCCGAGGGGAGTCCATCTCCGTGCCCAGCACCCGATAACTGGCGCAGGTGGGCAAGCAAAAGCCACAGTGAACGCAGGGATCGGCGACAGCGATCAGGGGTTGGGACGCCCGGTCGGCCACGAAATCTGACGGGCTGGGGGCGGAACGGCTCATCGAACCAGTCTGCCCGCCTCACCCCCCGAAGTGACGCACCACCGCCTCGGCGAAGCCCGAACAGCTCACCGGTTCCACCGGAGGCTCCATCAGGCGGGCCAGGTCGTAGGTGACCTCACCGGCGGCAATGGCGGCACCCAGACCGGCCGTGATCAGATCTGCCGCCTCCTGCCACCCCATGAACTCCAGCATCATCACGCCGGACAGAATCACCGACCCGGGATTGATGCGATCCAAACCGGCATGTTTCGGGGCGGTGCCGTGGGTGGCTTCAAAGATAGCGGCCTTGTCGCCAATGTTGGCGCCGGGAGCCATACCCAATCCACCGACCACTGCAGCGGCGGCATCGGAGATATAGTCGCCGTTGAGATTCAGGGTGGCCAGCACGGAATAGTCGGCCGGTCGGGTCTGAATCTGCTGGAAGATGCTGTCGGCGATGCGGTCATCGACCATCACCATGGTCCGCCACTGGCCGTTGCCATGGCTGCTGCCGATGGCGTCGAGGACCCCCTGAACTTCCGCGCAGATCGCCTCCTTCTTCTCCGGCGTGAGGCTGTCGTAGCCGGGGTCAATCATGCGGGCATTGGCCTCAATGCTCAAACCCGGATTCCGCTCCAGATTGTCCAGGATCCAGCTTTCCCGCTCAGTGATGCAGTCGGCACGGAACTCTGTTGTCGCCAGCTCGTAGCCCCAATCGCGGAACGCCCCCTCGGTAAATTTCATGATATTGCCCTTGTGCACCAGCGTCACGTGGCGCTTATCGCCTTCCAGGCGTAGGGCGTGTTGAATAGCTTTGCGAATATGGCGCTGACTGCCGTTCTTACTCACCGGCTTGATGCCGATGCCGGAGCCCTCGGGGATCTGGCGCTTACCCAATTTGCCATTGGCGGGGATCACCACCTCATTGAGATGTTGGCGCAGCTCGATACACACCGGATCCGTGGCCTCCCACTCGATTCCCATATAAATATCCTCCGTGTTCTCGCGATACACGATCACGTCGAGGTCCTGGGGGCGTTTGTGGGGGCTAGGGGTGCCGGGGTAGTAGCGGCAGGGACGCACGCAGCAATACAGATCAAAAATCTGACGCAGGGCCACGTTGAGCGAGCGGATGCCACCGCCGATCGGGGTGGTGAGGGGACCCTTGATCGCCACGCCATAGGCCTCAATAGCCGTGAGCGTGTCCTGGGGGAGGTACTGATAGGTGCCGTAGAGCTCGCAGGCCTCATCCCCCGCATACACCTTGAACCACTCGATCCGACGCTCACCGCCGTAGGCCTTGGCGATGGCCGCATCCAGCACCCGTTGGGTGGCGGGCCAGATATCCACACCGGTGCCATCGCCGCGGATGAACGGAATGATTGGGTCGTGGGGAACGATCGGCTGGCCACCCTCAAAGCGAATCGCGGAGCCGGAACTGGGCGGCGTGAGCTTCTCGTAAGTGGCCATGGCGTCGACGCGGGTCAGCCCGATGAGACTAGGTTTCGAGCCAGCTCCGAAACTGCTCAGGGGAAACGGCATGAATGCGGCCGATCAGGCCCGATCGGTGGAGCTGGCCCAGCTGATCGCCTCCAGCGTCACCCTGTTCCGGGGGCAATTTCCTGCCGCCCGGGTGAATCTCACCCCCTGGCGCGATGACCCCCAGACCCGGGCCTTTGCCGAACGGGAGTCGCTCGACCTGGCCTTCCACTTCCCGGGCTGGAGTCCCCGACTGCAATGCCGCTCCCTGCTGGTGCAACTCCGCCTGGAGCAGGCGCCACCGGCCCGGCCACGACTACTGGGCGTCGTGCTGAGGGGACTGACCTATGAATCCGAGCGCTGGCGGCTGGCCACCGTGGGCGATTGGCGGCCCTCGGGCAGCCATCTGCCCCAGCCGGAGCAGGTGGCGGAGCTGCAGCATCTGTGCCGCCAGCTGTTCGATCTCTTCGCCACGGGAGGCCAGGCCCACGCCCCCAACGGTGAAGACGGCGACGGCGAGGACGGCGCCAACGGCACGGCGGCCAACCCCACGGCGGCGTAACCCTTCGCAAAGTTGCCGCCAACCACAGGAAGACCGCACTTACGTTGGTTCCTCTCCAGAACGGCGTTTTCGAAACGATGTCTGTCGCCCTTGCTTCCCAACTGCGTACGGGAACGCAGAAATCCCACACGATGGCCGAAAACACCGGCTTCGTGAGCTGCTTCCTGAAGGGGGTGGTGGATAAGGCGAGTTACCGCACCCTGGTGGCCGATCTATGGCATGTGTACAGCGCCATGGAAGAGGAAGTGGGCAAGCTCAGCAACCACCCCGTGGTGGGACCGATCGCCTTCGCGCAGCTCAGCCGGCGCCATGCCCTGGAGAAGGACCTTTCCTATTACTTCGGCGCCGACTGGCGCAACCAGATCCAGGTCACCCCAGCGGCCCAGGAGTACGTGCAGCGCATCCACCAGATTGCCGCTGACTCCCCCGAACTGTTGGTAGGCCATCACTACACCCGCTACCTGGGCGATCTCTCCGGCGGTCAGATCCTCAAGACCATCGCCCAGAAAGCGATGAATCTGAACGATGACGATGGACTTCATTTCTATGAATTTGATGCCATCGACGATGACAAGGCCTTCAAGATCACCTACCGCGCCGCCCTCGACAATCTCCCGATTGATCAGGCCATGGCCGATCAGATCGTGGCGGAAGCCAACCATGCATTTCACCTGAACATGAAGATGTTTCAGGAGCTGGAGGGCAATCTGGTGGCCGCAATCGGCAAGGTGTTGTTCGGCTTCCTCACCCGACGCCAGCGCAGCGGCAGCACCTCACCGGTGGTCGCCTGACGGCCGGCGGGGCCGTGGCAGGGTGGCTGAGCCAGACTCAGCCGACCCGCCACGGCCCCTTGCGTCTGGAACGTCAGCGTCCCCTGCGCTTTCTGCTCCCCGGCACCACGGGCCGGTTCCGCTGCGGCGGCCTGCTGGTAGAGCTGCAGACGGCCCGCCTGCTCGCCGCCCTGGGTGATGTCCCCGTGGAGGTGGTGACCGAGCGGCAGCGGGAGGCCGACCACCCCTTCCTCGAGGATGTGCTGAATCGGGAAGCGGGACCAGGGGCGGCCCTCTGGATCGTCAGCTGGGGGTTTGATGTGCCGCGCCAGCTGCGCCGCCTGGCTGGGCGTCCGGTGGCCTATCACGCCCACAGCAGCGGCTACGGCTTCGCCTTACCCCCTGGAGTGCCGGTGCTGGCGGTGAGCCGCAACACCTTGGGCTACTGGGGAAATCGGGCGCCCCGCAATCCCCTGTTCCTGGTGCCGAATGCCCTGCAATCTCCTTGGGTGGAACGGGGCGACCGCCAGGGAGGCGATCGGCGGCGGCCCATCGATGTGCTGGTGCAGCGGCGCAAAAGCAGCGCCTATGTGCTGAATCAACTGGTGCCGGCCCTGCGTCAACGGGGCCTGCGGGTGGAGGTCCAACAGGGCTGGGTGGATGACCTCGTGGACCTGTTCAATGACGCCAGCGTGTATCTCTACGACTCCGCCGATTACTGGCGGGGGCGTGGCGTCAGCGAAGGTTTTGGCCTGCCCCCCCTGGAGGCCATGGCCTGTGGCTGCGTGGTGTTCAGCAGCCTCAACCATGCCCTGGCCGACAGCCTCGATCCCGGCCTGTGCGGCCACCAGATCGGCTGCGGCAGCCTGGCCGGCGACGTGGAGCGGATCAGCGCGGCGGTGGCGGACCCCGCCGCCTGGCGGCCGGCGCCCCAACGGCTGACGACGCTCTTGGACGCGGCCTCGGAGGCGTCCCTGCAGGGGCGGTGGCGCAGCGCCCTCGCCGCCATCAACGAGCACTGGGATCGGGTGTTGACGGGGGGCGAACTGCCCCTGAGATCCCCCTCTCCCTGGAGCCTGCGCTGGCGGCAGCGCTGGAGCCGACTGGCCAGCCGGCTGCCTGGGGGTCGGGGCTGAGCCGATGGACTCCCTGCTGCTGCTGCCCAGCGGAGCACCCTTCCGGATCGATCAGGTGACCAGTTCCCCGGCGCTGCTGGGGGGGTTGGTGTTCGGCCAGCTGCTGCTCGCCAGCCTGCTCCAGGCCACGGGCCAGCGCCGGCCCCTGGGGCTGTGGTGGGTTGGATTCGGGCTGATGCTGGGGCTGGAGACCCTGTTTTTCGGCCTGGCCAGCTGGGGCACCAGTGACATCGCCAAATTGAACGTGTTCTTCGCCCTAGACCGGGCCGGCCAGACCGTGGGCGAACCGTTCTGGGCCCTCGCCGGCCCCCTGGTGCTGCGGCTGCCCTATCGGATGGCCGCCGTCCACGGCCTGGTGGCCGCCGGCTACGGCGCCGCCGCCATGCTGCTCGCCCGCCACTGGGGCGTGCCGGCCCTCGCCGGCTGGTGGAGCCTGCTGATCACGGCCAGTCCGCTCCTGCGGGGTCTGCTGCAGAACGGCCAGACCCGGCAGGCCCTCGCAGTGTTGCTGATCCTGCCGTTGATGCTGCGGGTCGCCCGGCTGCTGTCGATCCGGATGCCGCTGCTGGCGGGCAGTGTGCTGTGGTCGGCCCTCTGCCACACCAGTTTCCCGGCCAATCTCGGCTTTGCCCTGGCCCCGGTGCTGGTGCGAGGCCAGGGCCGGGGCCAGCGCCTGCGCCAGATCCCCCGATTGGGCTGGTGGGTGGCCCTGGCGGCCCTGGGTGTGGGAGGGCTGCTGGGGCTCCTGGCACCGGCGCTGCGGACCAAGCTGCACGATTACACCGGCGCGATGACCTTCTTCAGCCACTACGCGGTGCGCAGGGAGGTGCTGGCCCTGGAACTCTGCATGGGGCTGTCGGTGCTGGGAACCGCCTGGCGCCGCCAGCTGGGAGCAGCCCAGCTGGCGGCCTGTGACCGCAGTCGCCTGTTGCTGCTGTTCGGACTGCTCTACGGAACCCTTCAGGCCACGGTGTGGTGGGAGTGGTTTCCGCAGATCACCTTCCGCCTGGCCGATCCGGTGGGCCTGTTCCTGCTGATCAGCTTCCTGGCCTGGTTGCACCGCTACCGGGCCCATAGCCTGGTGCTGCCGCTGCTGCTGGTAACCCTGGCGAGCTGGCTGCTGGAGCGGGTGCTGCCATCGGGCCAGTTGCCCTGTGGACACAATGATGAATTCCTGTGCATTCCCGATCGCATGCCTTGGCTGATTCGCTATTGAGTGCCAGGCACGGGCAGAGGATGGTCTTGGGGCCAATCGGTTAGGTGGCTGGCACCGGGGGGAGCGGGGCCGCGGTCAGCGATCGGTAAGTTATGCAGCCGAGGGCATGAGCGCTGTTGACTCCCCAGGTGGCCGTTCCCCAGCCGAGGACTCAGTCGGCCGATCGCCCCGGGCCCAAGGCCAAGCTGTTGAACAGCCAGACCCTCGCCCAGATTTCCCAACTGCTCGCCTTCCTGCCCCGGCAACGCCTGAGGGGCCTGGCGCTGCTGCTGGCGGTATCGCTGCTGGTGGGCCTGCTCGATCTCACCTTTGTGGGCCTGCTGGCCCGTCTGGTGGGCACGATCAGCGGCTCGAAGTTACAGGACAAGATCCCCAAAGTGTTCGTTTTTGGCGGCGATTCCACCGACCAAGGTCTATGGCTGGTGGGGGTATTACTGGTGTTGGTTTGGGCAACCACAGGCATGAAGTATTGGGCGGCATTGATTCAAAGCATGCTCAGCGCCCAGATCTGGACCGACTACGGAGAACGGATCTTTGCCAATGTGCTGTTGCAACCCTATGAATACTTTCAAACCCAAAATACGGCCCATATTCTTGCCCGCTTAAATCGGATTCTCAGTCGCATCTCCGACGACATCATCCTGCCGATCCTGGCGGTTGTCTCCAACGCTCTCTCCGCCGGAGTCCTTACCCTTGGCATTCTGGTGGCCTTTGGAATCAAGGCACTAGTTATTTTTGGATTCCTGTTTGGCGCCTATACGCTCTCCTCCCACATCATCGCCCCACAACTACGCTTCGCCTCCCAGCAGAAATTACTGTTTTCCATGCACGTTAATTCCCTACTAATGGAATCAACGCGCTCAATCCGCGACGTTCAGCTCTACGGCGCTGAGCGCTATTACATCGAACGCTTTGAATCCATTGGCAACCGCGGCAAGAAATTCGATCGCCTCTCCAAGCTGCTTCCGGATGTCCCCCGCTACGTGATTGAACCGGCCGGAGTCACCCTGCTGTTTGCGATGGGCCTCCTGCCTGCCCTGCTTCAAACCCATGCGTCCCATGCGGTTCACAACGTCATCCCCACCTTGGCGGCGATCATGTTCGCCGCCCTGCGTCTTTCCGCCCCGATTCAGGCGATCTTCCGCTCGGTGAGCAAGCTCCGGGGTGGGCTTCCAGAAATCACCGATGCCCTTGAGCTGCTGAAACTGGTGCCCAGCCGCTTGATTCTTGGCGGTCTGCCGACCTCCGCCGATCCCCCCACTGCCGACACCTCCCTCACCAGTCCCACGCCCAATGGGGTGATGCCCCGCCATTCCATCCGCCTGGAACAGGTGTGGTACCGCTATCCCGAAGCCAGGGACTGGGTGATCCGAGCGGTCAATCTCACGGTGCCGATCGGATCGCGAGTGGCCTTGGTGGGGCAAACCGGCGGCGGCAAGACCACCGCGGCCCACCTATTACTAGGCCTGCTCGCCCCCAACCAGGGCCGGCTGCTGCTCGATGGCGTGCCCCTCACCGAGGCCGAGCTGCCTGCCTGGCAGGCCTGTTGCGCCATCGTTCCCCAAAACATCGTGCTGCTGGATGCCAGCATCCGCTGCAACGTGGCCTTTGGCGTGGAGGACGCGGCCATTGATGAAGACCGCGTCTGGGAAGCCCTGGAGATGGCGCAGCTCGATGAGTTCATCTCCGAACTGCCCTACGGCCTCTACACGGTGGTGGGCGAAGACGGCATGCGGCTCTCCGGCGGTCAGCGACAACGGCTGGCCCTGGCTCGTGCCTTCTACAAGAAAGCGAAGGTGCTGATCCTGGATGAAGCCACCAGTGCCCTCGACAACAAAACCGAAAGCGATGTGCTGGAGGCCCTGGAGCTGGTGGGCCGTCGCTGCACCACGGTGGTTGTGGCCCATCGACTGTCCACGATTCGCTACTGCGACCGAATCTTCGAATTTGAACGGGGCGTGATCAAGGCGGCCGGAGACTATCAATCGTTGCAGGAGCGTTCCGCCAGCTTTCGCCAGCTGGTGAGCCTGCAGGATGGCTGATATCACGCTGTTGTCCACAGCGGACTGGGACCATCCGCTGTGGACTAACAAGCAGCATGTGGCCTGCAGCCTGGCCGACCTGGGCCATCGGGTGCTCTATGTGGAATCGCTCGGACTGCGACCCCTGCGCCGCGGCGGCGGCGACCTCGGTCGGGTCTGGCAGCGCCTGCGCCACGGGCTGCGGCCGCCCCGCCGGGTCCGGGCCGGGGTGTGGGTGTGGTCGCCCCTGGTGCTCCCGGGCGCCAGCCACCCCCTGGCCCGCTGGCTGAATCGCCAGGTGCTGCGCCTGGGCTTGGCGATCGCCCGGATGGGCCTGGGCTTCCGGCGCGACTGGCTATGGACCTATAACCCCAAGACCCTGGCGGTGCTGGCCCCCGCCCCCTACCGCCAGCTGATCTATCACGCGGTGGATGCCATCCAGGCCCAGCCCGCCATGCCAGCGGCCGAGATCGTGGCCTGGGAACAGCAGCTCTGCCGACGGGCCGATGCGGTCTTCGTGACCTCGCCCCAGTTGCTCAGCAGCCTGGCACCCTTTAATCCGCACACATTTTTCTATCCCAACGTGGCCGACGGTGCCCATTTCGGCCGCGCCCTGAGCCCCGACCTGACCGTGCCGCCCGACCTGGCGGCCCTGCCTGGACCGCGGCTCGGTTTTGTGGGGGCCATCAGTGCCTACAAGCTGGATTTAGCACTACTGGAGACTCTGGCCCGGCGCCAACCGGGCTGGTCGTTCGTGCTGATTGGGCCCGTGGGGGAAGGGGATCCCCAGACGGATGTGGCGGCCCTGCGTCAACTGGCCAACGTCCATTTTCTGGGCGTCCGCAACTACGACCAGCTACCGGCCTATCTCAAGGGCCTGGATCTGGGCCTGCTGCCACTTCAACGGAATCCCTATACCCAGGCGATGTTTCCGATGAAGTTCTTCGAGTATCTGGCGGCCGGTCGGCCCGTGGTCGCCACCGCAATCAACGCCCTTCAGCCCTTCGCCGGGGTGGCCCTGCTCTGCGAACCCACGGCCGAGGCCTTCGCCACCGCCATCCACACCGCCCTGGCGGGAGCAGGGCCTGGGCTGGAGCAGCGGCTGAGGGTGGCCGCCGCCCACACCTATCGAGGCCGGACGCAAGCAATGCTCAGCGATCTGGCCCGGCTGGACTGAGGGGGCACCGGCCCGTTTCTAAAGTGCGAGCCAACCCGCCTTGCTGCCGGATTCCGGCGCCGGACCCCCATCCCGTCCATGCCGAGATTCACCAGCATCGTGACGGTCTCCATGAATCGCCACGACCACCTGCTGGCCACCATCGGTCGGGTCTCGGCCTGGCGCCACCATGGCGAGCATCTGGTGGTGGACTGGAGCAGTGAGGAACCCCTGCGCCGCGAGAGCCTCGGCGACGACCCGCGCATCCGCCTGCTGCGGGTGGACGGCGAAGGGCGCTGGAACCTCTGTCGGGCCTACAACTTCGCCCTGAGCCAAGCCCGGGCCGATTGCCTGTTCAAGCTCGATGCCGATTGCTGGCCGGACCAGCAGTTGCCCCATCCCGACCAGTTGGCGGCCGAGGCCGGCCGGGTCTGCCATTTCGGCAGCGGCCCCAATGGTCGTCTCGGTCAATGGCTGCTGGATCGGGAGCTGCTCAACGAGGTCGGCGGCTTCAACGAACTGCTGGAGGGCTACGGCTTCGACGACAAGGATCTCAAGGCCCGCTTGGCCGCTGCCATCGGCCAGGCGCCATCGCTGCTGCCGGAGGAAGCCATCGGCGTGATTCACCATTCGGTGGCCTACCGCACCGGCCGGGCCCAGCGCCACGACTTCCGCCCGGGCCCCCTGGAACTGGCCCACTCGCGGGCGGCCAAGCGGGCCACCTCCTTGGCCAATCGGGTGGCCGCGGCCCACTGCCCCTGGAGCGGACGCGCCGCCGCCAGTCGCTATGCCGAAACTGCTGGGGGCCCAGGCCATTGGCGCCTGGTCCCCGACTCCCGGCCCCAACTCCCTGAACCGGTGCGGCGGGAGCTGGTGCGGCTGCGTCGCTCCGTGTTCTGGGGACGGTTGCTGCTGGTGCCGGACGAAGTGGTGCAGCGGCTGCCCCTAGCTCTGTTGCCCGAGGAGGGCCCGGGCGATTTTGAGCTGCGCTTCTGGCATCGGCTCTACTGGTATCTGATCCGTCCTCTCTATGGCTGGCCCCTGGTGGTCCTGGCCTGGGCAAGCCAGCGGCGACCCCAGCGTGGCTGATCTCCGCGCCCGCCCCCTTTGGCTGCGCTGGCGCTCCCGCACCCGCATCGAGCGCTGGGAAGCGGTGGCGACCGCCGCCCTGGCGAACGGCGAACCGGAGATTGCCCTTCAGGCCCTGCAGCAGCTGACCGGGGATCTGCACTGGCACCGGCCGGTGGAAACCCTGCTGTTCCACCGATCCAGTCGTCCGTCCGACCTGCGGGTTCAGATCGCCCTGTTGCGGGGCATTGCTGCGGGGAACAGCTTCCGCCCCCATCACCGCGCCTATGCCCAGGTGAGCCTGGCCTATCGGGCCGCCGAGACGGGGGATCTCGATCTGGCCCAGGCCCTGGTGCCCCTTTTGGAAACGGAGGCCACCACCCTGCTGGATGATCCGTCCAGCCTGCGCTGCCGCCGCCGCAATCGCGAAAACCGATTGAAGCGGCTGATCTCCTGCCGCTCCGCCCTCTATCACCTCTACCTGCTGCTCGATCAACCCTGGCAGCTGGCGGCAATCGCCGGCTGGGCCCATGGCCTGCTGCCGCGGCTCGACTTCAACCGCCTGCCGGCCGATGTGGTGCTGCGTCTGATGAGCAACTACGCCCGCTGCCTCTGCCTGCAGGCCCCCCTGGCCGCCCCCCCCGGGCTGCCGGTGCCCCTGGTAATGCTGCGGCGGGATCTGGAGCGACTGGAACAGGAAGCCGGGCGCCCCCGCCATCGCCGCAGTCGGGCCCGGGAGGATCATCTCGGCTTCCTGCGCCACTTGGTGGCCGCGATCGACCATCCCCTCCCCATGGCGGCCGAGGGCCGTTCCATCGCCGGAGCGGATCCCTTGCCCCCCCTCGCCGAAGACCTGCTAATCGTGAACACCCCCCTGCTGCGCCGCTGCATCGCCGAGTACTGGCGCCAGGCCGGCCAACCCCCGGCCGCCTGGCCCATGCTCTGAAGTCCATGGCCAAGGTTCTGATCACCATCCACTCCCTGGGCACGGGCGGAGCCGAACGGGTGGCCCTGCAATTTGCCCGCTGGCTGGTGGACGCGGGCCACCAGGTGGTGCTCCTCACCCCCACGACCGCCGCGACGGATTTCTACCCCCTGCCCCCGGGGGTGGAGCGGGTCCGGGAAGCCCCCCTGGGGGGCTGGAGCGAGCGCCTGGGGCCGCTGCGATTCCCGGGGCGCGTGCTGACCTTGCGCCCCTGGTTGCGCCGACAGCGCTTCGATCTGGCCATCGGCATGACCACCCTGCCGGCCTTGAAGCTGTTATTGGCCAGCCGCCGCCTCAACCTGCCGGTGGTGGTGGCTGAGCGCAATTACCCCGGCGCCAAACCCCTGAGCCCGCCCTGGCGGCTGCTGCGGCGCTGGCTCTACCCCGGCGCGGCCCTGCATCTGGTGCAGACAGACGCGATCGGCGCCTGGCTGCGGCAACGGCGCCTAGCCGAGCGGCCGGCGGTGCTGGCCAACGCCATCCCCTGGCCGCTGCCCTCCCATGCCCCCCGGGTGGAGCCCTGCCTGCAGCTCGCCCCCGGCACCCGAGTGCTGCTGGCGGTAGGCACCAAGCCCCACCAGAAGGGCTTTGATCTTCTGGTGGAGGCCTTTGCCCTGGCCAGTGCCACCGTTCCAGGGTGGCGCCTGGTGATCGCGGGCCTGGAGTCGTGGCCCGCCCGCTGGCCGGCCCCGCCGGCCGCTGCCCGCCCCCTGCTGTTGGGTCGCGTGGGCAATCTGGCCGACTGGTACCGCCGGGCCGAGCTGTTCGTGCTGAGTTCGCGCTACGAGGGCTTTCCCAACGTGCTGCTGGAGGCGATGGCCAGCGGCTGTGCCTGCGTCGCCCTGGACTGCCCGACCGGACCGTCCGAGCTGATTGAGGATGGTCACAACGGTCGGTTGCTGCCCGCAGGCAGTGATCCCAGCCAGCTGGCCCAGGCCCTGGTGCCGTTGATGGCCGATGGCGACGCACGACGCCGGCTGGGAACCGCCGCCACAGCGGTGCGGCAACGCTTCAGCGAGGAACGGCAGCGCTTACGCCTCCTGGACCTGCTGAACCCCTGGCTGGCCCCGACGGCAGATCGATGATCCCGGCCCGCCCGCCCGCCGTGACGCTGCTGGTCTTCGCCCCCAGCCGCAGCGCCCCGTCCGAAACCTTCATCCGCGCCAACCTGCGAAACCTGCCCTGCCGCACCGTGGCCTACTGCGGCGATGAACGGCCCTGGGGCGGCCCCCCCCTGCGCCTGGCCTACGGAGTGGCGATCCTGCTGAGCAAGGTGCTCTACAGAATCGGCTGGCAGCGCCTCGGCACCTGGGTCCCCTCCCAGGTGGCGATCCTGATCTGCCGACGGGAGCGGCCCGATGTGGTGCTGGCCGAGTTCGGCTTCCATGCGGTGCGAATCATGGAGCTGGTGCCGGCCACCGGCTTGCCGCTGGTGGTCCACTTCCGGGGCGCCGACGCGTCGTCGCGGCGCTATCTGGAGCGGCTCAGGCCCCGCTACCGGCGGCTGTTGCGGCTCACGGCGGCCCTGGTGGTGAAATCCGAGCCGATGCGGGAGACCCTGGCGGCCCTCGCCGAGGGCCGCCCCGAACCCCTACCGATCCTGATCAGCCCCTCCGGCGCCGATCCCCGCTGGTTTGGCCACCAGCCCGCCACCCCGGCCCTGGCGCCCCCACGGTTCCTGGCGGTGGGCCGCTTCGTGGCCAAGAAGGGGCCCCTGATCACCCTGGAGGCCTTCGCCCAGGCCTGCCGCAGCCGCCCCAACCTGGAGCTGGTGATGGTGGGCGAGGGCCCCCTCCTGACAGCGGCCCGGCAACGGGCGGCCGCCAAAGACCTGGCGGGACGGGTGCAGTTCGCCGGGCTGCAGACCCCGGCCCAGATCGCCGCCTGGATGGGCGACTGCCGCGGCTTTCTGCAGCATTCCCTCACCGGGCCCGACGGCGATCAGGAGGGATCGCCGGTGGCGGTGATGGAGGCCCAGCTCCAGGGCCTGCCGGTGGTGGCCACCCGCCATGCGGGGATCCCGGACGTGGTTCTCGATGGCGTCACCGGCCTGTTAGTGGCGGAAGGCGATGGGGCGTCGATGGCGGCGGCCATCGGCCGGCTGGCCGATGATCCGGCCCTGGCGGCGCGCCTGGGGGCGGCCGGACGACAGCGTTGCGCAGCCCAGTACACCGTGCCCCATCACATCGCCGCCCTGACAACGCTGTTGACGTCACTGGCGCAGCAGAGCAACTCGGGCCACAACGGCAGGTGATCCGCCATACATGGTGACGGCGCCGTCCTGACAGAGAATTACTAGACTCTTGTGAATGGGGTTAGCGGGTGCCTGCGAGTTCAGCGGACCCCCTGCCCCAGCCTGAGCACTGGAGGGAGCTGGCGGTTCTGATCACCGGTGGCCTCGGCTTCATCGGCTCCACCCTGGCCCTTCGCCTGGCCGACTTGGGCGCCCGGGTCACGGTGGTGGACAGCCTGATTCCGGAGTACGGGGGCAATCTTCAGAACATCCACGGCTATGAACAGCGGCTGCGGATCAATCTCTCCGACATCCGTGATCGCTTCTCCCTCCAGATCCTGCTGAGGGATCAGGCCGTCATTTTCAACCTCGCCGGACAGACAAGTCATCTGGATTCCATGCGTGATCCAGCCACCGATCTGGCCATCAATTGCAGTGCCCAGCTCAGCTTACTGGAACTGTGCCGGACCGTGAACCCGGAGGCACGCATCGTGTTCGCCAGCACCCGCCAACTTTACGGCAGGCCCCGCTATCTACCAGTAGACGAGCACCATCCCACCCGACCGGTCGACGTGAATGGCATCAACAAACTTGCCGCAGAGATGTATCACCAGCTCTATGCTGAGGTCCATGAGCTTAGTACCTGTGTTCTACGCCTCACCAACACAATCGGCCCCCGTATGCGCGTGAAGGATGCCCGTCAAACCTTTGTAGGGATCTGGATCCGTCGGCTGCTGGAGGGCCAGCCGATCGAGGTGTGGGGCGGTGAGCAGCTGCGCGATTTCAACGACGTGGACGATGTGGTGGATGCCCTGCTGCTGGCCGGGGCCCAGAGGGATCTCTCCCCCGAGCCGTTCAACCTCGGCCATAGCGAGCCAATCTCGCTGCGGGACCTGGCCGAACTGATGATCGAACTGAACGGCTCCGGCAGCCTGCGCGTGACGCCCTATCCCAGCGAACGCCAACGCATCGACATAGGCGACTACTACTCCTGTCACCGGCGCTTCAGCGACGCCACCGGCTGGGAGCCCTTCCGTCCCCTGCGCCAGACCCTGGCCCACACGCTGGCGTACTACCGGGACCATCTCGGCGCCTACCGATGATGTCGCTGCTCCCGCCCCGTCTGGATCCCTTCAACTTTCCCCAGCAGGAGGCCTGGCGCGATCGCCACCTGCTGCGCCGGGCCCAGCGGCGGCTGATCCGATCGGGTCAGACGATCCTCGGCCCCGGGGTGGCGGCCTTTGAGGCGGCCTTTGCCACCTGGCTGGATCGGGACCTGAGCCCTGAGCACGTGGTGGGCGTGGCCAGCGGCACCGATGCCCTGGAGCTGGCCCTGCGGGCCTGCGGGGTGGAGGCCGGCGATCGGGTGGCCCTGCCCGCCCACACCGCCTACGCCACGCTGGCCGCCGTGCTGCGCCTGCAGGCCCGGCCGGTCTTCGTCGACCTGGCGCCCACCGGGGCGGTGCTGTGCCCCGACCATCTCCAGACGCTGCTGAGCCAGGCGGTGGAGCCGATCCGGGCCGTGATCGCCGTCCATCTCTATGGCGAGGTCTGTGATCTGACGACGCTGGTGGCCCTCTGCGATCGTTACGGCACCAGCCTGATCGAAGACTGCGCCCAGGCCTGCGGCAGCCGCCATGGGACGAAATCCGTAGGGCTCCAGGGGCGCTTCGCCTGTTTCAGCTTTTATCCCACCAAAAACCTGGCGGCCCTCGGCGATGGTGGCGCGGTCCTGGTCAATCGCCGGGATGACGTGACGACCCTGCGGCGTCTGCGCTTCTACGGCTGGAACGGGGAACGGGAAGCTGTGCAGATGGGGGTGAACAGCCGTCTGGACGAATTGCAGGCCTGGCTGCTGCGGGACAAACTGCCCCAATTGAACCGTCGCCTCGCCCAACGGCGGCAGGTGGCGCAGTGGTATCGGCAGGCCCTGGAGGGCCTGCCCGCTCTGCAACTGCCCCACGATGGCGAGCACGGGCGCCACAGCTACCACCTCTATGTGGTGCGTCTGCCAGCGGCGATCCGGGACAAGGCCCTGGGGGCCTGTCGGGGGGCGGGCCTGCCCGTGGGCCTGCACTACCCCCTGGCCTGCCATCAGCACACCCACGTCATCCAGCGCTTCGGCCGATCCTGGTCGCTGCCCCGCACCGAGGCCCTGCTGCCCACGATCCTGAGCCTTCCCCTCCATCCCTACCTCCCCCGGCGGGAGGTGCGGCGCCTGGCGGCGGTGCTGGGGCCCCTGCTGGCTCAAGGGCACTGATGGAATCGGCGGAGTACCTAGCCCTGGCGGCGGTGGAGGACCAGCACTGGTGGTGTCGCCACCTGCATCACCGGGTGCTGACGGTGCTCCGCGATGAGGCCCAACGCCGGGGTCGCCGGCTGCAGGTGTTCGATGCCGGCTGTGGCAGCGGCGGCCTGCTCCAGCGCCTGCGGGGGGAACCGTGGCTGGCCGCCGCCGAGGGCTGCGATCTCCACCCCCTGGCCCTGGAGCTGGCGGGCGGCCGCGGCCTGACGGTGCGGCGTTGGTCCGTGCACGACCTGGCCAGCTGGCCCCAGCGCTACGACAGCGTGCTCAGCCTGGATGTGCTGTACCACCGCCAGGTGGATCCCCCCCGGGCCCTGGCGGGCATGGCCGGATTGCTCAATCCGGAGGGCCTACTGGTGCTGAACGTGGCGGCCATGCCCTGCCTGGCCCGTCGCCATGACGAGCGCACCATGGGCAGCCGGCGCTTTCAACCAGCCCAGCTGCACCATCTGGCGGCCGCAGCGGGCCTGGAGGTGCTGGAGCTGCACTACTGGAACAGCTGGCTGACGCCGCTGCTGCTGCTTCAGGGACTGCTGGAGCGCCTGGCCCCGGCCCGCTCCGCAGCGGACGAATCGGACCTGCACCTGCCGCCCCCCTGGCTGAACCGAGCGCTGGAGCAGCTGCTCCGCACCGAAGCCCGGATCAGTCGCCGGCTGCCGCTGCCCTTCGGCAGCTCCCTGTTCCTGGTGGCTCGACGCCAGAGCTGACCAGCCCCTTCCCCCCTCCCCCTCCCTCCTTGCCTTGATGTCCGCCGCCGCTCCCGAGCTCAGCCTGGTGATTCCGCTCTACCGCAGCTCCGGCAGCGTGGCGACCCTGGTCCAACGGCTGGCGGCCCTGGAGCCCGGGGAGCCCTGGGAGGTGGTGTTCGTGGATGACGGCAGCCCCGACGACACGGCGGAGCGGATGCGCCAGGCCCTGCCCGGGAGCCGGCTGACCGCCCTGTTGATCCGCCACAGCCGCAATTTTGGCGAACACCAGGCGGTGCTCACCGGCTATCGCCACGCCCGGGGAAGGTATGTGGTGAACCTGGACGACGACCTCCAGAACCCCCCGGAGGAGGCCCTGCGACTCTGGCGCCACGCCCGCGCCCACCACCTTGATGTGGTGTACGGCGACTATCGCCAAAAGTGCCATGCGGGCTGGCGCAATCTGGGCAGTGCCTTCGCCAACCGCACCGCCCAGTGGCTGCTTGATCTCCCCGAGCGCTTCTACCTCTCCAGCTTTCGCTGCGTCACGGGGACGATGGCCCGACAAGCCGCCAGCTATGCCGGCCCCTATCCCTACATCGATGGCCTGCTCTCCCAGCTCACCCTGTCGATCGGCATCCTGGAGGTCCATCACGACAATCGCGTCGTGGGGGAGAGCACCTATAACCTGCGGCGCCTAATCCGCCTCTGGCTCACCATCTTCACCAGCTTTTCGCTGATGCCCCTACGCCTGGCCACCCTGCTGGGGGCGGCCCTGGCCCTGCTGGGGTTGGCGGTGCTGGCCTGGCTCCTGGTGGGGGTGCTGCTCCATGGCACGGAGGTGGCGGGCTGGCTGTCGGTGATTTCGGCCATCTGCCTGTTCGGAGGGCTGCAGAGCCTGTTGATCGGGGTGCTGGGGGAATACCTCGGCCGGATCTTCCTCACGGTGAGCGGCAAGCCCCAGTCGTTCCTCCGCAGCCTGGATCACTTCGAGGCACCATGAACGCCCACCTACGCCGAATGGCGGACAGCAGCCTGCCTCGCTTCCTTGTGGTGGGAGCCCTGGGGGAACTGCTCTACCTGGGCCTCTATGCCCTGGGCTGGCGGCTCACGGGCCAGGTGACCACAGCCATCGCCTTGGCGGGGGGCCTCTGCCTGCTGGTCAACGCCATCCTCCACTGCCGAGTGAGCTTCCGGGTGCCGTTCCGCTCTGGCCTGCTGCTGCGCTACGGGATGATTCAGGCCCTCTGCCTGACCGTCACCGTTCTGATGAGCCATGGGCTCCAGCGGCTGGGGATGGGCGCCACCGTGGTGGGACTGGGCAGTCTTGTCATCTGGTCGGCGTGTTCCTTCCTGCTCACCCGGGCGACCTTTCGCCCGAGCTCCCGGCGGGATGGGCCTCCAGGCAGACCAGCACCCGATCGGCCAGGGGCCGAAGGGACCCTGGCTCCGGATAGGCCGCGCAGGCCGGCAGGGTCGCGGCGCCGGCGAGGTCCTTGGGGGAGCGGTGCTCGACCTCGACCCCGAGCAGGTTGGCGAACAGGCCCTTGATCGCCCAGCTCTCCCCCAGGGCCGACTGACCAACGCTGCTCCAATGGGGAAACAACTCGGTGCGGCCGGTGCTGCCGTACACCACGAAACGCTGGGTCGGGAGCCCCTCCGCTCGGGCCAGGCCGTGCACATCAGCCAGGATCTGCATGGCAAGGGCCTGATCGCGTTGGGCCAACAGGGCCTGCCGATCCCACACCTTGGAAAAGGCCATGGCCTGAGGCAAAAGCACCACCAGGGCGAGCCCAACCACCACCGCCCGACTCCAGCGCCCTGCAGCCCGCGATCCACCCCGCGAGCCGGGGGCCGGGGAGGCCTGCCAGCTGGCCAGGATGGTGACCATCACGGCCCCGATCCCGAAATTGCCGAGGGCAAAGGCCCGGGACGGAAACCCCGATTTGAGCAGGAAATAGAGGGCAAAGGGCAACAGGGTCAGGGCCCCCGCCCCCAACCAAAGCAGCGCCAGCCGCCGACGCCGCTCACGGCCCTGAAGCTGCCGCCCCAGCCAGACCGTGGCCAGCACCAGCAGCCCCAGGAAACTGAGGCTCAACACCAGTTGGGGGAGGTGGGGCACCAGCGGCACATCGGTGCTGTACACCTCCTGAAACACCGACGCCTTGCGCAGCTTGCGCAGCAGCCGGGCCATGGTCACCAGTCCGGTGCGCTCGTTGGCCACCTGGCCGGCCATCATCAGTCGGGCCCAGAGCGCATAGGCCCCGCCGCCCGCCAGCACCCCGCCCAGCACCCGCCATCCCGCCCGGGGCGGGCGGGCCCCCAGCCCGAAGGCCAGGGCCAGGGCCTCCAACCCCACCACCCCGAGACCGACAACACCGGTGGGCTGGTAGATCGCCATCGCGAAAGCGAACAGGGCCACCCCCACCCCCCAGGCCAGGGGTCGCTGCGGCCCCCGCCAGTACCCCATCAGCAGGGCGCCCCCAAGGGACAGGGGGGCCGGAAGCAGGTAGAGGCCGATGCAGAAACTGAAATTGAGAAGATCCAGGAGATAGGCGTGGCTGGCCGTGATCAGCGCCAACAGACACACCCACGGCGGGGTGAGCACCGGCAGGACCACGGAGGCGGCCAGGGCCGACGCATAGATACTGAGGCCCGCCAGCAACCAGCCGACAGAGGGGGAGAAGCTGCCCTGGAACAGGCCGCCGTAGATCAGATCCCAGCCAGGGCGGCTCAGGCTGGCCTGATGGATGGGGTCGAGCACCAGGGCCCAGTCATCCACATTCAAGGTGGGGTTCATCACCTCCTGCCCGTGGGTGGCAAGAAACAACGCCATGAACAGCAGCAGCCAGCCGCGGTGCTGCCGCCAGAGCTGAACGGGATGCGCTGGGACCTGGGACATTAATCACGACGAAAGGCGCTGGTGTGACCCTGACCGAAGTCCGCCCACAGGGCGGGACTGTACGGACGCCAACCGCCCATCCGGCGTGGGCTGAAGCACCTGCCCCCACGGTGTCCTCCTAGGGTCGGAGCGGCGTTCCGCCTGCGGCCCCGACGGTTCCACCCTTGAGCTTCCTCGCTGGTCTGAACGATGCCCAACGCCGGGCAGTGGACCACCACACCGGCCCGCTGCTGGTGGTGGCGGGGGCCGGCAGCGGCAAAACCCGGGCCCTCACCCACCGCATCGCCCACCTGATCGGCGAGCACGGTGCCGATCCGGGCCAGCTGCTCGCCGTCACCTTCACCAACAAGGCGGCGCGGGAGATGAAGGAGCGCCTGGAGCTGTTGCTGGCCCAGAAGCTCGCCCAGACCCAGTTCGGCCAACCCTGGAGCACCCTGCCCCCGCTGGAACAGCGCCAACTGCGCAGCCGGATCTACCGCGACGTGATCAAGGAGCTTTGGATCGGCACCTTCCATGCGCTGTTCGCGCGCCTGCTGCGCTTCGACATCGATAAGTACAAGGATCCGGATGGATTGAGCTGGACCAAACAGTTTTCGATCTACGACGAGAGCGATGCCCAATCCTTGGTGAAGGAGATCGTCACCCAGGACCTTGGACTGGATCCCAAGCGCTTCGAACCCAAGAAAGTGCGCTGGGCCATCAGTAATGCCAAGAACCAGGGTTGGCTGCCGGACCAGATGGAGACCAACGCCGAGGGCCAGCGGGAGCGCAAGCTCGCCGAGGCCTATCGGCTCTATCGCCGCGCCCTAGCCGCCAACAACGCCCTCGACTTCGACGACCTGCTGTTGCTCCCCGTGCAATTGCTGCGGCAGAACGATCAGGTGCGCCATTACTGGCACCGGCGCTTCTGTCATGTGCTGGTGGATGAATACCAGGACACCAACCGCACCCAATACGACCTGATCAAACTGTTGGTGACCGATGGCCGGGATCCGGCCGACTTCCAGGACTGGAACGGCCGCTCCGTCTTCGTGGTGGGCGATGCGGACCAGAGCATCTACAGCTTCCGGGCCGCCGATTTCACCATCCTGATGGGCTTCCAGGACGACTTCGGCGACCGCGCCCCCGACGACGTCACCCGCACGATGGTGAAGCTGGAGGAGAACTACCGCTCCACCGCCACCATCCTCGAGGCCGCCAATGCCCTGATCGCCCACAACAGCGAACGGATCGACAAGGTGCTGCGGCCCACCCGCGGCGAGGGCGAGCCGATCAGCCTCACCCGCTGCGATGACGAAATCGCCGAAGCGGAGGCGGTGGTGCATCGCATGCGCATGCTCAAGGCCGCCCACGACGAACTGCGCTGGGGGGACATGGCGGTGCTTTACCGCACCAACGCCCAGAGCCGGGCGATGGAAGAGGCGCTGGTGCGCTGGGGGATTCCTTACATCGTGGTGGGGGGGCTGCGCTTCTACGACCGGCGCGAAATCAAAGACATGCTCGCCTACCTGCGGCTGCTGGTGAATCCCGCCGACACCGTGAGCCTGCTGCGGGTGTTAAACGTGCCGCGCCGGGGCATCGGCAAGACCACGATTGAACGGATCACCGATGCCGCCAACCAGCTAGGAGTCCCACTCTGGGAGGTGGTGAGCGATCCCGAAGCGGTGCGCTCCCTCGGGGGCCGATCGGCACGGGGGCTGCTGCAGTTCCACGAATTGCTCAGTGATCTCCAACGCCGTCTCACGGACGCCCCCCCCTCGGAATTGGTGCAACGGGTGATGGAGCAGAGCGGTTATCTGGCTGAACTGATCGCCGATGGCAGCGACGAGGCCGAGGACCGGCGCCGCAACCTCAACGAACTGGTCAATGCGGCCCTGCAATACCAGGAGGAGAACGAGGAGGGCAACCTGGAGGAGTTCCTCGCCTCCGCCGCCCTGGCCAGCGACGCCGACAGCAAGGACACGGACCAGGACCGGGTCACCCTGATGACCCTGCACGCCAGCAAAGGACTGGAGTTTCCGGTGGTGTTCCTGGTGGGAATGGAACAGGGCCTGTTCCCCAGCTACCGCTCCCTCGATGATCCAGCCTCCCTGGAGGAAGAGCGGCGGCTCTGCTACGTGGGCCTCACCCGGGCCAAGGAGCGGTTGTTCCTCTCCCATGCCAGCGAACGACGCCTCTGGGGGGGAATGCGGGAACCGGCGGTGCCCTCGGTGTTTCTCTCGGAGCTGCCGGAAGCGCTGCTGCAGGGCGATGTGCCCCGCACCGGCGGTGCCGCCCTGCGCCGCGAGCAGCGGCTGGAGCGCCTGACCCGGGTGGACCGGGTTGAAAGCCGCCAGGTGATGGCGGGTGGGGCGGCGGGAGCGCCGGCCAACGCCGTGCGTCGCCGCGCCGCCAGCCGCCCCTGGGCCGTGGGGGACTGGCTGCGGCACGTCAGCTTCGGTGAAGGCACGGTCACCCATCTGTTCGGCTCAGGGGAGAAAGTGTCGATCGCCGTCAAATTTCCCGGCATGGGGCCCAAGATCCTGGACCCGCGGCTGGCACCAATCGAACCCCTCGAGGGGCCGTCCTCCTGATGACACCCCCTGGCCTGCTGCTGATCCGGGGCCTGGGCCACAGCGGCAGCACCATCCTGGATCTGGCCTTGGGGGCCCATCCCCAAGTGGTTGGCCTGGGCGAAGCGGTGCGGATCCTGACGCGCCCTGCGCCCGGCGAGGAGGGGCGAGGGCCAGCCCAGCTGCGGGGGGAGTTGCGCCACAGCCGGCTGTGCACCTGCGGCAAGACGGCGGCCCAGTGCCCGGTCTGGGGTCCCCTGCTCACCTGGTTACCCGACAACGACGACCAACCCCTCGCCGCCAAGCTGGCGCGGCTGGTGAAGCAGGTGGAGCAACGCTCCCCAACCCCTGAGTCTGCCCCCGTGCGCTGGCTTGTGGACTCCTACCAGGCCGATCTGGAGTTGCCCCGGCAGTCCCTGGCCGGCCAGGAGGTGCGCCTGTTGTTTCTGGTGCGGGATGTGCGCTCCTGGGTCTACTCCCGCAGTCGGGGGGAGGGGAAGCGGCGCCGCTGGCGCTGCCTGGCCCGCTGGCTGCACACCAACCGGCGCCTCGAAACAGCCCTGCGGAGTTCCGGGCGGCCGATCTTTCTCCTGGGCTACGAGGAACTGGCGCTGGCCCCCACGGCCGCCCTGACCCGGCTCTGCTCCTGGCTTGACCTCCCCTTCGCCCCGGCGATGCTCACCCCAGGGCAGGCCAGCAACAGCCACATCCTGGCGGGCAATCGGCTGCGCTTCGATGCCGAGAAGTGTGCCGCCATCCGCTACGACGGAACCTGGCTGGCCGCCGATCAACGGGGCATCGGCCTGGCGGCCGAACTGCCCCCAGTGCGGGCGATGAACCGGCGCCTGGTGTATTCCAACGGCCTGCTTTAAGGATGGTCGGCCGGCCGCTCAAGGCTTGAGCAGCTGGCGCAGTTCCGCCGGGGTGCGGGTGAGGCCCAGGCCCCAGTAGGGATCGAGCAGCTCCCGCACCGCCTCCTTGGCCACGGCGGGATCAGCGTCCAGCCGCTGGCGCAACTCCTGGCTGAGCCGTTGCCGTTCCGCCCACTCCAGGGCCTCAAGCCGGGCCCGCTCCGGAGGCAGCCGCGCCAGGTCCTGCTCGGCCTCCTGATCGAGCCAATGGAGGCGGCGCTCCATCGCGACGGCATAGCCCAGGTGGGTGCCGAAGGCGTTGCTGGCCAGCCCATCGGCCAGCTCCAGCAGGGTGCGCAGCCCATCCAGGAACCAGGGATTAGCCCGATGGCCATTGCAGGCCACGATCCAGTGGGGCGGCAGGTGCGCCTGCAGCGGTGGATCCTGCCAATGCCGTAACCAGATCACCTGCCGGTAGCCGTGGCTGGCCGCGAGCTCCGCCACCGCCGCCACGCAGGCCCCCAGATCCATCCGTCGCTCCACCCGATCCCAGCTGTGGGCCAACAGCACCAGCAGGGTGGGTCCCAGGGAGGCCCGCAACTCCGCCAGGGCGGCGGGATCCAGCAACGGTTGGGCGTAGTGGATCCAGGGGCCGATCGGCGTGGCCTGGCCGCCATGGCGCTCCCGCAGCCAACGGGCCCGCAGGGGCCCCATGCAGAGATAGCCCCGCGACCAGGAACGGGGCGGCTCGAACTCCGAACTCGGCGCCACCTTGAGTCCGTGTTCCAGGAGCAGGGGCAACGGGGGGCCCACCAAGGGGAGGCCAGCGTGCCGCTTCAGCAGGACGTCATGGCCGTAGTGATGGGAGGAGGGCTCCCGCTCACGGCGGGCCGGCGTGAAAAAGGGCCGCAGGCCCCGGGGGCTGCGGAAGCCGCCCTCCCACCAGAGGTCAGCGCTCACCTCGGGATGGAAGGGCCGCGCGCCGTAGGCCTGTTGCACCAAACCGCGATAGGCGGCCAGGGCCTGCCACTCCTGCCACTCCAGCCGTGGTCCCAGGAGTTGGCGGGCCAGGCCGCGGCGCCACCAGCCCAGGGCCTCGCGCAGCCGCTGCGGAGCGATCGGGAAAACGGCAGCCATGGAGCTCAGAGGCTGCTGGGGCAGACACCGCCGGCCACGGCGGCATAGAGGGTGAGCAGCTGCTCCAGCAGCGGTTCCAGGCGGTGCAGCGGCACCATGTTGGGGCCGTCGCTGAGGGCCCGGTCCGGATCGGGATGGACCTCCATGAACAGACCCTCCACCCCCACAGCCACCGCCGCCCGGGCCAGGGGCGCCACGAACTCCCGCTGACCGCCGGTGCTGGTGCCCTGGCCGCCCGGTTGCTGCACCGAGTGGGTGGCATCAAAAATCACAGGACACCCGAGCGCCTGCAGCTGGGGCAGGCTGCGGTAGTCCACCACCAGGGTGTTGTAGCCGAAGCTGGTGCCGCGCTCGGTGATCCAGAGATTGTCCACGCCGGCATCGCGCAGCTTCTTCACCACCTGAGCCATGTCCCAGGGGGCCAGAAACTGGCCCTTTTTCACATTGATGATGCGGTCGGTGCCCTTCACGGCGGCGGCGGCAGCCAGCAGCAGGTCGGTCTGACGGCAGAGGAAGGCGGGAATCTGGAGCACGTCCACCACGGCGGCCACCGGGGCGGCCTGCTGGCTCTCGTGGATATCGGTGAGCACCCTCAGGCCAAAACGCCGCTTCACCTCGGCCAACACCGCCAGACCCTCCTGCGCCCCCGGGCCCCGGAACGAGCCCCCGGAGCTGCGGTTGGCCTTGTCGAAACTGGCCTTGAACACATAGGTGATGCCCAGCCGCTCCGTGATCGCCTGCACCCGCTCAGCCACCGTGAACGCCAGCTCAGGACTCTCGATCACACAGGGGCCGGCAATCAGGGTGAGGCTCATGGTGGAGAGGTGTGACGAGCAGATCGGGTCGGGAGGCGCCGACCGGGCCAAGGGCCAGCATGGCGGAGACGACGTCCCCCGCCATGGTTCAGCCGATTCCCATCTTCATCGGGTACGACCCACGGGAGCGGGCCGCCACCAACGTCCTGATCGACAGCCTTTACCAGCACAGTTCGATGCCGCTGGCGATCACCCCCCTGGTCACCCCCCAGCTGGAGGCCCAGGGGCTCTACACCCGTGCCCGGAACCCGCTCCAGAGCACCGCCTTTTCCTTCAGCCGCTTCCTGGTGCCGCGGCTGATGAACTACCGCGGTTGGGCGATCTTCATGGACTGCGACATGCTCTGCCGCGGCGATATCGCCACCCTCTGGGCCGAGCGGGATGAGCGCTACGCCCTGCTCTGCGTCCAGCACGACCACATCCCCACGGAAACGGTGAAGTTCCTGGGAGAAACCCAAAGCGCCTACCCCAAAAAGAACTGGAGCTCGCTGATGCTGTTCAACAGTGAACGCTGCACGGCCCTCACCCCCGAGTATGTGAACGAGGCCTCCGGGCTGGAGCTGCATCGCTTCCACTGGCTGGCGGGAGATCACGAGGTCGGCGCCCTCACCCACCGCTGGAACCATCTGGTGGATGTGCAGCCGGCCCCAGCGGCCGTGGCAGACGGTGGTCCCCTGCTGCTGCACTGGACCCTGGGGGGCCCCTGGTTCCCCGATCAGCGCACCATGGGCGGCCCCCTGGCGGCGGAGTGGTTCGGCGCCCGCGACGACGCCCACAAACTCTGGAGCTGACACGACGCCGGACTGGGCTGGGCTGGGCTGGGCTGTCAATCGTTGCGATCGCGCCAGCCCTTGGCGCTGAGCTCGCGCCAGAAGGGGGTGGGCTGCAGCAGCCGCTCCGCCAGCTCCCGCACCGCCCCATCGCCCCCGGGGCGGGTCAGCACCAGGTCGGCCTGACGCCGCAGGGCCGGGGCCCCATCGGCGGTGGCCACCAGCAGCCCCACCTGGCCGCGGACGGCCAGATCGTTGAGGTCGTCGCCGACGAAGGCGATCGCCGCCGCCTCGAGCTGCAGGGTGGTGGCCAGCCGGCCCAGGGCGGCGGGCTTGTCGCTGGCCCCCACCAGGCAATGGCGAATCCCCAGATGGGCCGCCCGCCGTTCCGTGGCGCCGCCCCGACCGCCGCTCAGGAAGGCCACCTCCAGGCCGGCCTGCTGGAGCAGACGGATCCCCATCCCATCGCGCACGTCAAAGCGCTTGAACACCTCCCCCTCGGCGCCGTACCAAAGGCCGCCATCGGTGAGCACCCCATCCACATCCAGCACCAGCAGGCGCACCTGGGCCAGGCGGCTCCGCAGCCGCCACCAGCGCCAGCGCCGCCAGCAGCGGGCGGGAAGGGAAGGGACGGGGGGCGGCACGGGCCGGGCGTGGCGGCAGGAGGGAGGTGCCATTGTCCCTGGCCGCCCAGCGCCGCCCTACCGGGGGCCAGGCGATAGCCTCCGCCCCTGAGGCAGTCCAACCATGTCCAGCGGCTCCCCGGCCCCGATGGCCCCGATGGCCACGGTCGTGGCGGTGCCCGCCCGGCTGGAATCGTCCCGGCTGCCGGGCAAGGTGATGGCGGACATTGGCGGCCAACCGATGCTGCGGCGGGTGCTGGAGCGCTGCCGCCGCGCCACCGGCCTGGCCGCCGTGGTGCTCTGCACCGACAGCGACCAACTGATGGCGGAGGCGGAACGGTGGGGCTTTCCGGCCCTGGCCACCAGCCCCGCCTGCACCTCCGGCAGCCAGCGGATCGCCTCGGTGGTGGAGCCGTTGCTGACCCTGGGGGGGGGATCTGCTCAGGACACGCTGATCATCAATGTGCAGGGCGACCAACCCTTCATCGACCCGGCGGTGATCGAGGCCATGGCAACCGAATTCGGCCAGCGGCTCCCCCGACCGGAGGTGTTGACCCCGGTCTATCGACTGGCGGCTGACACTGTGCACAACCCCAACGTGGTCAAGACGCTGCTGAGCGCCGATGGGCGGGCGTTGTACTTTTCCCGGTCCGCCGTTCCCCACGTGCGCGACGTCCATCCCGACCAGTGGCACGCCCATGCCCCCTACTGGGGTCACGTGGGGATGTACGGCTATCGCGCCGATGTGCTGGCCCGCTGGGACCAGTTGCCCCCCTCGCCG
>CAIOCZ010000027.1 GCA_903856805.1 uncultured cyanobacterium | reverse complement strand
GATCCTCCCCAACCAACGCGTCACCGGTGCGCCGATCATCTCGGACACCTCGCCCACCGAAGGCTTTGCCGTGAACGTCAACTCGGCTGGCCTCGCGGATGCCGACGGGCTGGGTGCATTCAGCTTCCAGTGGCAGACCTCGACCGACAACGGCGCCACCTGGTCCGACATCGCGGGTGCCACCACCGCGACGTTCCTCCCCGTCCAGAACCAGGTCAACATGCAGCTGCGCGTGGCCGTGCGCTTCACCGATGGCCAGGGCATTGCAGAGGAAGTGTTCGCCACCGCCACCGACGTGGTTGGTGACCTGATCGTGACCGGTGCCGGCAACGACACGATCAGCGGCACCGCCGGAGCCGACAGCGTCAACGCCGGTGCCGGAGCCGACATCATCGACGGCCTGGCCGGCAACGACACCCTGCTGGGTGGAGCGGGTGCCGACAGCCTCAACGGTGGCATGGGCGCCGATTCGATGGTCGGTGGCACCGGCAACGACACCTATACGGTGGACGACGCCGGCGACATCCTGGTCGAGGCCGCCGGTGGCGGCACCGACACGGTTCGCTCCTCCCTCGCGAGCTTCACGCTGGCGAACAACCTGGAGAACCTGATCTCCATCGGTGCGGGGGCCACCACAGCCACCGGCAACGGCGCGGCCAACCTCATCACCGGGGGGTTCGACAACGACACCATCAACGGCGCCGCCGGCAACGACACCCTGAACGGTGGCGACGGCAACGACTCATTGATCGGCGACATCGGTGCCGATCTGCTGATCGGCGGCATCGGGGCCGACACCCTGACCGGCGGCGCCAACGGTGACCGCTTCGACTACGACAGCCTGGCCGAGATCACTGGTGACGTCATCACCGACTTCGAGGCCGGCGCCACGGGCACCGACCTCATCGACCTGTCGACCATCGACGCCAACCAGGTGACCGTCGGTAACGGCTCGTTCGCAGCCACCCTGCGGAACGCTCGCCAGGCCTTCACCGCCGCCGGACAGCTGCGGGTCTCCCAGGTGTTCGGAAACACACTGGTCGAAGGCAACACGGACAACAACTTTGCCAATGCAGAGTTCCAGTTGTGGCTGAACAATGTGACCGCCGCCAATGTCCTCGCCAGCGACTTCGTCCGCTGAGATCACGCCCCCCGAATCGCCTCGCCATGGCGTTCCTTGGCCCCGCCCTCCGGCGGGGCTTTTTTCGTCTTCGACCACTCGGTGCCCGATCTGCCGTTTGGCGTGGTCCCCAAATACTGAACCAATCCCTGAAAAGTCAATCGGGGCGACAGGATTCGAACCTGCGACCTGGTGCTCCAAAAACTCTTTTTTGGTCGTTTTCGAAACGCCTGACGCCGTCGGGGAAGCAACGTCCTAGTGGGGGTGCAGATCCTAAGAAACGCCATCGCCACCGCCCTCAGCCCCGGGTGGCGCTGGGCGTGCAGGTCGGTCTCGACTGTCCACCCTGCTGCAGGCATGGGCTCCTTTGATCTGGAAGAAGCCGGGGATGACCTGATGAATGAATTCGATCGCGAGGGTGATGCCCCAGCCGGCCACCAAGGGCAGCAAGGCTGGCGCCACCGAGCTGCAGGCCCTGGAGCGCTGCCGCCGCCCTTCCGCCAACCTGAAGCACCTCTGCGCTGGCCCCAGCTGATGACAGTGAACCGGGAGCCTCTGGAGAAGCTGGGCCGCTTTCTTCTGCGCGGCCTGCGCATCGGCGCCAGCACCATCTCGATCGTGGAGCTGCTACGCAACGACTGGACCGGCGGCATCAGTGCCGGTCTGGCCTGGCTGGTGTTCCTGCAGGTGGAGCGGCGCCTGCCGCCCCTCAGTCCGGAGCCTGAGGACTGAATCGCAGCTCGGCGTAGCCGGTGGCTGGATCCAGCTCCGCGGTGGTGCGCACCAGCGAGCCCACGCAGAGGTGGCCGCCGATCACAGCGCCGCTGCTGCCTGAGATGGCGATGTGCAGGTGGGACCCATTGGGCGAGAGGGTGCCGGAGAGGCTGAGGATCTCCAGCTCGCCGTGGATCGCCGTGGCCTGAGTCGCCCCCGCCAAGCGCAACTGGGCCAGCGACAGGCTGCCGACGGCGCTGATCACACAGCCGGCCTGCTCCTGCTGTTCTCCCATCCAGGCCTCCAGCGCTTGGCGGAGGTCATCGCCTGGCTGCAGCCGCAGCGGCACCACCTTCATGGGGTTGGACCCTCCACCAGGGATTGGATCATCACCAGCGCATCGACGTAGCCCAACGTCCTGTGGCGGAATGCCCCCGGCAGGGTGCCGACGATCTGAAAGCCATGGCGCTGCCAGCAGCGGAGGCCGGCGGTGTTGGTGCTCACCACCAGGTTGAACTGCATCGCCCGGAACCCCAGCCGCCGCGCCGCCTGCAGGGAGTGCTGGCAGAGGCGGCTGCCGATCCCCTGCCGCCGGCAGTGCTCCGCCACCACGTAGCCCGCGTTGGCCACATGGGCGCCGAGGGCGAGGGAGTTGGGCCTCAGGTAATACGTGCCCACCACAGCTCCGGCCGCATCCACGGCCACCATCACCGCCTGGCTCTGCTCCACCCACGCCACCTGGGCCTTGGCCTCGCTGATCGCCGGGTCGTGGGGGAAGGTTTCGCCGGCGCGGAACACCGGCTCCAGCAGCGTCCACAGCGCCGGCCAGTCGGATGCCTCTAAGGAGCGGATCTGCAGGGGCGATCGGGGGGAGGTCAGGGGAGCGCTGGTGGGGTCTGGTGATTGTCTCCCCAAGATGACGCTCGCGCCGCGTCACCGAGCTCACCTAGCGAACTCACCGGTTGTGGGTCGCATCGTTGGTGCACCTCCGCTGGGCACACCGGCTTGGGTGTTCCCTGGCCGGACTCTGGTGGAGGGTGAGGGTCGGGTTGGCTCCCGGGCCTCCCCTCAACTTCAAAGTACGCCCCTTTTCAGCTGGCGGTGGCCCGCTGAGGTGCCTGTTCCCGTACCTAGAAAAAACCAATCACAGCAATGCTTCTTGGCCCACCACCTCCTCCTCTGGTGGCTGCGGCACCGGCGGTTCTAGGCCCTGGGCGCATGGATTTGCGGTTGCTGCATCCACGCGGCAACCTGAAGCCTGCGCGGGCCATCCCTGCGAGCCAACCCGCTGATTGCCATGGGCTTCCGTCTCCGCCGCTCCGCCCGTCTGGGCCCGCTGAGGTTCAACTTCTCCAGCGGGGGACTGAGCTCGATCTCCGTGGGGGGCCGCGGAGCCTCCTTCAACATGCCGGTGAGCCGCAGCGGCGGGCCCCGCACCACCGTGGGGCTGCCGGGCACCGGCCTCAGCTGGAGCGTGGAGCACACACCATCCGCGGGCCTGCCCAACAGTCGCCGGCTGCGGCCGGGCCAGCTCGATGGCCTCAAGCAGTCGCTGCTGGGCGTGCTGCGCCAGGAGCTCTTTGCGCCAGGCTCCACGGGAGAGAAGCTGTGGGAGCACGGCCTGGTGAGCCGCCTGCTCGCCGATGGTTCTCTCGGTGCGCGCACCACGGGCCTATTGGCGCTGATCGAAACTCCGGAAGCGATGGAGGGCTACGTGATGCGGTCCCAGGGCCAGGACGATGCCAAGCGCCGCGCCCAGCGCTGCATCACGGCTGTGCAGGAAGCCACACGGCTCGCTGCTGGGCGGGGCTGGCCATAGAGGAGTCAGCGCCTGCCCGGCGCGGCGCAGTCCCCTCCTGTTGCTGCACCGCCTAGGCGACTTCACGCCGCACGGATCGAGCTCAATCCCCAGCGCTCCGGCGCTGCTGCGCGGTGTAAAGCGCCGCACCGCCGGCCGCCAGCACCATGCCACCGCTGACGGCCAGGAACACCAGGGTCTGGAGGAGGAGTAGGAAAAAGCCCAGGGCCGAGAAGGCGGTGATGCGCACTTTGGCCTTGATCAGCAGCGTCAACAGCACGAGGATGGTGGCCCTGAGGGCCAGAACCTTCGCTGTCGTGAGCGGGCAGAACGGGTTCAGAAGCATGGCG
>CAIOCZ010000026.1 GCA_903856805.1 uncultured cyanobacterium | reverse complement strand
TCGGCGCAGGGGATCGGCCTCATCCCCCTCGGTGGCCCGGCCAAAGCTGAGCTGGCCGGAGCGCTGCTGCAGGCTGCCGCCGGTCATGGCTCCGCTTTTCTCCAGCAGTTCCCCTTCAAGGGTCACGGCGCGGCAGCGCCCAAGTTCCCGGCGGGCCGAGGCGAGATCGCTGAACACCAGGGTGTCGCCGAACACGTAGCGAAACACCTCGGCGTACACGGGTTCATGGCGCACCAGCTCGACCGCCCGGCCCACCAGTCCGCCAGCTCCACTGCCGCCGGGGCTGCTGCCCCGCTGCAGGGCCGCGCCCCCCGGGCCGCCGCCGCCCCGGATTTTGTTGAGCGGCAGGAAGGTGAGGCGGCCGGCCCGGCGGCTCTTGAGCAGGTCGATGGCGCGGGCGGCAATGCGGTCGTCCTCCACCACCACCTGCCCCAGCCGGCCGCCGGCGGCCACCTCCAGGGCCACCCGATGCCGTTCCTCCACCTCCCCGAGCTGGGCCACCGGGCCGTGGATGCCCTCCAAGCCGGCTTCCAGCAGCAGCCGCAGGGCCCCGGTGCCCCGGCTTTCCTGCAGGGCGTCGCGGCGACTGTCGAGCCGGGCGATCTCCCGCTCCAGGGTGGTTTGCTCCTGTTCCAGGCGGCTGCGGGTGCGCTGCTGCAGGGCAAGGGCCTCGGCCAGCTCCTGGAGGCTGGTCTGCTCGCCGCTCAGGCGCTTCTGGAGCTCCTCCACCTGGGCGGTGAGGGTGTGGAGCAGCTGGGTGGCCTCCCCCTGGCTGCTCGCTTCCTGCACTTGTTCCGCGTCCAGCTCCTGGATCCGACTGGCGGCCTGACGCAGCCGCTCCTGGAGCTGTTGCTGTTCGGCTTCGAGGGGGCCGAGCTGTTCCTGGAGGGCTTGCCGGCTGCGGCTGCGCTGCTGCTGCTCCTCCAGCCAACTGCCGGACCGGCCCGCCACCTCCCCGAGCCGGCGCCGGGAGAGCTCAACCGCCGCCTCGCCATCGAGGCAGCGCTGGTCGGCGGCGGCCAGGGCGTCGCCGTCGTTGGTGGACTGCAACGCCTGGAGCTGCTGGCGCAGTTCCCCCTGCTGCTGGCCGAGCTGGTGGCGTTGGCGCTGCAGGGCTTCCGCCTCCAGTTGGTGCTTCTCCGCTTGACGGCCCCGTTCCCGCTCGCTGGCCTCCAGGCCCGCCAGTTCGCTCTGCACCGCCAGGAGCTGGTCTTCCCCGAGGGCTTTCACCTCGGCCTGGAGCTGCTCGAGGGCGGTGGCGGCGGCCTGGAGCTCCTGCTCCGCCGTGGCGATGGCCAGGCCCTCCTGCTCCTGTTGGTGCCGCAGGGCCTCCTGGCGGCTGCTGAGGGCCCGCAGGTCGTCCCGGGCGGCCTCCCAGGTGAGCAGCTGCTCCTGTTCCCGCCCCATGTGCAGTCGCTGGCGCAGGTCTTGGTAGCTGCGGGCCTTGGCGCAGTCGCGCTCGAGCTTCTGGCGGGTCACCAGCAGCTCCTGCTCCACGATCCGGCAGCGCTCCTGGCGGTCCTGCACCTCATCGAGCTTGGCGCGGCTCTGGTCGATGCGGCTGTCGAAGAGGGCCACGCCGGCCAGTTCATCGATGATGCCGCGCCGCTCGCGCGCACTCATCGACACGATCCGGGTGACATCCCCCTGCATCACCACGTTGCTGCCATCCGGGTCCACCCGGAGCCGCCGCAACTGGGTCTGGAGCTGCTGCAGGTTGCAGGGGACGCCGGCGGCGTTGTAGGTGCTGCTGTAGGTGCCCCCCGGGGCCACCCGCAGCCGTCGGGTGACGCTCCACTGCCGTTGGCCGGGCTGGATCCAGGGCCCCTCCTGGTTGGGTTCCAGACCGGCTTCGGCGTCGTCGGGCTGCCAGTCGCCCAGATCGAAGTGAACGGTCACGCTGGCTTCGGCCGCCCGCCCCTGGCGCAGGATGGCGCTGTTGATCAGGTCGGGTAATCGCTCGGCGCGCATGCCGCGGCTGTTGGCCAGGCCCAGGCAGAACAGCACCGCATCGAGAATATTGCTCTTGCCCGATCCATTCGGACCGGTGACCACCGTGAAGCCCGGTTCGAGCGGAATCGAGATGGCTCCGCCGAAGGATTTGAAATGGGTCAGCTCGACCTGATTGATGTGAACCAATCGGCCCGCCCGACGAGCTGATTCAGCTTAACCGAGCTGGTCAGATCTCACCAGGGGTGGGCGCGGGGAAGACGGGGGCCGGGGCTGGGGGCCTGGGGTGGAGGCGCCTGGGCCAGATCCTTCGGGCATGATGGTCAAAATTTGAAGTGAGCGAATGGTGGTGGGATTTCTGCGGCTCGGCATCGGTTGTGGCGCGATTGGTCTGGGTGTCTCGGGCCTGCTCACGTTTTTGTTGGCGGCGGGAAGGCTTTCCAGCGTGATCAACGAGCTTCGCCAAGGTCAGTTCGGATTTTCTCAGGAATTGGAACTGATCGGAATTGTGGATCTTTTCCTGCTTGGGGTTGGCATCTTGGTGATCGCCGCTGGCATTGTCAGCCTGACAATCACACGCGTTATTATGCCTAAAGGGCTGCAGTTTACCGACCTCCATCACCTAAAGAGCACATTTTCAAGTTTTTTGATCTTGATCATGGCGATTCTTTATCTTGAAAGCCTGTCCTCCCTCCGGTCGCTTGAAAGTACAACCAGCTCCAATCCGATTGCCCTTCTCTATGCCGGATTAGGTTTTCTGGCGGTCACGATCGCCTTGGTGATTTTTCAGCGCAGTGGCTCCCATCACAAGAATGGCTCCCGGGGCGGAACCGGGAGCGGTGAGGAATTGAGCCATGGTTGATTCGTCCGTTCCCGTTGCAGACGCTTCGGAGTCCCCGGCGGCCCAACTAGGCAGAAGGTTGACCCATGGCCGGGGCCGGCTGTTGGTGATGCTGGCCACCACACTGGTGTGGGTCATGGACACCCTGTTGGTGGGGCGTTTAGAGGGACACCATGTGGTGGACCATAGCTTCAACGGACTGTTGAGCACCGTGGAGCGCCTGAGCACCGTGGCGTTTCTGGTGGTCAGCCTTGGGCTGGCCTTCTCGCTTTACCTCGGGCGCCAGCAGGCCCTGTTCCGCTGGGCCCTGATCTATCTGGTGTTCTCGATGACCCAGGTGGTGGCCAATGTCCTGTCGATGGTGGGCACGGCCAGTGCGGTGAAAGGTGGGGGGTTGACGGCCCTCTGGGACGTGGCAGCCGTGTATATGGAAAGCGTGGTTGTGTTCATGTTCATTTATATTTTTCTGGACGTGGCTACGCCGGGCGGGGCCTTCGTCTGGCCGGGTCGCGATGGGCAGCCGCCCCCGCCTCCCCACGTGGTTGATTATCTGTTCATCTCCCTGAATGTGAATTCCACCTACGGACCCACCAGCGAGGCCCTGGTCTCCCGCCCCGCCAAGATGTTCATGGCGCTGCAGGTGCTGTTGGCGATCCTGATGCTCACTGTTTTGATTGCCCGCGCCGTGGGGGCCAGCGGCTGAGCGGAGGCCCCCACGGCGCGGGCCCCTGGCTAGGGCCCCCGGCTGGGCCCATCGCTGACGATCCTGCCAGCGCTCTCTACGCTGGTTCGAAAGCTCTACCGCGTCGTCCATGGACCAGGACAGCACCAGCAACGGCGCCCCTGCGGCCGCCCCCTTCGCCCCTACCCCCCAGGCCTTCGACGAGGGGCCCCCTCCATCAGCCGACCAGTCATCGGCAGATCAGCCGTCCGCGGACCAGCCCAGGGCGGCGGTGTCGGCGGGCCAGGGACTCAAGGGGGTCTTTCAGGAGAGCTTTGAGGCCCTGTTGCCCAGCATTCAGCGCCAATGGCCGGAGGTCACCCGCCACACCCTGGAGGCCACCCGCGGCAGCTTCGATCACGTGGTCGAGGTGATCAGTCGCCAGACCGGCGTCACCAGCGCTGGCGTGAAACAGCAGCTGCTCGATCTGCTGCAGGTGACCACCCAGCAGGCGGGCCAGGTGGCGGAAACCCTGCGCCCCTTGGAAGAGCAGCTGGAGAGCCTGCTGGATGAGCTCAACAGCACCCTGCGCCCCCGGATCGAGAAGCCGGTGCGGGAACGGCCCCTGCTGGCGCTCGGGATTGCGGCAGGCGTTGGTCTGCTCGTTGGTCTGCTGCTCTCGCCTGGACGGCGCTCCGCATGAGTCCGGAGCGCCAGGGGAATGGGGCCGCAGGGAAGGGCTTCATCCGGGTGACCGCCCTGATGACCTCGGTGATGGATCTCCATGTGCGCATCGCGCTGCAGGAGGCCGACAAGGAGAAGCGCCGTCTGATTGGTGCCGGGGTGTTCCTGGCGATGGGGGCGGGCCTGGCTTCGATGGCCACCATCGCCCTGCAGCTGGTGCTGCTGCTTTGGTTGCGGGACCATTTCGGTCTGAGCTGGATCCAGGCCTGCCTGGCGATCACCGCCATCGATGCCGTGCTGGCCACCCTGTGCCTGCGCCTGGGCGGACAGATGCTCAAGGGCCCCTATCTGCCCCAGACCATGGCGGGTCTGACCCGCACCACCCGGGCCCTGACGGGCCGCTTCTGATCGCGCGGCCCGGCTCCCCCTAGCGGATGTCGTAGCGCAACCAGCGGCAGTCGATGCCGCCATTGCTCACGGCCACCCGGCGGCTGGCCTTCATCCGCAGGGCGCCCGTGAGTTCCGGGTTGCCACTCAGCAGCCAGAGGGTCCAGCCGCCGCAGCGCTCCTTGAGCATCCGGCCCAGGTCGCCATAGAGCCCTTCCAGGGCGTCGCGCTCCCCCAGGCGGGCGCCGTAGGGCGGGTTGCAGACCACCAGCCCTGGCCCCGGGGGCGGCAGGAAGTCCCGGGCGTCCCCCGCGTGCAGGTCGAGCCAGGGGGCCACCCCCGCCGCCGTGGCATTGGCCTGGGCCTGGGCCAGCACGCTTGGCTCCTGCTCCAGCCCGACGATCGGCGCCAGGGGGCGGCCATCGGCGCCCTGATCGCGGGCCAGGGCGCGGGCGGCCTTCACTTCCTCTTGCCATTGGTCGGCATCGAAATCCGCCCAGTGCTGCAGGCTGAAGGGGCGGGGGCTGCCGCCGTCCAGCCCCGGGGCGCGGCCCAGGGCGGCACAGGCGGCTTCAATCAGCAGGGTGCCGGAGCCGCAGAGGGGATCGGCCAGGGGGACGGTGCCATCCCAGCCGGTGAGGGCGATCAGGCCGGCCGCCAGGTTCTCCTTCAGGGGGGCCAGCCCCAGGGCGGCCCGATAGCCACGACGGTGCAGGCTGGTGCCGCTGCCGTCCAGGCTGAGCACGGCTTCCGCCCCCCCGCCACCGGGTCGGCCAGGACTGAGGTGTAGATGCAGCACCAGATCCGGGGAGTCCAGATCCACCGAGGAGCGTGCGCCAAAATGCTGCCGCTGCCAGTCGATCACGGCGTTCTTCACCTGCAGGGCGCTGTAGTGGCTGTGGCTGAGGCTCGCCGTACTGCCGCTGGCTTCCACCCGGAAGCGCAGGTCTGGCGGCAGCCAGCGGCCCCAGTCGGTGGCCTCCTGCACCCCGCGGTAGAGATCCTCCCGGTTGTGACAGGGGAAGCGGGCCAGTTCCCGTAGCAGGCGGAAGGGCAGGCGGGCCTGGAGATGGAGGCGGTAGAAGCCGCTGCGGGTGGTGCGCAGGGCCACGGCGCGGCGCAGGGGCCGCACCGCCTCGGCCCCCAGGGCCACCAGCTCGGCGGCGGCCGGTTCCTCCAGGCCGGGGGGCACCACGGCGATGGCGGCGAAGCTGGGCTCCAGGGCCATGGTGGCGCGGGCATCGATCGGTTGAATCTCGCTCAGCGCCGCCAGGGCCAGCCGCGCCGGCTCCTGGGGGCGCTGAGGCTGGGCTGGCTGGGGCCCTCGGCGCTGGGTTGATCCCGCAGATCCTTGAGGGCGTCGTAGGCCCGCTGCTTGCGCAGCCAGGTGGCGCTGTCGCCGCCGTGATCGGGATGCCAGCGCAGGCTGCTGCGCCGCCATTGCTGCCGCACCGCCGTCCAGGAGCTGTGGGCCGGCAGCTCCAATTCAGCCCAGCACAGCCGCCGGAAGGCGGCGAGCTCCTCCGGCACGAGCTGCTGGAGCTGGCCCTCCAGATCCCGCACCCGTCGGCTTTGACGCCGTCGCCGCCGTTCGGCGGCCTGCTGCTGCCTGAGCTGTTCCCCGTGCTTCAGGGTGCGCAGCAGCTGCTCCTGGCGCAGGGCATCGCGGCTCCGTTCCAGCATCGGGTCCATCAGGCGATCGAACAGCCACCAGCCCGCGGCGGCGAGGAGGTGCAGCAGCAGCAGCGCCAGGGCCGTCAGCAGCAGGGCGCTCAGAAAGGAGGACAAGGCGGCGGCAGCGGCCCGGCAGGTCCCGGGGCCGGGGGAACCGGTTCGGGAATGCCCACCGGGATGGGAGGCGAGGGAAGCGGCCAGGGTGCCACAATTCAAAAGTCCGGTTTCGGCCGGACTAGGTGATCCACACCAGTGTTTCGGACAGCGGTTCGATTCCGCTCAGCTCCATTGTTCTCTCCTCCCTGGTTTCGATCGGTGGATGCGCGGGGCTGCAATGGTTTCGACGGGGCATCAGGAGGGTGACTGAAGCCTGCTCGGTAAGAGCAAACCCGTAACAGCGAACAACATCGTTCGTTTCTCCCGTCAAGCCGCCCCTGTGGCCGCCTGACACTCTTAACGGAGACGGGGTGAGGTCAGCCTTGTCACCCAAATGACCCATGGGGCCTGGAAGGGCCCCCTCGAATTTCGGTGGAATCTCTGTCCGGCTGAATTCCTTAGCGGCCGAAGTTCTGCAGGAGTGGACTCAGGAAGGTGGAGGCCAGATCAATGGGCTGGTCAAAGGACATCCCCAGGTAATAGGCCCCCATCACCTGGTTGATCCAGATCAGCTGGGCGTTCGTTTCAATCACCATCCGCTCGGAGGGTTCGTGGATGCGGATCCGGGCCCTAACGGCGATGGGGACCGCCATGAACAAGCGCAGGCAGGCTCCCGACCGGCTCACGTCCCAGAGCTGCCCCACATAGCGCTGGTCGTCCACAAAAACTTCCACGGAGATCACGATTCCATGCACGGGAACGGAATAACGCGGTTCCTTGCGTTGGCTTGACTTGACCATCTCGACCCTTCTCCCCCTACATCCGAGTCTGGCTAGTCATGAGGCTTGAACAGCATGAATCTCCCATCATGGGTGCCATTGGGGTGGGTTAGGCCATTTTTGCTGGCTTGGGTTGGTTGGTCTTGCCGGCCGTTCCGTTAAGGGGAGGCTGGAAAGCCGCTCCAGCGTTTCAGCTCATCCAGCGATTGCACCCCCACCAGGCGAGACGAGCCCTTCACCCAAGTGGGAAAGGCCTTCACTTGGGCATCGATGCAGCGTTGACGGCCCCGGTCCTCCTTGTCACATTCCACGTAGGGAAGGCGGCTGATGGCCTCTTTGCCGAACAGGGTTTTTTGCTTGAAACAGGCCGGGCACCACCAGGCTCCATAGAACTGGATGCCGCTGCGGCGGAGGTGGTCGCTCAGGGCCAGTTGCTCCTTGGTGGAGGGTTTGATCACCTCGGTTTGTTCCGCGCCACCCCCGCCGTGGGGATTTGCCTCGGCCCGGGCCGGGGTGGTGGCGCCCATCGCCCCGGCGAGGAGGGCCAGGGTCACGGAGCTGAGGCCCCAAGCCAGCAGGCCTAGGCGGCGGCGCGGACGGGCCAGGGGCGGCGGTGGCGCTGCTGTCGTCGTTGTCTTGATCGCCATTGTCTTGAGCGCTCTTGTCTTGATCGCCATCCTGTCCACGACCATCAGCACCGGTGTGGGCTCACTGTATGGGTCCTGCACGGCGTGCTCGCCGCCCGGGCCTCGCGGGCTGGTGCACCGTTCGGCCTTCCGCCCCTCACGACCCCTGCGCCCCGGCCCCAGTGGCTGGAAGAATGATGAGGAGGCCTCCACCGGCCCAGCGTTAAGAACCGATCTCACGGATGCTGCCGCGATGAGTGCCAACGGGTACCGCGATTACTTCAAGGTGCTCGGGGTCGAGCGCGGCGCTGATGCCGACACGATTAAGCGTGCCTTTCGCAAGCTGGCCCGGCAGAACCACCCCGATGTGAATCCCGGCGATGAGGGGGCGGAGGCCCGGTTCAAGGAGATCAGCGAGGCCTATGAAGTGCTCTCGGATCCCGATAAGCGCCGGCGTTACGAGCAATTCGGCCAGTACTGGAGCCAGATGGGCGGCACCGGCGGCGGCCAGGGCCCCGGTGTGGACGTGGATTTCGGTCGTTATGGCAATTTCGACGACTTCATCAATGATCTGCTGGGGCGCTTTGGTGGCGGTGCCGGCGGGGGGTTCAGTGGGGCTCCCGGGGGCTTTGGGTTCGGCTCGGGCTTTCCAGCCGGCTTCGGCGGAGGGTTCTCGGGAGCGGCCGGCCCCCGGGGCGGGCCGGTGGATCTCGATGCGGAGGCCACCCTCACCCTCACCTTCTCCGAAGCGTTCCGCGGGTGTGAACGCACCCTGGCGGTGAACGAGGAGCGGGTGCAGGTGCGGATTCCTGCCGGGGTGCGGCCGGGCAGCCGGCTGCGGCTGAAGGGCAAGGGCAATCTCCAGCCCGGAACCGGCCGTCGCGGCGATCTCTATCTCAACCTGAAGCTCCAGGAGCATCCGATCTGGCGTCTGGATGGCGACCAGCTCCGCGCCGAATTGCCCCTCAGCCTGGATGAATTGGCCCTCGGCGGGGATGTGCGCGTGGCCACCCCCGATGGGGATGCCACCCTGCAGGTGCCGCCGGGCATGAGCCTGGGCCGCAGTCTCCGCTTGAAGGGCAAGGGCTGGCCCCTGGCCTCGGGCCGCGGCGACCTGCTGCTCACCCCCAGCCTGCGCCTGCCCGATGCCCTCAGCGAGCAGGAGCGCCAGCTGCTGGAGGCCCTACGGCAGGCCCGCAGCGCCGATCCACGCCAGGACTGGATCACGGCCGCCCGTCTCTAACGCTGCTTCGGGGGCCTTCCGTAGGATCCGGCCCAGCCCGACCCCCCCCATGGAGCTCAGCTATCGCCCCCGCCGGCTGCGCCGCACCCCGGCTCTGAGGGCCTTGGTGCGTGAGCACCACGTCCGCCCCACCGACTTCATCTACCCCCTGTTCGTGCATGAGGGGGCCACCAACGAGCCTATTGGCGCCATGCCCGGCGCCAGCCGTTGGAGCCTGGAAGGGTTGGTGGAGGAGGTGGGCCGGGCCTGGGATCTGGGCATCCGCGCTGTGGTGCTGTTCCCGAAGGTGGCCGATGGTCTCAAAACGGAAGATGGCGCCGAGTGTTTCAACGAGGGTGGCCTCATTCCCCGGGCGATCCGGCGCCTGAAGGACACCCACCCCGGCATGACGATCATGACCGATGTGGCCCTGGATCCCTATTCCTGCGACGGCCATGACGGCATCGTGAGCGCCGAAGGGGTGGTGCTGAACGATGAGACGGTGGCGATTCTCTGCCGGCAGGCGGTGGCCCAGGCTCAGGCCGGCGCCGACCTGATCGGCCCCAGCGACATGATGGACGGTCGGGTGGGGGCCATCCGCGAGGCGCTCGATGCCGAAAACTTCGAGCATGTGGGCATCATCAGCTATACCGCCAAATACGCCTCCGCCTATTACGGACCCTTCCGGGAGGCCCTCGATTCGGCGCCGCGGGCCGCGGCCGGCAAGCCGATTCCCAAGGACAAGAGCACCTATCAGATGGATGCGGGCAATGGCCGGGAGGCCATCACCGAAGCCCAACTCGATGAGGCGGAAGGTGCCGACATCCTGATGGTGAAGCCCGGCCTAGCCTATCTCGACATCATTTATCGGCTGCGGGGGGAAAGCAATCTGCCGATTGCCGCTTATAACGTGAGCGGCGAATACGCGATGGTGAAGGCGGCTTCCGAGCGCGGCTGGATCGACGAACGGGCGGTGGTGCTGGAAACCTTGCTCAGCTTCAAACGGGCCGGTGCCGATCTCATCCTCACCTATCACGCCTGCGATGCCGCCCAGTGGCTGCGCCAGGGGTGAGTGCCACCCACCGTTGACGGGGCGTTGGCCGAGAATGGAATCAGTGATCCCCTCCGCCATGGCACCGGCCTCTGTCCATCGCCTTGGCCATGTGGCCCTCCGGGTGGCCGACATGGAGCGGGCCAAGGCCTTCTACGGGGCCCTGGGGCTCAAGCTCACCTGGGATGCGCCCGACTGGGCCTATCTGCAATCCCCCCTCACCGGCGATGGTGTGGCCCTGCTCAGCCCCGACTACACCGCCGCCGGCCCCCATTTCGCCTTTCACTTCGCGGACCGCGCCGCCGTGGATGCGGTGCACGCCCAGCTGGTGGCGAGCGGCTATCCGGTGGGCCCGGTGCATGACCACCGCGACGGCACCGCCTCCTTTTATCTGCAGGATCCTGAAGGCAACTGGCTGGAGATCCTCTACGAACCCCCGGCGGGCATTCCCTCCAATGTGGGCGCTCCACCCATCGGCAAGCCCGGTTCGGCCGGGTGAGTGACACGGCGGCGATGGTGGTGGTGGAGCGGCGGCAGGAGCCGGCGATCCGGGGCGAAACCCTGGAGCTGCTGGAGTGGCCCCGGCTGGCCGCCCAGCTTGCGGGCTTTGCCAGCACCGCGGCAGGGGAGCGCGATTGCGCGGCCCTGCCGTTGCCGGCCAGCTGGGAGGCGAGCCGCGCCCTGCTGGCCGAAACCACCGAATTGCTGGGCCTCGACGGCCTGCTGGAGGGGGGACTGAGCTTTCGTGGAGCAGCGGACATCGCCGGCACCGTGGCCTTCTGCGCCAAGGGGGGCCGGGCCGGTGGTGAGGCCCTGCTGGCGGTGGCCACCACCCTGGCCACGGCGCGACGGCTGCGGCGGCAGATCGAGGACCCCCTGCTGCGCCCCGTCACCACGGCTCGGGTGGTGGATCTGCGCACGCTGCCGGAGCTGGAGCAGCGGCTCCACTTCGCCCTGGAGGACGGGGGGCGGGTGGCGGATCGGGCCAGCCCCGCGCTTGAGGGACTGCGCCGCCAGCTCCAGTCCGTCCGCGCCGACCGCCGGGAGCGGCTGCAGGAGCTGATCCGGCGCTGGAGTTCCCTCCTGCAGGACACGGTGGTGTCCGAGCGCAACGGCCGACCGGTGCTGGCGGTGAAGGCCGGTGCGGCGGGCCAGGTGGGCGGCCTGGTGCACGACAGCTCCGCCTCCGGCAGCACGGTGTTCGTGGAACCCCAGGCGGTGATCCCGCTGGGCAACCGGATCCGGGAGCTGGAGGGCCGGGAGCGGGAGATTGAGCTGGCGCTCCTGGCGGAGCTCAGCGGCCTGGTGGGGGCGGAGGCGGCCGCCTTGGATCATCTGCAATCGGTGCTGGTGCGCCTCGACGCCGGCCTGGCCCGGGCCCGCTATGGCGCCTGGCTGGGGGCGGTGCGCCCCGAGCTCGACCCCGATCCCCGGGCCCCGTTTGAGCTACGGGATCTGCGCCATCCCCTGCTGCTCTGGCAGGAGCGACGCGACGGGGGCCGGCCGGTGGTGCCGGTGAGTGTGGCGGTGGGGTCGGGGCTGCGGGTGGTGGCGATCACCGGACCCAACACCGGCGGCAAGACCGTGACCCTCAAGAGCCTGGGGTTGGCGGTCCTGATGGCCCGCGCCGGCCTGTTCCTGCCCTGCAGTGGCACCCCCCGGCTGCCCTGGTGTGCCCAGGTGCTGGCCGACATCGGCGATGAGCAGTCGCTGCAGCAGAACCTCTCCACCTTCAGCGGCCACATCCGTCGCATTGCCCGCATCCTGGAGGCCCTGGACGCGCCTGGGGCGGCTGACGCCAGCCTGGTGCTGCTGGATGAGGTGGGGGCCGGCACCGATCCCACCGAGGGGGCGGCCCTGGCGGCGGCCCTGCTCAAGCACCTGGCCGATCGGGCCCGGCTCACCGTGGCCACCACCCACTTCGGGGAGCTGAAGGCGCTCAAGTACACCGACCCTCGCTTCGAGAACGCCTCGGTGGCCTTCGACGTGGAGACCCTCTCGCCCACCTACCGGCTGCAGTGGGGCATCCCCGGCCGCAGCAATGCGTTGGCGATCGCCACCCGTCTGGGATTGGAGCCGGCGGTGGTGGCCGCCGCCGCCGAGCAGCTGGAGCCCGGTGGCGATGGGGATGTGAATCGGGTGATCGAGGGACTGGAGCAGCAGCGGCTCCGGCAGCAGGAGGCAGCGGAGGCGGCGGCGGTGATGCTGGCCCGCACGGAGCTGTTGCATGAGGAGCTGCTGCAGCGATGGCAGCAGCAGAAGGAGCAGGGGGCGGAGCAGCAGGAGCAGAAGCGGCAGGAGCTGGAGCGCTCGATCCGTCAGGGGCAGGGGGAAGTGCGGCGCCTGATCCGGCGCCTGCGCCAGGCCGGCAGCGTGGCGGTGGCCGATGGGCGCCAGGCCGGTGAAACGGCCCGGCAGGCGGGGCAGCGGCTGAAGCGGCTGGAGGCGCAGCACCGCCCCGAGGCCGAGCGGCGCGACCATGGCGGCTGGCGGCCGGCGGTGGGGGAGCGGGTGCGGCTGCTGGCCCTCGGCAAGGCCGCCGAGGTGCTCACGATCTCCGCCGATGGCCTGGAACTCACGGTGCGGTGCGGTGTGCTGCGCAGCACTGTGGCGCTGGCGGCGATCGAGGGCCTCAATGGGGAGAAGCCGGCGCCGCCGGAACCGCCGCGGGTGCAGGTGCGGGGCAGCCGGGGTGTCGGCGGCCGCGGCGCCGAGGTGCGCACGGAGCGCAACACCGTGGATGTGCGGGGCCTGCGGGTGCACGAGGCGGAGGCGGCGGTGGAGGAGCAGCTGCGGGGCGCCAACGGGCCGGTGTGGGTGATCCACGGCATCGGCACCGGCAAGCTCAAGCGGGGCCTGCGGGAGTGGCTGGCCACGGTGCCCTACGTGGAGCGGGTGGTCGATGCCGAGCGCGGCGACGGCGGGCCGGGCTGCAGTGTGGTGTGGGTGAAGTGACGGGGGTGGCCAGGCCAGGACCACGGCAATGGACCCGGGTCAGCCTTGCGGCTCTTCCGGGCACGACCCGCCGAGGTTGACCCTCCCGCTCACTCCTGCGCACCGTCCTCCGAGAGTTGGCGGAGGTAGTCCTCGTCGGAGGTGGTGGGACGGCGGGTGGAGCGGCGCAACTGGAGGCGCTGCCCATGGCTCCGCAGCTCCTGCAGGAGCGAGAGATCGGAACCGGAGCGTTGGGCCAGGGCCGCAAAGCCCAAGGCCATGGCGAGGGAGACGAGGGCATTGCGGAGCAGCTCGGGCAGCAGCAGCAGGGGGGTGCGGGGCTGGCTGGCCTCGCGCTCGCGGCTGATCTGCAGGGCGGCCTGATCGAGCACGGCAGCCACCTGGGCCTTGAGCAGGGGCAGGGGCTGGGCGATGTCGGCGGGACCGAGCACCGGGCCCTGGAGTTGTTGGAGCTGCTGGTTGAGAGCGGCGTTGCTGGCGGCCCCGGCCACGGCCTGGCGCAGGGCCTTGAGTTTGGCCTCAGCGCCCTGGAGGCGGGCGGCCTGGGCGGTGTTCAGTGAGCGACTTGTCTGCAGGCCCGCCACGGTCTGCAGGGGGAGCAGGAGCAGAAACCCGAGGGCGGCGGCCTCCTCGCCGGAATCGGAGCCATCAGCAGCGGATTACACAGAGATGGCTCGCTGTGGCACCGGGCACCTGCTGGGGCTCAATTCGTTGATCAAAGCTCACCAGCCGGCCGCTATGGGCCACGGCCAGTGCCAGCAGATAGGCATCGGTGATCTGACGGGCACCGAGGATTCGCTCCCAGCGAATCAGACCCTCCTGAAGCAGGCTGATCTGTTGGGGCCAGAACGCATGGCTGGGATGGTCGCAGGCCTCCGCCAGGCGGGCCGCCACCTGCTGGGCCGGCTGAGTATTGGGATAGGCGGGCTGCGCCATGATCCGCACCACTCCGGTTTGGGTGAGCGGACAGGTGGCCCAGCCCTGGTCGAGATGTCGCTCCAGCCAGGTGCAGGCGGATGCATGCATCACGTGCCCATTGTCGAGGAGGGCGATGATCACATTCACATCCAGAAGGGCCCGCATCAGATGCCTTCGAGATCGCGCAACTGATCGATTTGTTCGTTACTCACGAGGCGTTGATTGTTGGCCGCAAAGGGACGGAATCCGGCCACAACCGCAGCATCTGAGCGCTGGGCTGGTGCCTCACCGGTGAGGGCAGAGCGCAACAGTCTCGAAACCACTTGTCCTGCGGAGACGCCTTGTCGACGAGCCAACTCCTTGGCGGCGGCCAACACATCGTCCTCGATGTCCAGCGTAGTTCGCATCGCCAGCCTCAGTCTGACCGCATCTTAGCATCAGCGCATCATGTCGCCTCAGGAGTCGCGATCCGCGCGACCCAGCTCGCGGAGGTAATCGCCATCGGCGTTGCTGACGCGCCGACCGGAGCCGCCGAACCTGGAACGCCGCCATGAGCTCTGCAGCTCCTGGAGCAGGGAACGCTCTGAACCCGGCCGCACCGCCAGGGCGGCAAAGCCGAGGGCCAGCGCCAGGCTGGCGAGGGCATTGCGGAGCAGCTCGGGCAGCAGGAGCAGGGGTGTGCGGGGCTGGCTGGCTTCCCGCTCGCGGCTGATCTGCAGGGCGGCCTGATCGAGCACGGCAGCCACCTGGGCTTTGAGCAGGGGCATGGGCTGGGAGATGTCGGCGGGGCGGAGCACGGGCCCCTGGAGTTTTTGGAGCTGCTGGCTGAGCTCGGCATTGCTGGCGGCGCCGCGGACGGCCTGGCGCAGGGCCTTGAGCTTGGCCTCGGCGCCCTGGATGCGAGAGGCCTGGGCGTTGTTGACCGTGCGAATCGTCTGCAGGCCAGCGATGGTCTGCAGGGGGAGAAGCAGCAGGAAGCCGAGGGCGGCGGCCACGGCTAGCCGGCTGCAGAGGCGGGCGCGGTTTTTCAGCAGCGGATCATGGGGCCCCAGCTCGGCGGCGATCTGGAGCAGGGCCAGGCCGAGCAGGGGGAAGGCGGCGCTGTTGATCAGGGCGGCTGCCAGGCGTAACTGCCAGGCGGGATCGAGCAGCAGCAGGGGGAATAGGGCTGCAGCCACCAGGGAGGCGAAAAGCACGAAAAGCACCAGCGCCACCACGCTCAGGCCTGGGGCGGAGAGGAGCACGGCAGTGCCGGAGCGAGATGAATCGGAGCTGGGGGGCATGGCAGAACTCAGGGGCAAGCGCGCAGAGCAGGAATCGCCGCTTCCGTCGGCCAGAAAAAAGCCCCGCCGATGGCAGGGCCGGGAGGGGAATCAGGGCTGTATTCAGGCCTGGTGCGGTGTGCTCAAAGGAGAGGAAATGCGCTTGCGGAGGCGACGGCTCCAGCCGAAGGCCGCTACTGCTCCGAGCACGGGCATTGGACCCGGAACCGGAGCACCGGCTGGAGCGAATTTTGAAAGAACGAAAGAATCAGGACCGCTAGTTAGCTGAAAATAGTCGGTTCCATTTGGGCCTACTCCTGAAAACAGATTGAAGTCGCATGGTCCACCGCTCTGGAAGCCGCAAGACGGCGTTCCCCAGCCTCCCTGGCCAATCAAATCTTGACTGAAGTCAAATGAAATGCCGTTGTTATCAAATACCCAGGAATCAAAATCGGATTGCACAAACGTCCCATTGTTGCCCCCAGTCCCCGATACCACCACGGATAGATCAGTGGCCCAGCCAGGGAATGGGACACTGAAACCTGTTGGCAGCGAAATGGAGTCAAGGTCTAGCGTTATCTTTCCGTTGATTGCGCCTTGGCTGCCGGGTTGCGGAGACCATTGCAAGTCAAACGTTTTGAGATTCAAGGCTTTTGCCTCGCCTTGGCTTAACAGCAAGGCGGTGGATGCTGCCAGCATTGGAACAAGGCGTTTGCAATGCTTTAATAGAGAAACCAGTTCCATGGCTATTCCATGCAAATGTGCGACTATTTTGCCCCCCCCTGAATATTGCCTTCTTTCTTGTGCCGGTGCGGTAATTGGCACAAGTGCTAATCTTTTGTCGGTTTGGTGGGCCAATCGGTGTCGCAGCCTTCCGGCGCCGTTTACTCCTGGCCACCGCTCACCCTTCTCTGCCGAATAACCTGCTGTGGTTTCTCGTCCCGGGTGGCGTGCTGCGCCAAGCGCCTGATCGCTACCTGTGCCACAACCAGCGGCTGTCCCGTTGCAGGGCGGCGGCCATGGCTGAGCCGCTGGCCAGCAGCTTGGCGTGTTCGGTGGGCGTGAGCACCAGGGCATCGCAGCTGAGCGGCAGCTCCGCCAGGGGCCAGGCCCACCCGCTCCAGGCCCGGATGCTCCGTCGCCACCTGGGCCGCCCAGGCGCACACCTGGCTCAGCACCAGCTCAGGCTCAGGCCAGCGCAGCAGCGATGGCGTCAAGACTGGAAAGTGCGGCGAGCACCTGGCGCGCTACAGCACAAACCCCAGGATCTGCCCCACGATCGACCGCACCTGATCCAGCCTGTCGTCGCTGAGGGAGCCCATGGGATGGGGCCGGGCCCCCCGGGCCTTCCAATCGAAGGACTTGATCTGGTGGCAGAGCACAAAGCTGTGGGCTTCTGGCCGCTCTGGAATCGGCCCCAGATCCACCGCCAGGGAGGAGCCGCGGTTGTAGGCCGCCGAGGTCATGGCGCATCCCACCACCAGTCCCACCGAGGCATGGAAGGGGGCGGTGGAGAGCACCAGAAAGGGATGGTGGTCCTTCATCTCCCGTCCGGCCTGGGGGTTGTGGTCGATCCAGATCACCTCACCCCGATCCGGCACCCAGGGGGCTGGGGGCCGGGGCGGGGTCATTCGATCACCTCGGTGCCGATGGGATCCCAGGCCATCGCTTCGGTGGCCTCGCCTTCCATGGGCGTGTAGATCGCCAGTCGCTCCGCCAGGGAGAGGCGGGGCTGGACGGGCCGGATCAGCACCCCATCGGCCACCACCTTGAGTTCCACGGTCTGGTTGTCGTGAAGCCGGGCCTCCCGGGCGATGGCGGCGGGCAGGCGCACCCCGAGGGAATTCCCCCAGCGGCGCAGATCCTGGCGAGGGGGCTGGCAAGCCATCAGATGCCGGGCGTTTAGCCGTCAGTTTAGACGTCCCTGTCGGGGCGGCTGGATCCTGGCTGATCTCCCGGTCACTCCAACCTCAGGGCCGCTTGCGCCCGTCCATCCCGCCGCTGGGACAGCAGGGTTTCCAAGGCCTCGCGCATCAGCTGGGAGCGCGGTTGGCCACTGAGGCGCCCTTCCTCCCTGCGCTGTTGTTCCAGGGTGTCGGGGAGTCGGAGGCTGACAGCACCCTTGGAATGCCGTGGACGTGATGCAACGAAGCCTGCGTCATGGATGCCAGCTTGAAGTGCAGTGGGAATGACATCCCGATGGGCCCATCGTGCTCTGCGGGACGCGGAGGTGGAGTTGACGTGACCCCCCTTGTTGCTCCAGCGACGAAGGCCCCCGCGGCCTCATCGCCTTCGCCGCAAGATGACGGCCTGCCAGCGCAATGGCGTCCGCCTCGGCTGGTTGCTGATTCCGGCGGAGCTGGGAGTGGATCTTGAGGAGATCTGGGCGGGCTGATGCCGGCCTGCTCTCGGAGCCCGTCAGGATGCAGCACGTCGCCCAGCGCGAGCGGGAAATCGCGGCTGTGCAGCAGCCTCAAGGCTCTCCCCAGGCCGTGGCCGGCGGCGGCGCCAGGGTGGCGCGGCGGGACGGCCCAGGGTGTGCCGCACGGATCTGCGGCACCTCTGCGGGATTCCCGCACGAAACATCCGAGCGGGGATGCTTTAGATTTGTTACGGTTCTATTGACTCGGACCCAATGTTTACCCTTGATCGAGCGACGCGGATCTTTCCGGAAACGGCGTCGGCCGATGTGGTGCCGGCCCTCACGGCCAGGTTCAACCTGCTCAGTGCTGAAGACCAACTGGCCCTGATCTGGTTCGCCTACCTCGAGATGGGGAAGACGATCACCGTCGCCGCCCCCGGCGCGGCGCGGATGCAGTTTGCCGAGCCGGTGCTGACCCGCATCCGGGCCATGACCTTCGCCGATCAGAGCCAGGTGATGTGTGACCTGGCCAACCGCTCCGACACGGAGATCAGCCGCTGGTATGCCTCCTGGTCGGTGAATATCAAGCTTGGCTTCTGGTATCAGCTGGGCGTGTGGATGGACGAGGGCCACGTCGCCCCGATCCCCGCTGGCTACCAGCTCTCCGCCAACGCCGCCTCGGTGCTCACGTCGCTCAAGACGATCGACAAGGGCCAGCAGATCACGGTGCTGCGCAACTTCGTGGTGGACATGGGCTTTGATCCCGGCAAGTCCGACGCTCTGGAGCGGGTGAGTGAGCCTGTGGTGCTCCCCACAGCCCCGGAGCAGCGCACCAGCGTCGTCATCGAAGGCGTCGACAACGCCACGGTGGTGAACTACATGAACCTGCTCAATGCCAACGACTTCGACCAGCTGATCGAGCTGTTTCTTCCTGACGGCGCCCTGCAACCGCCCTTTCAACGGCCGATCGTGGGGCGTGAGCCGATCCTGCGGTTTTTCCGCGAAGACTGTCAGAACCTCAAGCTGCTGCCCGATCGCGGGGTGATCGAACCCTCCGATGGGGGCTTCACCCAGATCAAGGTGACCGGCAAGGTGCAGACCCCCTGGTTTGGAGCCGGCGTGGGCATGAATGTGGCCTGGCGGTTCCTGCTGGATCCGGAGGGCAAGATCTACTTCGTGGCCATTGATCTGCTGGCTTCGGCGGCGGAACTGTTGAAATTCGGCCGTTGATCGGGTCCTCTGGGGCTGGCCCCTTCGGGGGTGGCCCCTTCGGGGGTGGCCCTTCGGGGCTGGGCCCCTTGCGGCAGTTGGGTTGGTCGGGACCGATTGTGATCGCCTGGGCGGCCAGCCTGCTGCTGCTTCCCCTCGATGGCGCCTCCCTGCCGCCGGCTTGGCTGGTGGTGGCGATGCTGACGCGGGCGTTTCTGCAGACGGGGCTGTTCATCGTGGCCCACGACGCCATGCACGGAACGCTGCTGCCGGGGAGCCCCCGCTGGAATGATCGGCTGGGGGCGATGGCGTTGGCCTGCTACGCCTGTCTCCCCTGGGAGGATTGCCGCCGTAACCACCACCTCCATCACCGCGCCCCCACCAGTGCGCTGGATCCCGACTTTCACGCGGACGGCGAGCGGGGGGCGGTGGCCTGGTATCTGCGGTTCATGGCGCACTACCTCACCCCGGTCACGCTGGCGCGCCTGCTGGGGTGCTGGCTGGTGGCTGGGCTGCTGCTCGGGCGGATCACGCCGCACCCCCTGGCCAATCTGCTGCTGTTCTGGAGCCTGCCGCTGCTGCTCAGCTCGCTGCAGTTGTTTGTGGTGGGCACCTATTTGCCCCACCGGGGGGGGAGTGCCGCTGGGGCCGATGGCCATCACGCCCTCAGCCTGTCCCTACCGCCCTGGCTATCGTTCCTCGCCTGTTATCACTTCGGCGACCACTGGCACCACCACGACGCTCCGCAACGGCCCTGGTATCGCCTCCCCGCCGCCCGTGGTCACCCGATAGGGTCCTGAACCAGATGCTGCAGAGGGGGACATGGAGAGCGAGCTGACGGGCTGGACGCTCGAGGAGCAGGGGCTGGCCCGAACCGTGTTCGAGCGCGCCCGGGCCCGGGAACTGGAGGACCTCATCCTCACCCTGCGCACCAGGACCGAGGACCTGCAGAGCTCCGAGGACATCTGGCAGCTCCATGATTTCCTCAGCATCCGTCGCCATGGAATCGAGGGGCGGCAGGCGTTCCAGATCTCGGGCCTGCTGTTTGTGTTCGCCGCCTTCGTCAAGGAGGGGCTGGTGGAGCCCGAGGAGTTGGAGGGCCTCTCCGCCGACAAACGCGCCAAGATCAGCGCGATGGCGCTGTTCTGAGCCGGGACTGGGCCCCCCCTTAGAGCACCGGCAACCGCAGCTCGGGCCGCGACCGGGGCCCCTGGGCTGGCGGGTTCAGGGCGTCGCCGCCGCTATCGAACAGGCGCCAGCCGGCGGGATCCACCTCCAGGTGCACGGTTTGTCCGGCCGTGGCGCTCTGGTCCGGGCCGCTACGCACCACCACCAGTTGGCTGCCCTCCTTGAGCCGGCAGGTGAGCAGTTGTTCGTTGCCAAGCGCCTCCAGGTGCATCACCTCCGCCGCCAGATTGCGGTTGGCGGCGGGGGCCAGCCGCAGATGTTCCGGCCTCAGGCCGCCGGTGAGCTGATGGCCGTTGCGGCCCGCGAGGGCCGCCAACATGGGCCCCTCCACCGGGAAGCGTTTGCCCGCCAGCACCACATGCTCCACACCGGCCACCTCCACCGGCAGCAGGTTCATTGGCGGGCTGCCGATGAACTGGGCCACAAACAGATTGGCCGGGGATTGATAGAGCTCCATGGGGGTGCCCAGCTGTTGCAGCCAGCCGCCATTGAGCACGGCGATGCGATGGCCCATCGTCATCGCCTCCACCTGGTCGTGGGTGACGTAGAGGGTGGTGGTGCCGAGCCGCCGCTGCAGTTCCACGATCTGGGTGCGGGTGCCGGTGCGCAGCTTGGCGTCCAGGTTGCTGAGCGGTTCGTCCATCAGGAACACCGCCGGCTGGCGGGCGATCGCCCGGCCCAGGGCCACCCGCTGCTTCTGGCCGCCGGAGAGTTCCTTGGGGCGCCGCTCCAGCAGGGGTTCGAGCTCCAGCATCGTGGCCACCTCCCGCACCCGCTGGCTCAGCCGTTCCTCCCGGCGGGAGGGCACCCGCAGGGCGGGGGGCAGGGCGCGGGTGCTGCGATGCAGGCTGTCCTGGAGCTGTTGGAGCGGCGGCCGCGGCTGGCTGCGGCGCAGCCCGAAGCTGAGGTTGTCGGCCACGCTCAGGTGGGGATAGAGGGCGTAGCTCTGAAACACCATCGCCACATCCCGCTGGGAGGGCCGCAGCCCGCTCACGGGGCGGTTGCCCACAAAAATTTCGCCGGAGCTGGGGGTTTCCAGGCCGGCGAGCAGCCGCAGCAGGGTGCTCTTGCCGCAGCCCGATGGGCCCACCAGCACCAGGAATTCGCCGTCGTCAATCGCCAGATCCAGCTGCTGCAACACCGGCACCGGCGGTCCGCCGCGCCGGCCGGGATAGGTCTTGGCGACCTGCTGGAAGCGAACGGCAGCCAATCGGGCCCTGCAACCGTCGGATCCTAGGGTTGCTCCAATGCAGTTCATCGATCAGGCCCGCATCGCGGTGCGCGGCGGCCGGGGCGGCGACGGCATCGTCGCCTTCCGTCGCGAGAAATATGTGCCGGCGGGCGGTCCCTCCGGCGGGGATGGGGGGCGCGGTGGCGATGTGGTGCTTCAGGCGGACCCCAACCTGCAGACCCTGCTGGATTTCAAGTATCGCCGGCTGTTTGAGGCCATCGATGGCCGCCGCGGCGGGCCGAACCGCTGCACCGGCGCCAGTGGGGATCCCCTGCTGATCAAGGTGCCCTGTGGCACCGAGGTGCGCGATGCCCGCACCACCATCCTGCTGGGGGATCTCACCGAGCCCGGCCAGGAGCTGCTGGTGGCCGCCGGCGGTCGGGGCGGCCTCGGCAACGCCCACTACCTCAGCAACCGCAACCGGGCGCCGGAGAAGTTCACCGAGGGCAAGGAGGGGGAAGACTGGCTCTTGCAGCTGGAGCTGAAGCTGCTGGCGGAGGTGGGGATCATCGGCCTGCCGAACGCCGGCAAGAGCACTTTGATTGCGGTGCTCTCCGCGGCTCGCCCCAAGATCGCCGACTATCCCTTCACCACCTTGGTGCCCAACCTGGGGGTGGTTCGCCGCCCCAGCGGCGATGGCACGGTGTTTGCGGATATCCCTGGACTGATCGCCGGAGCGGCCCGTGGGGCCGGCCTCGGCCATGATTTTTTACGCCATATTGAGCGCACGCGGCTGCTGCTCCACCTGGTGGATGCCGCCGCCGACGATGTGCTGACGGATCTGCAGGTGGTGGAGACGGAGCTGCGTGCCTACGGCCATGGCCTGGATGAACGGCCCCGGCTCCTGGTGCTTAATAAAATTGAACTGTTGCGACCGGAAGAACTGCACATCTTGATGGTGCAGTTGACCGAACACGGCAACAGCCTTGGCTTATCGAGGCCACCGTTGGCGATCTCTGCCGCCGCCGTGAAGGGGTTAGATGTGCTCTTGGGCGCGGTGTGGGCGGAACTGGGAATCGGCTGACCGATCCCCAGTTTTGGGACTTCAGCCTCAGTCGTCGTAGACCCGGCACTCGACGGCATCGGGATTGAGGTCGCAATACACCTCCAGGGGGGAGGGATCGTGGCTGTCCTCGGGGTGGTGCTCCTTGTACTCCTCCAGACCCTTGAGCTCCTCCTCGAGATGGCGGACTTTGCCATCGTTGCCGGTGGCACGGGCGTTCTCGATCTCGGCCTTGTCCTTCTCGATGTGCTCGTCGATGGTTTTCATGTAATGACCGGCTGCCACCAGCCGGAATTCACCGCTGACACCTTACGGGTGCGGTTGGGAGTTGACGCACCCTGTGCGCTGCTGCTGATCTGTCCATCCCTGACCAACGGCAGGAGGGGCCCTTCAGACCGGCCCTTCAGATCGGCCGTTCAGATCGGCAGTTCACTGAGCAGCAGCCAGCGTTCCTCGGCCGTACCGATCCGCTCGATCAGGGCCGCCAGTTCCATGGTGAGGGCCTCCAGCTGGCCATAGTCGCCACTGGTGGGCGTGGCCAGTCGCTGTTCCAGCGCCAGCCGCTCCGCCTCCCAGCGGGGCAGGTCGCGCTCGATGGTTTCCAGTTCGCGGTTCTCCTTGAAACTGCGGCGCCGAGGGGCGCTCGGGCGTGTCCGGGTCGGGGCTGCGGCGGCCGCCTCACTGGCCGCCTGACTGGCCGCCTGACTGGCCGCCGCCAGGCGCTGGTTGCGACGGTCCAGGTAGCTGCTGTAGTTGCCCTCGAAGCGCTCCAGTTCGCCGTTCTCGAAGCTGAACAGCCGATCCACGGTGCGGTCCAGGAACCAGCGGTCGTGGGAGACCACCACCACACAGCCGCGGAAGTCATCGAGGAAATCCTCGAGCACGCTCAGGGTGTGCACATCGAGGTCGTTGGTGGGCTCATCGAGCAGCAGCACATTGGGCGCCTCGATCAGCAGCCGGCACAGGTGCAACCGCCGTCGCTCCCCCCCCGACAGCCGGGACACCGGTTGATGCTGCTGGGCTGGAGGAAACAGAAACCGCTCCAGCAGCTGGGAGGCGCTCAACTCCTCGCCGTCAACGCTCACCCGGCTGGCGGCGTCCTGCACCACATCGATCACCTTGCGTTCCCCCTGGCGTGCCAGCAGCACCTCGCTGTGCTGATCGAAGTAGGCCAGTTTCACCGTGGCCCCCAGCTCCACCGTGCCGCCGCTGGGAGCTCGGCGGCCGGCGATCACCTCCAGGAGGGAACTCTTGCCGGCGCCATTGGGGCCGATGATGCCCACCCGATCCTCCGGGCTGAAGTCGTAGCTGAAGTGGCGTAGCAGCTCCCGCCCCTGGCCATCGGCGCCGGCCTGCACACACAGATTTTCGGCGGTGATGGCCTGCTTGCCGATCCGCCGCGCGGTGCTGGCCATACTCACGCCGGCGCGGGCCTGCCGCAGCGGTGCCTCCTGCATGGCGGCAATCCGCTGCAGCCGAGCCTTCTGTTTGGTGCTGCGCGCCTTCGGCCCCTGCCGCATCCAGGCCAGTTCGCGCCGCAGGGCGCCCCGAAACTTGGCGGCACTGGCCACCTCGGAGGCCTCCTCCTCGGCGCGATGGGTCAGGTAGGTGGCGTAGTTGCCCTCGTAGGGGCGGGCCTCGCCGCGTTCCACCGCCACGATCCGCCGCGTCACCCGATCGAGCAGATAGCGATCGTGGGTGACCAGCACCAGGGCTCCCGGAAAGCGCTCCAGGTAGCTCTGCAGCCACTCCACCCCATCGGCATCGAGGTGGTTGGTTGGTTCATCCAGCAGCAGCAGGTCCGGGGCGGCCACCAGCGCCGCCGCCAGGGCCACCCGGCGCCGGTTGCCGCCGGAGAGTTCGCCGATGCGGCGCTGCAGATCGTCGATGCCGAGCCGTTCCAGCACCTCCCGGCATTGCTGCTCCAGGCTCCAGGCGTTGCAGGCCTCCATCGCCTGATGCAGGCCATTGAGCTGGGCCAGCAGCTGGTCATCCTCCGGGGTGGCCGCCAGGGCCTGGCTGAGCTGCTCATGGCGTTGCAGCAGCACCATCCGTTCGCCGCCACCGGCGAACACCTGCTCAAGGATCGTGAGCTGTGGATCCAGCGCCGGTTCCTGATCCAGGAGCACCACGCTGGTTTTCGTGGAGCAGCGCCGTTCCCCCTGATCGAGGGATTCCCGTCCGGCCAGCACCCTCAGCAGGGTGCTTTTGCCGGCGCCGTTGGGGCCGATCAGGCCGAGGCGATCCCGTTCGCCCACGTGCAGGTGCAGATCGGCGAACAGGGTGCGCAGGCCGAAGTCCTTGCCCGCACCCACCAGGCTGATCAGGCTCATGACGCCAGGCCAGCGCCGGTGGCCTGGCGTTGCCGTTCCAGATGGGCGAACACGCTCTTATCGCCGATGTCGGCGGCGGCGGCCATCGGGAACTTGCGCAGGCAGAGCACCAGGAGCAACAGGCTCTCCAGGGCCAGCAGCTGAAGCGTGGCGCCTGGGGCCAGCAGGCCGCCCATCCGACCCAGCAGGGCCAGCGGCAGGATCAGGGTCACGCCGATCGCCTCGGGCCGCCGGAAACAGAAGAATTCCTTGAAGCCCACTCCCGCCAGGGCCGCGAAGTAGGGACCCACCGCCAGGATCCAGAGCGGCTGGCGGCCCAGGGTGGGCAGCAGCTCGGCCGGTCCCACCCGCAGGGCCAGCCCCAGGCCCCCCAGGCAGCCCAGGAGCCAGAACAGCTGCAGCGCACGGTGCAGGGGCACCAGATAGATGTGAATCCAGCGCAGGGCCAGCCCCAGCCCCGCGGCCATCACCAGCAGCCATGGCCACGCCAGCGCTGGCCCCAGTTGTGACCACTGCAGCAGCAGCCCCAGTTGGCCCATGGCCACGGCCAGGAGGGCCAGTCGATAGGCCAGCACCTCCTTTCGGTCTCGGGCGGTGATCGTGTAAGACCCGAACATGCCCTCGAATTCAGGATCGGCCGGAGCCGGGCGGTGGGCGTTGGAGCCGGCGCTGGCGGGGGAGGAGCTCATGGGGGCGGCGGGGAGGGGAGCGGCGGGGTTGTGACCAGTGTGGACAGGTCCGGGCCGGCGGGAACGATGCCGGAGGGGTGCAGCGGAAACAGGGCCCCGAAATAGTCGCTTCGCCAGGCGTCCGCATTACAGCTGGCGGCCACCCCCGCCAGCCCATGGAAGCGGGCGCGCCAGCGCCAGAGGGCTGGCAGCTGCCAGAGCGGTAGGCGGCTGCAGCCGAACAGGGGGGCGTAGACCATCTCCCAGCGGATCAGGGTGGGAAACAGCACCACGTCCGCCAGGCTGGGGCTGTCGCCACCGCCCAGCCAGGCCTGGCTGGTGGTGGCCAGGGAGGCCTCCACCGCCTCCAGGGTCGTGAACAGCTCTGATTCGGCTTCGTTGTAGGCGGCCTGGGTTCGGGCGAAGCCACAGCGATACACCCCATCGTTGACTGCATGTTGGAGCCGGTCCCGCCAGGCGTTGATCGTGGTGCGCTCCGCTTCGGGATTGAGCTGGGGAGCGGTGTCCCGGGCGGGCCAGAGATCGAGCAGCTCGATCAGCCGGGCGCTCTCGTTCACCAGGATGCGCCCCTGGCTGCGGGACCACAGGGCGGGCACCGTGGCGCGGCTGCTGCGGGCGGCGCCGCTGCGGCGGTAGAGCTCGGCGAGGGTGGCGCAGCCCTCGAATGGCTCGACGAAACGCCAGCGGCCCGCCGCCGGATCCGGCTCCACCACCAGCAGGTCGATGCTGCCGGCCAGCTGGCGCAGGGTCCATACCAGCCAGGCGCGATGGGCCCAGGGGCAGCTGCGGCCCACGATCAGCACATGGCCAGCCCGGGTGGCGGCGTCCTCCGGCAGGGGCGGCAGGGCGGTGAAGGCCCCGGCCGGGCGGCGATAGCGGCCCTGGTCATCGGCGGGGCCCAGGCCCCCCATCAGCTGCCGCCATTGCCAGTGCCAGACGTTCCGGGCCGTGCGGACCAGGACAGCGGGGGGGGCCATCGGCGGAACAGTCGCTGCTCGTTACTTTGCGCCAGGCTGGGGCCCTCGCAGGCGGGCCATGGTGGAGCTGGAGCAACAGGGATCGGTGCTGGTGGTGGCCGGGACCCATGGCAATGAGCTCAATGGCCCCTGGCTGCTGGACCACTGGCAGCGCCATCCCGGCCGCCTGGCCCGCCATGGGCTGGCGCTGGAGCTGGTGGTGGGCAACCCCGAGGCCAGGGCCGCCGGCCGTCGCTACCTCGATCACGACCTCAACCGCAGCTTTGAGCCGACCCTGCTGGCCGACCCTTCCCGCCGCGAGCGGGAGGTGGAGCGGGCGCGGCAGCTGTTGGCCCGCCATGGTCCTGGGGGGGAGCGGCCGGCCCTGGTGGCGATCGATTTGCACAGCACCACTGCGGCCATGGGGAACTGCCTGGTGGTTTACGGCCGCCGTCCCGCCGACCTGGCCCTGGCGGCGGCGGTGCAGGCGCGGTTGGGATTGCCGATCTACCTCCATGAAGGCGATGCCCGTCAGCGGGGCTACTTGGCTGAGCGCTGGCCCTGCGGCTTGGTGGTGGAGGTGGGGCCCGTGCCCCAGGGGGTGGTGAGGGCCGCCGTGGCCCGCCAGACCCAGCTGGCCCTGGAGGCCGGGTTGGCCCTGCTCGCCGCCGCCCGCGAGGGTCGCCTGCCCCAGCCCCGGCCGTTGGTGGTGCATCGCCACCTGCTCAGCCTGGATCTGCCCCGCCATCCGGATGGCGATGCGGCGGCGACGTTGCATCCGTTGCGCCAGGACCGCGACTGGCGCCCGATGGTGGCGGGCGATCCCCTCTTTCTCGACGCCGATGGGGGCACGATCCCC
>CAIOCZ010000025.1 GCA_903856805.1 uncultured cyanobacterium | reverse complement strand
TGCGCGCCTGCTGCTGAACGGTCCGCGTTTCGTGGTGCTGGATGAGGCGACCAGCGCCCTGGATGTGACCACGGAGAAGGCGCTGTATGAGCTGCTGGTGGAACGGGAGATCGCGGTGGTGAGCGTGGGGCATCGGCCGACGCTGAAGGAGTATCACGACACGGTGCTGGAGCTGGATGGCACGGGGGCCTGGCGGCTGATGCCTGCCGCCGACCATCGCTGGCCATAGTACGGATGTACCATGGCGGGGTTGCGCCGGGCCGCCCTTGTCGTTTCCCCTGCCGCCGGGCTTGCCGCTGCCGTGGCGTGAGGCGCCCTCGCCGCTGCTCTGTCCCCTCGCCCTCGAGGCGGTCTCTGCCGGGTTCCCCAGCCCCGCCGACGATTACATCGAGTCGCGTATCGATCTGAACGTGGAGCTCATCCCCCGCCCCCTCTCCACGTTCTTCATGCGCGTCAGCGGTGACGCCATGCGCGGTGATGGCATCGTCGATGGCGATCTGCTGGTGATCGATCGCAGTGTTCTGGCACGGCCGGGGATGGTGGTGGTTGTGGTTCATGACGGAGCCTTTCTGTTGCGCCGTCTGCAGCGCCGCGGCGCCGGCCTTTGGCTGCTGGCCAGCGATGGGGTCAGTCCGCCCCTGCCCCTAGCCGACGCCGAATCGGCCGCTGATGGGGCCGAACTCTGGGGCGTGGTGCTCCATGCCGTGCACCATCTGGCCACGGCTGCCTCCCGCCAGGCGCGCCATGCTGGAACGCCCAGCCACCCATGGATGGTTGATGTCTGAGCCATTGCCCGCCCTGAGCACCGCCGATCTGGAAACCCTGCAGGCCGCCCTGGATCCCTTGCTGGATGGCTTCGGCGCTGGTGAGTCCTGCCTCGATGACGCCAGCGCCTTTCTGGCCCGTCTCGGGATCCACTCCGATCCTGATCCGGCGGCGACCGCCGATCCCTCCCCGCTGCTGCAGTGGCTGGATCGCTGGCGCGCCGCCGGCGGCACCCGCCAGACCCTGCATCTGATGGTCACCACCCTGCTGGCGGAGCGCCAGGCCGAGGCGGACGGGAGTTGACGGTCGGAGCGCTCCCTCAGGGGTTGGCTCCGCACCCCTGCTGCTGGAGGGTGAGCTCCTTGGCGTCCGCCTGCCGCGCCAACCGCGCTCCGGCGGCGGTGTAGTAGCGAAAGCCGCGGCGGTTGGTGTAAAGCAGCGGCCGCTGCTGTTCCAGTCGCTGTTCGGCCCGATGGCGGCAGTGGAGCAGGGCCTGGTAGTCGATCGCGATCGCCGGATCGGCCGTCCCGCCGGCGTGGGCGGCCTCGGCCTGCTGATTGAGCTGCGGACAGATCTGCTCCCGCAGCCGTTGGACCAGGGTGAGCTCGGCCTGCATGGCCTCGCTGGCCATCGCGGCCCGTTGCTCCCGCAGGGCGCGGCACAGGCTCAGGTCGGCGGCGGACAGCGGCCCGCCGCCCAGCAGGATCGCCACGGCGACAGCCACGGCCATGGCCACGGTGCTGGCAACAGGTCGGGACAGGCGCAGCCACGCGGGGCCGGAACGGGCCATGGGGCGCTCGGGCGCGGGAGGGGATCGCCACCATCGCGCGCTGCGGCACGGCCTGGCGTCGCTAGGCAGGAACAGCCCCGCCTGCTCCCATGGTTCTGCTGGAGCCCACCAACCTGTTGCTGCTGGCCTGTGCCCTGCTCTATGGCCTGATCGGTGATCGCAGTGATGCCTTGGTGCTGCTGCTGTTCGTGGCGGGCATCACGGGCCTGGATGGCCTGCAGCAGCGGCGCAGTGAACGGGCCCTGGCGGAGCTGGCCCGGCTGGCGGCCCCCTGGGCCCGGGTGCGTCGCCAGGGGGTGGAAGAGACGCTGCCGGCGTCCGAGGTGCGGCTGGGGGATCAGCTGCGGCTGGAGGAGGGGGACCGGGTGGCGGCCGATGGGCACCTTCTGGAGGGGGTGGGGTTGTGGCTGGATGAATCCCTGCTCACCGGCGAATCGTTGCCGGTGGCCAAGGTCACGACGGGGGAGGCGATCCTGGCCGGTTCCCTGGTGGCGGGCGGGCGGGGCTGGGCCGAGGTGACCGCGGTGGCGAAGGCCACCGAACTGGGGCAGCTCGGGGAGAGCCTGGCGCGGCTGCGGGCACCGACCACCCGGCTGCAGCGTCAGACCCGACGCCTCACCGCCCAGCTGACGTTGGTGGCCCTGGGGCTGTGCGTCACCCTGGCCCTCGTGCGCGGCAGCCTCAGTGGCGATTGGCCCCAGGCCCTGCTGGCGGCCCTGGCCCTGGCCCTGGCGGTGTTGCCGAATGAAATCCCGGTGGTGCTGGCCCTGTTTCTGGCCCTGGGCGCCCTGCGGCTGGCGCGGATTGGGGTGCTGGCCCGTTGGCCGGCCGCCGTGGAGAGCCTCGGCAGCGCCACGGTGCTGGCGGTGGATAAGACCGGCACGCTCACGGAAAACCGGATGGCCGTGGAGCAGCTGATGGTGTGGCCGGCGCCGGTGGAGGCCACGGGGGCCGGCGCTGCCGCCTCCCGGTGGCGGGCCGGTGAGCCGCTGGCTGAACCCTTCCACGGGCTGCTGGAGCGGGCCGTGCTGGCCAGCCGCGGCGATCCGGTGGATGCGATGGAGCTGGCGATCCAACGGCTAGCGGCTTCGGAGTTGGGGGGCAGTGACCATCTCCACCCCGATTGGCCCTTGGAGCGCGACTACCCCCTCCAGCCGGAGTTGCTGGTGTTTTCGCAGCTGTGGCGGGACGGGGCCGGCGGCTGGCAGCTGGCGGCCAAGGGCGCACCGGAGGCGATCGCCCATCTCTGCCACCTCGATCCCCGGGCGGTGAAGGCCTTGCTGGCGGCCGCGGATGGCCTGGCGGCGCAGGGGCTGCGGGTGCTGGCGGTGGCCACGGGTCTGGAGGGGGCCCCCCTGCATGGCCGACAGGCGGGACTGGGGGAGGCGCCCCCGCCCGAGGCCGTCCATGACTTCCTGTTTCAGCCCCTGGGACTGATTGGCCTGGCCGATCCGTTGCGGCCGGAGGTGCCGGCGGCGATTGCCACGGCCCATCAGGCTGGTGTGCGGGTGGTGATGGTCACCGGCGATGGTCCGGTGACGGCCCGCGCCATCGCCGACCAGGCCGGTCTCCCGGCGGGCCCGGTGTGGAGTGGCGATGACCTGACGACGCTCACGGCGGCCAGGCTGGCGGAGACGTCGGTGTTCGCCCGGATGCGGCCCCAGCAGAAGCTGCAGCTGGTGCAGGCCCTGCAGGCCAGCGGCGCGGTGGTGGCCATGGGCGGCGATGGGGTCAATGACGCCCCGGCCCTCAAGGCGGCCGACATCGGCGTCGCCATGGGCCGGCGCGGCACCGCCACCGCCCGCGAGGCGGCCGATCTGGTGCTCCTCAACGACAGCTTCGCCGACCTGGTGGCCGCCCTGGCCGTGGGCCGACGGGTGGAGGCCAACCTGCACCGCGCTTTGGGGTACACCCTGGCGATCCATCTGCCGATTGCGGCCCTGGGGCTACTGCCGTTGTTGCTGGCGGGCCAGGGGCTGATCCTGTTGCCAATGCACATCGCCCTGCTGCACCTGGTGATTGACCCGGCCTGCACAGTGATCTTTGAAGCCCTGCCGGGGGCGCCGCAGTTATTGCGGCAACCGCCCCGCTCCCCCCGGGCGCCGCTGTTCAGTGGGCCCACCTGGCGGCAGGCGCTGGGCCAGGGGGCGGTGCTGACCCTGGCGGCCCTGGTGCTGGCCCATTGGCCCGGGGCCGATCCGCTCCTGCGCCGCAGCCTGGTGTTCAGCCTGTTGCTCCTCACCGGTGGGGGACTGGTGTGGTTGAACGGCGGTCGGCTGCGGGCCGTCACCACCTGGGGGGCGGTGTTGGGGGGAGCCCTGGTGCTGCTGGTGCAGGGCTCCGCCTGGGTTCGCCGGGGTTTGGCGCTGGCGCCCCTGCCGCCGCCGGCGCTCCAGCTGCTGGGCCTGGTCACGGCCCTGGCCCTGCTGGGCTGCTGGCTGGTGGCCAGAACGCTCAGGGGGCCAGCTCCCAGCGCCAGCCGGTGACATCGGGGGAGTCCATGCCGTGGAGGTGGGCGTAGGCGCGGTTGGCGAGCCTGGCCTCCTTCATCCGCTCCTCGATGTGGGCGGCCCGGACGCCGAGGGAGGGCACGCGATCGATCCCATCGATCACCAGGCTGAAACGGTCGATCTGATTGTTCATCGCCAGCTCCAGTGGCGTGTTGATATTGCCTTTTTCCTTGTAGCCACATACATGGAAATTGCCGTAGTTGGTTCGACGATAGGTGAGGCGATGAATCAGCCAGGGATAGCCGTGAAAGTTAAAAATAACCGGCCTGTCCGTGGTAATTAGGCTGTCAAAATCCCGGTCGCTCAGGCCATGGGGATGTTCGCTGGGATTGGTCAGGGCAAACAGTTTCACGACATTTAGTACCCGCACTTTGAGGGTGGGAATCTCCCGCCGTAGGATTGCTGTGGCCGCCAGGGTTTCCTTGGTCGGGACATCACCGGCGCAGGCCATCACCACATCGGGTTCATCCGGCCCCTGGCCCTGATCGTCGTTGCTGGCCCAACTCCACAGCCCAATGCCTTTGCTCACATGGGCGCGGGCCTGCTCCAGGTAGAGGTATTGCAGGTGGCTTTGCCTATCGCAGACAATGATATTGCAGACGTCCGTTTCCACCAAGGCCTCCTCCGCCACGGCCAGGAGGGTGTTGGCCAGATCGATGAAACCGGGATCCTGATGGGTGAAGCCATTGTGATCCTGCCGCCCAACGGTGGAGGAGATCAGGCAGTTCCAGGGCGGCCGGACCGGTCCAGCCCTTGGGGAAGCGCAGCACGATCATCGGCCACAGGGGGCGCACCGCGTTGCCGCTGCGGCGGGCCTCGGCACGGATCACAAGGATGCGGTCGATGGCCTGATCCATGGCGGTGGCCATGGCCCGGTGCATCGGCAGGGGATCGTGGCCTTCCACCACGATCGGCTCCCAGCCGTAGCCGCGCAGCAGGCTGACCAGCTCCTGCTCGGGGATGCGCGCTTGCAGGGTGGGATTGTCGATCTAGTGGCCATGTTCGACACCCTCATGAATGGATCTGGGGGTTTCCGGGGTGCAGTGGCTGCCGATGTGGCCGGGGAAGGAGAACTGCTTGAAGAACCGCTCCATGCTGTCCCGATCCTGGGACTTGTCCGGATAAATCATGCCCACCGCCAGGTAGTTGGCGGCACGCCACCAAGCATCAAGGCGGGTGAGCTCCTGCTGCTGGTCCACGGTGCCGCTGTCTTCGCCGTTACGGGGCGACGTGTTCGACGCGTCAGCAGCGAGGGGACGAGTCGCGCAAACTGATGGCAATAAAAAACCCCTGACCTAGGGGCCGGGGGCTTTTCGAAGTGGTGGCGGGGGCGAGATTTGAACTCGCGACCTTCGGGTTATGAGCCCGACGAGCTACCAGGCTGCTCTACCCCGCGCCGCCTAAGGAATGTACCTGATCGTCGGCCCGGGGCACCAGGCACGGCGATCAGCCCAGGGCGAAGGCCAGCTCCAGACGCAGCCGTTCCACCAGGCGCGGGTCGATGGACTGCAGTTCGTGCAGGGCCCGCTGGCGGTGGGTCGGACTCAGGGGCAGCAGGTCGTCCAGGGCGAGTTGCAGGCAGATCCGGTCCACCTCCAGCATTCGTGCGGCAATTCAGCTGCAGGGATCAAAGCCAGGTCGGCCCTGGCGCGCAAGGGCCCTCGACGGTGGGTTGGGGCCTCCCCAGGGCCGGGAGGAGATCCGTTGCGGCGCTGCTTGGCCCATGGCTCTGGAGAGGCGGGCCGCCCCCCTGGGTCGAGGTTCAAGCCCAGGGGGCGGGTCGGTGTCGCCGGCGACCAACCCCCAGCTTCAAAATCTGTTACGTTGCCTTCAAGTTTCTTCACGTCATCCCCATGGCTGATTCCACTTCCACCCCCCGCTTCGGTTTTGTGGCCTTCGCCGAAACCTGGAACGGCCGCCTCGCCATGCTCGGTTTCGTGATCGGTCTGGGCACCGAGCTGCTCACCGGCCAGGGCATCCTCAGCCAGATCGGTCTCGGCTGACCTCACCAGGGTTCCAGCCCGCCAAGGTGAAAAAAAAGCCCCCTGGTCATTCCAGGGGGCTTTTTTGATGGGGGTGACGTCGGCCTAGGACTGGGCCGCACGCAAGGATGGCGCCAAGTTCCAAGCTCTGGTCACGCTGATGAAGCTCGCGCAGGTTGTCGTCGTTGCTGTTTTGGTCACGACCCCCTTGGCCGCCCTGGCTCAGTGGGGTCGCGCCCTCCCTGCCGGGGCCCCCGGTGTGCCGGCGGCCGGGGCACCGGGCTATGGGTTGCCTGGTACTCCCGCCACCCGTGTGGGTGCCCCCGGTGTGCCGGCGGCCGGAGCCCCGGGGTATGGGTTGCCTGGCACTCCCGCCACCCGTGTGGGTGCCCCCGGCGTGCCGGCGGCCGGGGCACCGGGGTACGGCGCCGCTGGTCGGGGCTTCAACGCCGGGGGACCGATCAACCATCTGGGTCCCCGTTGAGGCCCATCGCCTCCAGCGGGGAGTTTGGGCTCCACGCTGGAGGCGATGGGAGGGCTTAGACGATGGCCAGATTGGCGGCGTTTCCGGTGAAGTTGAACCGCAACACCGCGTCGTTGGTTGCATTCCAGCCTGAATTCGTATCGTTCATGGCTAGATAAGTGCCATCGGTGAAGGTGAGCAGTGAAGCCGTATTGGCGAGGAAGTTGCCATTGAGGGCTGTGGCGAGATTGGCGGCGCTGAATGAAGTGCCAGTCGTAATCTTGCTGATGTTGGCGGCAATCACCGCTCTGGGACTGTCGAGAATATCGGTGCCGATGACAAAATCGGTGATCACATCCATGGTTCCAATTTGCGAATCACTGAATGCACTGAGAAGGAAGCGATCTCCACCCAAACCACCGATGAGGGTGTCAGCACCGGCACCCCCAATGAGGGTGTCATTCCCAGCGCCACCATCCATGGAGTCGTTGCCGGCAGCACCGGAGAGGGAGTCACTCCCGGCCAGTCCGACGAGAACGTTGTTTCCGTCATTGCCGACGATCACGTTGTTCGAGGCATTGCCGATTCCATTCAGATCGGATGCGCCGCTGAGGGTGAGATTCTCAATGGCCGTTACACCTGTGCCACCTAGGGTGTAGGTGATCGTTGATTGAATGGTGTCGGTGCCCCCCGTGTCCACGATGATATCTCCGACGCTGTCAACAACGTAGATGTCGTTGCCGGTCAATCCGCTCATTGAATCATTTCCGCTGCCACCTAGGAGGGTATCGTTGCCGCTACCGCCATTAAGGGTGTCATCGCCAGCGAGGCCGGAGAGGATATTGTTGCGCGTATTACCGGTAATCACGTTGTTGGAGTCGTTGCCCGTGCCATTGATCACGGTTACGCCAGTGAGTGTTAGATTCTCGATATTGGCGCTCAGGGTGTAAGTGATAGAAGTTAGAACTGTGTCAGTTCCTTCGCCTGGTCGTTCCACGATCGAATCAGAGATGAGCTCGACGAGATAGGTGTCGTCACCGGCGCCACCAAGGAGGCTGTCGGTTCCAGTTCCGCCGTCAAGTGTGTCGTTGCCATCGCCACCAAGGAGCGTGTCGTTGCTCGCTAGGCCGGAGAGGAGGTTATTGCCGGTATTGCCGGTGATCAAATTGGCAACGGTATTGCCGGTGCCATTATTGTTGGCAGTTGTGCTTAAGGTGAGGTTCTCAATATTGGTACCAAGGGTATAGGTGACTGCGCTGATCACTGTGTCACTGCCTGCCAGAGCAGCCTCAACAACAACATCGCCCGTGGAGTCAACGATGTAGGTGTCGTTGCCGACCAGGCCGGCCATGGTGTCGTTGCCGTTGCCGCCATCGAGGGTGTCGTTCCCCACCCCGCCGCTGAGGCTGTCGTTGCCAGCCATGCCGTGCACCGTGGAATCAACGGGTAGGGGCAAACCACCAGGGCCCAGAATTGGGTTGCCAAGGGCATCCACCTGGATCGCATCTCCTGTCGTGATGATGTCGTTGAAGGCTGAGCCCATCACCTCCTCAATGGAGAGGAAGACATCCTTCACATTGCGCCCCGCCGGGATCACGATTCCAGCCCCCGCGTTGCCGAGATTCACGTTGATCCCCACCTTCACGCCGGCGAGGATCTGCCCATTGCTGGCGCGATAGTCCACGATGTCGTGGCCGAGCCCACCACTGAAGGCATTCTGATAGCCAAATTGGGTGGCATCGACGATAAAAATATCGTCCCCGTTGAAGCCTTCCACAAGGTTGTTGTCGATGCCGCCGTAGATCAGGTCATTGCCTTCTCCACCGTCGATTACATCATTGCCACCGCCACCATACATTGTATCGTCGCCGCGGCCGCCGTTGATCACATCGCCGCCGTCCGTGGCATCCATGACGCCGTTCACCACCTTGCCATCGCCGCCGAACAGAAGGTCATTCCCGTCATCGCCATTGACGGAGGCATCGTTGCCTTGACCGCCATACAAGGTGTCATTGCCGGCACCCCCAAACACCAGATCGATTCCCTCTCCGGCGTTGAGCTTGTCATCACCGCCATCCCCCCAGAGATAGTCGTCACCACCCAGGTCAGTGATCACCTCATTGCCATCACCACCATGGAGAAAGTCGTTGCCAGCTCCCCCTTCAATCGTGTCGTTGCCGCCATCACCCCACACGGTTTCGTTGCCGCCTAGGCCATTGATTTTCTCCGCGAACTCAGTTCCGCCGATCATGCTGCTGGCATTGCCTGGGCCATTGGGGTTCTTCACACCGCGGGCATCAAGATAGTCACCAGGATTGTCGGTGAAAGTCCATCCCGCCGCGGCGCTACCCACCCAGCCAGCCTTGGCCCCAGAGGTCTTGAGCGCCGTCACGCTGTTATACGTGGTGCCAGCTAGGGGGGCGCCCAATTGATCCTGGTAATCCTTGATCTCAATCACACTATCTGGCACGGAGAAGATGTCGGAATAGAGATGCGTTGCACCGGTGTTGCGCATCACTAAATCGGCCAATGTCATCTCATCCATGGAAACAAGGATGTTCTGGGCGGCTCCCAGGCGGTTGATGTAGTACATCCGGTCGCCATTTTGCAGATTGTTCATCTGCACGGCGAAGATGCAATCCATCGTGGTGCCGAGCATGCTGCCCTGGGCCTTGTCTTCGGCCAAGCCGCCGGTCCAGAGGTCGATGGTCCAGAAATCTTGGTTGCCATCCACGTCCATCCAGGTTGGATCGCCGATGGCCAGATCCGCGGCGGCGGAGAGGGCCTTGGAATAGGCGCCTGCGACGGGGGGAATCCCGCCCGTGCCGCCGTTGAGGTTGGCGTAGGTGCCGTCGCTGCCCACGGTGCCCTTGGTATCGGGATGGGTGAGCTGGAAGTCAGCCCAGGCCGCCAGGCTGTTGGTGGCGGGGACATCGGTGCCCAGCACGGATCCGGTTGCCACCAGCTGGGCGTAGAACCGGGTGAGGATGTCGTCGTGGGCGTAGGCCTCGATGAATTCCTTCAGGGTGTCCTGGCCATGCAGCAGGTGGGCTCCCACCTCGTACCAGCTTTGGTAGGGCGCCAGGCTCACGAGGCTGGCCTGCTGGTAGAGGGACGCGCGGGTGTCATTCCAGCTGGCCACGCCGCTGTCACGGCCACGCACGATGTTGGCCGTGGCCAGATCGAGCTTCTGGCCCACAAGGTGGTTGCGCAGGGTGTCGGTGACCCACTCATCGATTTCATTGCCCACCTGATTGGTGAGGCCCCTGGCCAGGTCGGCGGCGGTGTTGCCGTTATAGCTTTCGGGATTGAGGAAGGCGTTGAGAAGGGAGCGTTTCTCCGTCACTCCCTGGTCCGTTTTGAGGTCGAGGGTTTCGGCCAGCATGGAGTGGCCAAAGCGATACACCGAGGAGGCAAACTCGGCAGAAACGGATGAATCGAGATTGATGTTGTAGCTCTGGAATGTCCCAACATTGGGGCTGAACTTGCGTACAAACTCCTGGAAGATGACGTGCTGATATTCGCTCTCGGTGACCACTTTGGCGGCTTGCTGCAGCATCTCGCCGGTCCAGTTGTCGGCAGGGGGAGCGCCTGGGAAGGTGGCTCTCGACTCAGCCGTGGCAAAGGCGTTCCAGGTGCCATCCCATAGGCCATTGACAAGATTTTTTTCTAACCCGAAGGTTTGCTTGATGATTTCAACGTTCCGATTGTGCTCGCTGTGCCAGATTTCCTGAATCGAGCTCAGGCCGATGTTTTCGTTGGTCCGTCCATCGCCGGCGATCAGGTGTTGATCGAGAGGCTGGAACAGGGCGCCTGAGGGATTGAACGCGGGAGTGCTGAAGTAGGGCGCCACGGTGGTCGCCCAATCCGTGGGATTGTCACCGGCCTCCGTCAGGTTGCCAGGGCCCAGATCACTGGCCAGCGAGAGGGGGCCACGGTCATTGAGGAAGGCGTGGCCGGTGGTCAGCAGCGTGAGGCCGCTGGGGTGATCGAGGCTCGCGGCGGCCAGTTGGTTGAGGGCCGTGTCGGTGATTTCCACCTGCAGGCCGGTTGTGTTGTCCACCGCCAGAAAGCGACCCGTGTGGGTGCTGGGATCTAGCCACACAGAGCCGTCGGCGTTGGTTTTCACTACGGGGGTGTCGCCCACGTTGTAATCGTGCAGGGTCAATCCCAGCAGCAAGGCGTTGGTTTTCACGTCAGACCAGCGGCTCTGGGTGCCGAAGCCGCCGCCGCCCAACTCAACGACACCATTGATGCTGTGATTCAGCAGGTTGCCGGTTTTGGTCGGTACCCCATTGACCAGGACATATTCGGAGATAAAGATCAACTGGCTTGGCGCGGAGCCGTACTCCTGACTTAAGTCAGTGGGGGGAGAAATGGTGTTGCGACTTTCTAGGCTGAGGGGAGTTAAAATGAGCTTGTTCTCGCTATCAAGACTGGCGTTCACCCCGGTGAAGGGGGCCTGGGCGTTGATGGCGGCCACCACACCCGCAGCGTCGTTTTGGCTGAAGTTGATCAGTACACCATTGAGCAGGAGCCCACCGCTGTAGGGCCCGCTCAGCGCCTGGGCACTGGTCACGGGAGTGAACGAAGGGACTCCGTTGTCACTCAGGCCCCAGGCGGTCATCAGCGCATCACTGGAGCCCTTCTGGATCGACACGTTGTAGGTGTTGGTCCGGGAAATGCCCAGGGATTGGCCGGGGCCGGTGTACAGGTCGTCCCCGGGCAGGATCGGCACCAGCACCTTGCCATCCACCCCCTTGAGCACGAGGTCGAGGCCGTGGTCGAAGTACTGACCCCAGCTGGCCAGGTACATGCTGTACGGCAGGGGGTTGCTCAGGCCGGTGAGTGGATTGTTCCGACCATCGGGCGTGCTGAAGGGATCGTCTTGAACGTCGAGCAGGGTTTTGTCTGCCTGGTTGCTGATCAGGTTGCTAATCAGGCGTGGGTTGGCATCGGTGATCGTGACGCCACGCTTGGAGTAATCCACCACATTGGAGGTGTCATAGCCCCATCCGCTTTCGTTCGTGTATGCAGTAGGGCTTGAATCTGCAATCTTTGTGCTGACAAAGCCGCCATAGTGCTTGGAGTAGTTTAGGTCGTTATGGAAGGTGACGCCTTTGCCCGAGGCAGTGGCAAGTTGATTCATATAGGTCAGTCCAGCAGCCGATGGCCCCCAGTTGAAACTGATGGGGCCTAAGCTTGCGCCGAATCCGTTGTAGTTGGCGCCGTTGCCGCGCTGGCCGGCTTGGAAGGCGTTGAAGGTGAAGCGCGTGAATGGCGTGTCACTGCTTCCCCACGTGGGATGCAATATATTATTGCCGCTGCCATCGAGTTTGCGAATCCCGGTTGGATCCGTTTGCAGAACGGGCTGGTTATTGGGAAGCGTGATTTGGATGAACAGAAAATTATAGTCGCCAAGAAGCAACTGCAATCCGTTGGGGATCGTTGTCATTGGACATTGTTTTACTGCTTTGCGAGCGTATGGATGTCTTAATTGTCCCCTAATCTATGAGGCTTGTATGCAGCACTTGCGCCGTTGTGCTATGCGATGCAAGCAACCTCAGCCTTCTCCGCGGTTGAGTGAATTAGCGATCCATTGCCGCAAGGGTGCAGTGATATGCCGTCCTCAATGAACTGATCAGGTTTCATCAAGGACGGCACGTCGATGCGTTGCTGCCACGTGCTTGGGTGGGGATGCACCGTTGCGTTGAAGGATGGTGCAGGTTGTCGCCGAACAGTGTCTGCCCCTTGGCCATGTGCTCTTAGGCCGTGGCGGCGGTGGAGATGGACTGGAACAATTCGGCGAGTTTCTGTCTGGATTGGCTGGTGCGCTGCTGAGTTCACGCCCCCTGGGCCCATAACGACCCCTCCGGAATTTTTCCGCAGGGTGGCCCTGGGGCCCCGGCCCTCAGGCCAGGGAGGCGAAGGCGTCGCGGAAGGCCACGAGGGTGGCGTCGATGTCGGCGTCGCTGTGGGCCAGGGAGGTGAACCCCGCCTCGTAGGAGCTCGGCGCCAGGTACACGCCCCGCTCGAGCATGGCGCGATGCAACTTGCCGAAGCGCACCGTGTCGGTGGCCTTGGCCTCCTCAAAATTGCGCACCGGTCCCTCGCAGAGGAAGAAGCCGAACATGGCGCTGATGCTGCCGCCGGTGATCGGCAGGCCGGCCTCCCGGGCGGCGGCCTGGATGCCGTCGCTGAGGCGTTTGGTGATCAGAGCCAGCCGCTCGTAGGTGCCGGGCTGCTTCAGCAGCTCCAGGGTTTTGATCCCGGCGGTCATGGCCAGGGGATTGCCGCTCAGGGTGCCGGCCTGATACATCGGCCCCGCTGGTGCCACCAGCCGCATGATCTCGGCGCGACCGCCGTAGGCCCCCACCGGCAGGCCCCCACCGATCACCTTGCCCATGGTGGTGAGGTCGGGGGTGATGCCGAACTTCGCCTGGGCTCCGCCGTAGCTGATCCGGAAGCCCGTCATGACCTCGTCAAACACCAGCAGGGCGCCGTTTTCCTTGGTGAGCTCCCGCAGGCCCTCCAGGAAGCCGGGTTCCGGGGTGATGAATCCGGCATTGCCGACGACGGGCTCCAGGATCACCCCAGCGATTTCGCCGGCATTGGCGGCGAACAACTCCTTGACCGCTTCCAGGTCGTTGTAGGGGGCGGTGAGGGTGGAAGCCGTGACGGAGCGCGGCACCCCCGGGGAGTCGGGCAGCCCGAGGGTGGCCACCCCCGAACCGGCCTTCACCAGGAACATGTCGGCGTGACCGTGGTAGCAACCCTCGAATTTGATCACCTTCTCCCGGCCCGTGAAGGCCCGCATCAGCCGTAACACCGCCATGCAGGCTTCGGTGCCGGAGTTCACGAACCGCACCATCTCCACGGAGGGCACGGCCTCGATCACCATGGAGGCCAGCACGTTCTCCAGTTCGCAGGGGGCGCCGAAGCTGGTGCCTTTCTCCAGGGCCTCATGGAGGGCTGAAATCACCTCGGGATGGCTGTGGCCACAGATGGCCGGCCCCCAGCTGCCCACGTAATCGATATAGCGGTTGCCATCCACGTCCCAGGCGTAGGCGCCCTTCACCCGGTCGAACACGATCGGCTGGCCGCCGACGGATTTGAAGGCACGCACGGGCGAGCTGACGCCTCCCGGCATCAGCTTCTGGGCGGCGGTGAAGATCTCCTGGGAGCGGGTGGTGTTGAGCACAGGAGTCGAGACGGGCGCTGAAGGAGAAGCCGACAAGGCGGGATCCGCGGACGGTGGATGATCAAGCGTTGTCCATCCTGACCTAGCGCCGAACATCTGGGCGAGCCCGGCGGGATTTTCAGGGGGGAGGTGGGGGCGCCGCAGTGGCTTCAGACGGTCGGCCCCGCCATCGCTCCGAGCACCAGGGCCAGGATCAGGGCGCCGAAGAGGAGCGTGGAGAAGCCCGCCACCCGCTTCTCGAGGCGCTGGACGGTGGCGACATCGCCATGGCGCAGGAAGCCCCGCCAGGCCACCACCCCCGCAGCTGTGGCCACCAGGATGTAGAGCAGCACCGCCGCGTGCACGGCGTCGATCAGGGTGGTGTAGCCAGAGGCCCCCAGTTCGGTGGCCGCACTGCGCAGGCTGATCACGGCGGCGAAGACCGAACCGGCCAGCAGGCCGAAGCGGGGGCTCAGGGCGGGCGCTTGGTCGACCCGCAGCCCGTAGGAGGCCAGGGCCATCAGGGCGGCGGCGAAGGCCCCCACCGTGAGCTTCCAGAAGCCGCTGCGGTCGGTGCGTTCCAGCAGAATCATCAGTTCGGCCCGGGCGTAGGCGCTGGGGGAGCCGGGGGGCAGGCGGGGGTCGCCAAAGCTGGTGTGGTACGGCTTACTGCCGGTCACCAGTCGGTTGGAAAGGATGCGCCAGCCGCTGGGGTTCAAGACAGGATCGAAGGACGAGTTGGCCGTATCCGCCACATAGATCACGTTGGTGGTGTCCCGTTCCGCTTCCTCCATTTCGATCGTTAGCAGTTGGCGATCGAAGGGAAAACGGCGCAGGTCCCAGCTATGGCGGAAACTGCCCACGATTTTGCGCTGGGACCAGATCCCCTGCGGCGTCGCCTCCTGCACCTCATTGGGGCTCTCGACTTTGATCGCGTTTGGGAATTCGAGCTGGCTCAGGGACTTCACCCCATCCTCCGGGCCAACGGTCCACACCCAGAAGGCGGCGCTGAAGCTTTTCTTGGCCGGATCGAGATCCCCCAGGCTGGTGAGATAGGCGCCGATGCGCAGCTGTTCGGGGCCCCGGGTCCCTGCGGCGGGCTGGGCAGAAGCGGCCACGGGCGGGGTTGAGGCGGCCACGGGCAAGGCTGGGCCCAGAGCCAGCAGCAGCATCAGCGCTGCGGCCACCAGCAGTGTCCACCGCCATGAAGAACGCCACCCAGAACGCCACTTGAAATGCCACCCAGAACGCCTTGGGGGCGCTCCGGCCCGGTTGGGGCATGGCCCCGACGGCGCAGGGGGCTGGGGCCTAATCATCGGCTGGTCGTGGCCCACTCGGGCCGGGCGCTCTGGTGGAAATTGTTTCACTCCTCCCAGGCCCCTCGCCCCCCAGACCACGGCGTCGCTCCCCCCGGAGCCACTCCAGCGCCCTGGCCATGGGCGCACCTTGAGTAGCTTGAACCCGGCGTTGCCCGTTGCCCAACCTCCCCCCTTGACGCCCGCACCGAGTCCAGTCGCCAGTCCCATCCCAGCCCCGGCCCCGATCGACTGGGCCTCCATGGAGCGCCAGTGCCGCGCCCTCCTGCCGGCCCGGGGGGTGGTGGCCGCCCGCCAGGAGCTGCTGGCCTACGACTGCGACGGCCTCACCCTGCACCGCCACCAGCCGCCCCTGGTGGTGCTGCCGGAAACCACGGAGCAGGTGGCCGCCTTGGTGCGCCTTTGTCACCGCGAGGGGGTGCCCTTCGTGGCCCGGGGCAGCGGCACCGGGCTCTCCGGCGGTGCCGTGGCCGAAACTCCGGCCCTGGTGATCGCCACCACCCGCATGCGCCAGGTGCTCGCGGTGGACCTGCCCAACCGCCGGATCACCGTGCAGCCCGGGGTGATCAACAGCTGGGTTACCCGGGCGGTGGCCGGGGATGGCTTTTATTACGCCCCCGATCCTTCCAGCCAGGTGGTGTGCAGCATCGGAGGCAACGTGGCCGAAAACTCCGGGGGGGTGCACTGCCTGAAATACGGCGTCACCAGCAATCACGTCTTGGAACTGGAGGTGGTGTTGCCCGACGGCACCATCACCACCCTGGGCAGTGGCCTGCCCGAAACGCCCGAACTCGATCTGCGCGGCGTGTTCATCGGTAGCGAAGGCACCCTGGGCATCGCCACCGCGATCACCCTGCGGCTGCTGCGGGCTCCAGCCAGTGTGGCCGTGCTGCTGGCGGATTTCACCTCGATGGAGGCCGCCGCCGAGGCCGTGCGCGGCATCACCGCCGCCGCCATCCTGCCGGCTGGGATGGAAATGATGGATCGCCTCTGCATTGAGGCCGTCAACGACTACCTCGGCCTGGAGGAGTATCCGCCCGATGCCGCCGCCGTGCTGTTGGTGGAGCTCGATGGCCAGGAGGAGGAGGTGGCGATGGCGATGGAGCTGGCCGCCGCCTGCTGCCAGCAGGCCGGGGCCCGCACCGTGCGCCGTGCCCGCGAGGCGGAGGACCGGGCCCGGTTGTGGCAGGGGCGGAAGTCGGCGATCTCGGCCCTGGGCCGGCGTTTCCCCAGCTACTACCTCCAGGATGGGGTGGTGCCCCGCAGTGCCCTGCCGCCGGTGATGCGGGCCATCGGCGAGCTGAGCGAGCGCTACGGCCTGCCGGTGGCCAACGTGTTCCACGCCGGCGATGGCAACCTCCATCCCCTGATCCTTTATCGCAGCGGCGATGCCGCCGTGGAGGCGCGGGTGCAGGAGCTGGCCGCCGACATTCTGCGGCTTTGCCTGGATGCCGGGGGCAGCATCAGTGGCGAGCACGGCGTTGGCAGCGATAAACGCTGCTACATGGACTGGATGTTCACCCCGGACGACCTGGCCACCATGGGCCTGGTGCGCCAGGCCTTTGATCCGCAGAATCGGGCCAATCCGGAGAAGATCTTTCCCACGCCCCGCACCTGTGGCGAATCGGCGCGGCGGCGAACCGAGGTGCCCGAACTTGCCGGAGTGGACGTGTTCTGAGCTTGGAGGCGTCCCTCCAGCTGCCTGGGCCGATGGCGAAATGGAGGCTGAAGAGGATCCTCAGCTCCGCGCCATCGCTGAGGTCGGCGTCGCCGTTCCGGTGGCCTACGGGCCAACAACGCCCAACGACACCAGGGCCCCATCCGGTCGTGCCGGCCTGGGCAGCGGTCGCTGGACATCAGGCCCGGCGCAGCCGGGCGCGCTCGGGGAGCAGCTCGTCGTGGCCCAGGAGCTCCTGAAGATCTGAGCCCAGGAGCTCCTGCAGATCCGAAAGGGCTGAGGCGGCTGGTCCGCGGCGTCCCAGCCAGCGGGGCCAGGACCAGGACGGCCGGGAACGTTCCACCGGCAGGCCCGCCGCCTGCCAGGCCGCGAAGCCCCTGGTTGAGGGAGGGTGCCTGATCCTTGGCGGACGGCGGGGATGGGATGGACGGAAGCGAACGGGCCATGGGGTCGTCCTCAACAGAGTCAGCTGGAGCCAATGTCCCGCCCCCAGCCCTAAACACCGGTATTCCGAGTGACAATGGTGTGTTTCTTGGGGGCGGCGCGTCCGGGCCGCTCAGTCGGGTTCGCCGCGGCCTGGCCGGCGTCGCACGACCTCGCCCCCCTTGAGCAGGATCGCTTCGCCCACCTGCAGGGGGTGCCAGGGTTCTGCGGCGGTGAGGGGCTCGGTGCTGAGGATGGTCACCACATCGGTGGGCTGGGTTACCGCAGCGAAATCCACACTCACATCGTCATCGGCCAGATGAACCAGGCCGAAGGGGGCCCGTCGGGTCACCCGATGCAGTCGGGTGCCGGCATAGGCATAAATCCAGGCCCCATTGCTCACGAGACAGTTGAAGATCCCTCCACCGGCCAACTGATCGGAGCAGGCCACCAGCGCTGCAAACAGGGCCGCTTCATCATGAGGGGCAACGGCCTGCTCCTCCAGCTGCTCCAGGATCCAGCAGAACGCCGCCTCGCTATCGGTTTGGCCCAGGGGGGCGTGCCGCCCCGCCAGGGGTGGGGGGCTCTCCAGGTCGCCGTTGTGGGAGAACACCCAGTCCTGGCCATGCCAATGGCGATGAAAGGGATGGCAGTTCTCTAGTCCCACATCGCCGCGGGTGGCCTTGCGGATGTGGGCGATGGAGCAGTGGGCGCGCAGATCCAGCCGGCCCACCGCCGCCGCGATCGAGGAAAAGGCCGCCGGAGCGTCCTCCCGATAGAGGTGCACGCCGGCGCCATCGGGGTCGTAGCTGGCCAGGCCCCAACCATCGGCGTGGTGACTGGTGGCCCCTCCCCGCAGCCGCAGCCCATGAAACGAGAAGCGGATGTCGGTGGGGGTGTTGGCGTTGAGGGCCAGCAGTTCGCACATGGAAGGGGTTGGACGGGGGGATCAGCGCCTGGAGGCGGCGAGGCGATCCCACACCCCGCCCTTCGCGAAGAAGGTCTGTTCAATGGCTGGCCAACCGCCGAAATCGGCGGCACTGAACAGGGTGGTCACCGCGGCGAACTTGTCCTTGGTCCGGGCCCAAACAGTGGCATTGGTCGCGCGGAATCCCTCGTCGGCAAAAATCTGCTGGGCCTCCTCTCCCTGCAGGTAGGCCGCCAGGGCTTCGGCGGCTTTGCGGGTGTGTCTGCGGTCCACATTGCGATCCACCACGGCCACCGGCCCGTCGATGCGGATGTTCACCGCCGGCACCATCATCGTGCTGCCCTTGGCGTCCCCCTGCTTGGCCGCCAGCAGGGCTTCATTTTCGTAGGTGAGCAACACGTCCCCTTGCCTCCGGTTCAGAAAGGCATCGCTGGCTTCGCGGGCGTCCTTCGGCAAGTTGGTCACATTGCGGTAGACCGAGCCCACGAAGGTTTCAGCGGCTTTCTCGCTGCCGCCGTTGTGGCTCACGGAACCCCACAGGCCCAGGAAGTTCCAACGGGCCCCCCCGGAGGTTTTGGGATTGGCCGTGACCACGGCGAGGCCGGGTCGGGCCAGATCGGCCCAGGTGCGGATCTGCTTGGGGTTGCCCGGGCGGGTGAGGAAGGTAACCACCGAATGGGTGATGGTGGAGTCCTCGGGGAGCTCCTTCTGCCAGCCCGGCTGCACCAGGCCGGCCTTTTCCAGTTTGAGCACATCGGAGGGGAGGGCCAGGGTCACCAGATCGGCATCGAGGCCATCGATCACGGCGCGGGTCTGGCTGCCGGAGCCGCCGTAGCTGGTTTTCACCTGTAGATCCTGGCCGGTGCGTTGTTTCCAGGCCGCCTGGAATTTCGGCAGGATCCGGTCATAGGCCCCCTTGGTGACGGAATAACTCACCAGTAGCAGGGGGCCACTGCTGGCCGTCCCCCCCGAGCCGCCGCCGCCGCCGTCGGCGGTCCGGGGGCCGCCGCAGCCGGCCAGGACCCCCGCCAACAGAAAGGCGCCACCGAAAAGCGGCGCTGGGCGGAGGGGGCGATGAACCACGGTTAAGCGATGGACAACTTCGCTTGACCTTACCACGCTATTCCCATGCAAAAGGTGGGTTTTGGGGGTGGGGTGGCTGGCGTGGGCTGGGGGCCGCAGGGTGCTCAGCGGCTCTTGGAGAAAATTTCATCCCAGAGCCCGCCTTTGGCGAAGAATTTCTTATCCACCACTTTCCAGCCCCCGAGCTTGGTGATTCGCCAGGTCGTCACGGGGGGGAACTTCCCTTGGGCATAGGTTTTGCCCTCGCTGGTGACGGGGCGGAAGCCGTTGTCCACGAAGGCTTTCTGGGCGGTTGGGGTGTAAAGGAAACGGGCAAAGGCCTCGGCCAGTTTGCGACTCCCGTGCTTGTTCACGTTCTTGTCCACCACCGCGATCGGCCCCTCAATCAGGATGTTGGGACTGGGGACTTTCACCGGTTCGCTCCATTCACCGGTTTTGCGCGCGAGAATGGCTTCATTTTCGTAGTTCAGTAGCACGTCCCCCTTGCGGCGCTTCACAAAGGTGTCGGTGGCTTCGCGGGCATCCTTGGGGAGGACGTCCACATTCTTGTAGACGGTGGTGATGAAGCTCTTGGCCTTGGCCTCGTCTCCGCCGGTTTGCGTCACGGCTCCCCAGAGGGCCGCGAAGTTCCAGCGGGCACCGCCCGATGTTTTTGGATTGGCGGTGATCACATCCACGTTTTTGTTGTCGAGATCCTGCCAGCCACTGATTTTTTTAGGGTTGCCAGGCCGCACGAACAGGGCCACGGTGGAGTTGGTGATGATCGATTGGTTGGGGAATTCCCGCTCCCAGCCCACATCCACGAGACCCTTGTCCTGCAGTTTGTAAACGTCGGCGGCCAGGGCCAGGCCCACGACATCAGCCTCCAGGCCATCGATCACGGCACGGGTCTGGCTGCCGGAGCCACCGAAGCTGGTTTTGATGCGAACGGATTCACCCGTCTTCTTTTTGTACTCAGCCACGAACAGGGGAATGATCTTGTCGTAGGCCGCCTTGGTGACGGCATAGCTCACCAGCAGGATTTCGTTGTCTGCCGCCTTGGCGGGCTGGGCCACCAGCCAACCGGAGGCGATCGGGGTGGCCGCCAGTCCGGCCAGGGCCAGGCTGGTGGCGGTCCGGCCCAGCGGCCAGGAAGGAAGGGAAACCACGGTTGTCCGATTGGGGTACGGATGAAGACTAGATCGGGGCTGGTCGGGGTCGGCGTAGTTTCGATGACATCGCTCAGGGGCCGGTCCGGGGTGTCCGGGAGAGAGCCAGGGCTGCCACAATCCCCACTAATGCGCCGGGGAACACCGTGGCCTTCAGTGCCAAAACGGAATATGGTCTCGTCTCCCTGCTGGAGCTGGCGGCGATCTATCCCCAGGGCGGTGTGCTGCAGGTGGCGGAGATCGCTTCTCGCCAGGGCATCCCGGACCGCTATCTGGAGCAGATGCTCACCAGCCTGCGCCGGGGCCGGATCCTGCTCAGCATTCGCGGCCCCCGGGGGGGCTACCAGCTGGCCCGACCACCGGCCGAGATCCGGATCTCGGAGGTGGTGGCCTGCCTGGAGGGGGAGGTGGTCAACCGCACCGGCGCCTCCCGCCAGAGTCCTGAATTTGCGGTGATCGGCGGCCTGCAGGAACGCCTGGAGCAGGCCCGCCAGGCCATTTTGGCGGGCACCTCCCTGCAGGACCTGCTGGAGGAGCGGGATCAGCGG
>CAIOCZ010000024.1 GCA_903856805.1 uncultured cyanobacterium | reverse complement strand
CCCCGCCGCCTGCCAGAAGCGGAACAGATGCTTTCGCTCTTCTTCCCTTCGCCCACAGGGTTTCTGGGCTGTCCTCGCCAGCGGGGAGGGCGGCAACGGTGGGCGACTCCGCACAATCGCCGCCCCCTGCCTCGAACCACCGGCAGCTCTGTATCTAATGGAAGTTGGACTGTGGGCGGAGCCTGCCGTGGGTGAGGTGGTGAGTTGGTGAAACTGCTGGTGCCGCGGGAGCTCGCTCCCGGTGAACGGCGGGTGGCGGCCACCCCCGAAACCGTGCGGCGGCTGATGGGCAAAGGCGTGAGCCTGCGGGTGCAGCAGGGGGCCGGTGAGGCGGCCGGCTTCCGCGATGCCGACTTCCTCGCCGTGGGCGCCGAGCTGGCCCCGGCCGAGTCGCTGCCTTGGGAGGAGGTGGACGGGGTGCTCTGCGTGCAGCCGCCGCCGGCCGACCACCTGCAGCGCCTGCGGCCGGGCGCCCTGCTGGTGGGGTTGCTTTCGCCCTACGGCGCCAGCCACCTGGCCGACACCCTCAACGGCCGTGAGGCCTCGGCCATCGCCCTGGAGCTGTTGCCCCGCATCAGCCGGGCCCAGAGCATGGATGTGCTCTCCTCCCAGGCCAACATCGCCGGCTACAAGGCGGTGCTGCTGGCCGCCGCCGCCCTCGATCGTTATGTGCCGATGCTGATGACGGCCGCCGGCACCATCCAGCCCTCCCGGGTGCTGGTGTTGGGGGCGGGGGTGGCGGGCCTGCAGGCCCTGGCCACGGCCAAGCGCCTGGGCGGGGTGGTGTACGTGTCGGATGTGCGTGCGGCCGCCAAGGAACAGGTGGAGTCCCTGGGGGGCCGCTTCATCGATCCGCCCGAACTCGACGACAAACCCGCCGAAGAGGGCGGCTATGCCAAGGCTGCCAGTGAGGCCTTCCTGGCGGCCCAGCGCCAACAGCTGGCCGACCAGCTCGCCCTGGCCGACATGGTGATCTGCACCGCCCAGGTGCCGGGCCGCACGGCGCCCCGACTCATCAGCGAAGAGATGCTCGATGGCATGCGTCCCGGCGCCGTGGTGGTCGACCTGGCGGTGGCCCAGGGCGGCAACTGCTTCGGCACCGTGGCCGGCACCACGGTGGAGCGCGGCGGGGTGCAGTTAATCGGCGCCGATCAATTGCCCTCCAGCGTGCCCAACCACGCCAGTGCCCTCTACGCCCGCAACGTGGCGGCCCTGATCGAGCACCTGCTGGGCGAGGAAGGCCTGCGGCTCGATCCCGAGGATCCGATCCTCGCCGGCTGCCTGCTCACCCACGCCGGTGCCTGCCGCCGTGACGACGTCGTTTATCCCAACGGTTCCCCCAACGGAGGTTCGTGATGAGTGCCCTATCCCAGGCCCTGTGGGTGTTGCTGCTCGGCAGCCTGCTCGGGCTCGAACTGATCGGCAAGGTGCCCCCCACCCTGCACACCCCGCTGATGTCCGGCGCCAATGCCATCAGCGGTATCACCGTGCTGGCCTCCCTCACCCTGATCCAGAAGGCAGGCGATAACCAGGCCTTGCTGTTGATCGGCGCCCTGTCGCTCGGTTTTGCCCTCTACAACGTGGTTGGTGGCTTCCTGGTCACCGACCGCATGCTCGCCATGTTCCGCCGCAAGGGAGACAGCTGATGACCACCTCGTTACTCAGCGACGGCCTCGACCTGGTGGCCGTGTTGCTGCTTGGCCTCGGCATCAAGGGGCTCTCCAAGGTGCGCTCCGCCCGCGGCGCCAACCAGCTGGCGGCCGTGGCGATGGCCCTGGCGGTGATCGGGCTGTTGATCGAGATCCGGCCGGAGCCCATGGCCTGGCTGTGGATCGCCGCCGGCAGCGCCGCCGGGGGCCTGGCCGGCCTGATCACCGCCCAGCGGGTGCCGATGACGGCCATGCCTGAAGTGGTGGCCCTGTTCAACGGCTGCGGTGGCTTGGCCTCCCTGTTGGTGGCCGTGGGCGTGGCGTTGTTCGATTCCGCCGAGGCCGACATCGTGGCGTTGGTGTCGATCGCCATTTCCGTGTTCGTGGGGGCGATCACCTTCAGCGGCTCGATCGTGGCGATGGCCAAGTTGCAGGGCTGGCTCAACACCCCCGCCTGGACCCAGAGTTCGGTGCGCCATGCGGTGAACATCGCCCTGGCGGTGCTGGCCCTGGTGGGCGCGGTGCTGCTGCCCGGCGATCCCGCCGGCCTTCCCCTTTGGTTGCTGGTGATCGGCTCCAGCCTGCTGGGGGTGGGCGTCACCCTGCCGATCGGCGGGGCCGACATGCCGGTGGTGATCTCCCTGCTCAATTCCTATTCCGGCGTGGCCGCCGCCGCCGCCGGCTTCGTGGTGGGCAGCCAGCTGTTGATCGTGGCGGGGGCCATGGTGGGGGCGGCGGGCCTGATCCTCACCCAGGTGATGTGCACGGCCATGAACCGCTCGCTGCTGTCGGTGCTGTTTGGTGGTGCCCTGGGCGCCAGTGGCGGTGCCGTGGGCGGGGGCGGCAGCGAGGCGGGCTATAGCCGCATCACCAGCTGCAGCGCGGAGGAGTGCGCCATGGCCCTTGAGCAGGCCGAGCGGGTGGTGTTCGTGCCGGGCTACGGCCTGGCGGTGGCCCAGGCCCAGCACGCCCTGCGGGAGCTCTCCAAATTGCTGGAAAACCACGGCGTGGAGGTGAGCTATGCCATCCACCCGGTGGCGGGCCGCATGCCCGGTCATATGAATGTGTTGCTGGCCGAGGCCGATGTGCCCTACGAGCAGTTGCTGGAGATGGACACGGTCAACCCCGAGTTCCCTCGCACCGATGTGGTGATCGTGCTGGGCGCCAACGACGTGGTGAACCCCGATGCCAAGACCGACCCCACCAGCCCGCTCTATGGCATGCCGGTGTTGGAGGTGGATCAGGCGCGGCAGGTGTTCGTGGTGAAGCGCAGCCTGGGCGCCGGCTACGCCGGCATCGCCAACGCATTGTTCGAATTGCCCCAGACGGCGATGGTGTTCGGCGACGCCAAGGCCGTGCTCAACGGCCTGCTCTCCGAGCTGCGCAGCATGGGGGTGGGCAAGGCGAAGGTGGCGGCCTGAGGGCGGGGCCCCCGCCGGTCAGGCCCCGGCTTCCCCCACCAGCTTGCGGAGGTCGTCATTGAGCTCCCGCAGCACGGAGCGGGGGCTCACCTCATCCAGCAGCTCCAGGATGCGGTGCACCTCCGGCAGGCCCAGGGCCCGGTTACCTGTCACGGCTTCGAAGTTGGCCTTCACTACGTGGTCGCGGATGGCTTCGAGGGTGGCCTTGCGGGCCACCATCTCGGCCACGTAGGGGTTGGAGCGGGCCGCCTGGATCAGGGTTTTGTTGAGCAGTTCGTAGGAGATCTCTCCTTTCTTGTTGGTGTAGGCCTTGACGATCGCTGCATAGTCGGCGCTCTTGACCGTGGCCACTGCTTCGGGAGTGCTCTCCTCGTCAAGGGGGCTTGGGGCCGCTGCCGTTGCCGACGCCCCCTCCACCGCAGCTCCAGCCACCCCAGCCCCCGTCATGGCCGCAGGGGAGCGCACCGGACCCCGGCTCGAATAGGGCAGCCCGGCGGTCAGCTCCAGGGCTTCCTGGAAGGCCTCCGGCGGAAACAGATCGGCCGGGGTGTGGGCCGCCAGATCCGCTTCGCCGCTGCGGTGGTTCAACAGGGCCAGCCCCGGTTGGGCGCTGTCATGGCGCAGGATCACTACCCCCGCCTGGCCCCCCCTCAGCTTCTGCCGGTAGGCCACGGCCTCCAGGCAGGAGAGTTCGACCAGGCGGGTGCGAATGACCACGGTGGGATGGCGAAGGTGGTCTCAAGCTAGAAAGCCAGGATCCCGGGCCCTGGTGTTGCACGGCACGCCAGGATGGGTCTCAAAGCCTGAGGGGCGCGGATGATCCTTCCCCCCGGAGCTTCCGTCGAGCCCTTCCGGCAGCGTTTCCCCTGGCTGGGGCCCGACCTCCAGACCATCCGGGACACGGTGCGGCGGCCGCGGCTGCCGCCCGTAGGGGGCGACGCGATCCTGTTGGACGTGGGAGAGGGGGATCGGCTGCTGGGCTGGCTGGATCCACCGGAGCGGCCTGACCCCCTGGCGCTGGTGCTGGTGCTGCCGGGCTTGGGGGGCGCCGCCGATGGGGTGGGTCCCCGCCGGCTTTCCCTGGCGTTGCGCCAGGCTGGCCTGGCGGTGTTGCGGCTGAATCTGCGGGGGGCGGGGGCCGGCCGGCCGCTGGCGCGGGGCACCTATTCCGCCCAGTGCAACAGCGACCTGCTGCCGGTGTTGGAGCGGGCACGGACGTTGGCCCAGGGGCGGCCCCTGCTGGCGGTGGGCCTGTCCCTGGGGGGCACGATGCTGCTCAATCTGGTGCTCGCCGAGGGGCGGCTCGACGGTCTCGTCTGCCTCAGCAGTCCCTTGGATCTGGAGGCCGCCATGGTCCAGATCGAGCAGCGACGCAATCGCCCCTATCAGCGCTGGCTGGTGCGGCGCCTCTGCCGCCAAACCCTGGCCGATCCCTTCGGGGTGAGCGAGGCCGAGCGCCGCGCCCTCACGGGTTCCCGCCGGGCCACCACGATCCGGCACTTTGACGCCCTGATCACGGCGCCGCGCTGGCAGTACCGCTCCGTGGAGCACTACTACGCCGAGGCGAGCCCCCTGCCGAAGCTGCTGCGGCGCTCCCCGCCCCTGCCGCCCACCCTGATCGTCCATGCCCAGGACGATCCCTGGGTGCCGGTGGCGGCCGCCACCGCCGTGGCGCAGGCCCGCCTGCCTGGGGTGGAGGTGTTGCTGCCGCGCCGCGGTGGTCACAACGGGTTTCATGGGCTGGGCGACGGCCCCGCCGGCTGCTGGAGTGATCGGGTCACCGTCCAGTGGCTGCGGCGGCTCGTGGCCCCTGACGTTCCCTCTCCCCTGCCATGACCCCGGCCCTGCCCGCCAGTTCCCCGCCCCCCAATTGGGTGGAATCGAACCATCCGCTCGGCTGGCTGATCAATCGGGTGTTGGCGGTGGAGCCCCTGCGGCAGCTGCTGTTCTGGCAGGCGCGGCGCCTGATCATCCGCACGGCCGAGGGACGGGGCATCGCCTGGCGGGAGCGGCGGGAGGCCCTGCGGCAGGCCGCCGAGCCCCTGCTGGCCGCCAGCCGCGATCCGGCCCTGAGCCCTCCCGCCTACTACCGGGCCCGCTTCCACGCCTACGACCAGGGCAACCTCTGCTGGGCCGCCGCCTGCGAGGCCGAGCAGGCCACCGATGCCATGGCCCTGCGGGTGTGGCCCGGGGAGCCCGAGCTCGCTCCGGTCGTGGCCCAGGGGCGGCTGCGGCAGGCGATTTTCGCGGCGATTGAACCCAGCCTGTCGGGCCCCGTGGGCCGCGCCCTGGATCTGGGCTGCTCGGTGGGGGTGGGCACCCTCGCCCTGCGCGACTGGCTGGTGGAGCGGCAGCGTCGGGAGGCCAACGGCGTGGGGGCCGAGCCGGTGCTGGTGGACGGTCTGGACCTATCGGCCGAGATGCTGGCGGTGGCCCGGGTGCGGGAGGCGGAGCTCCGGGCCGGCCTACCCCCGATCGCCGCTTGGCACCATGCCGCCGCCGAAGCCACGGGCCTGGAGCCCGGCGCCTACGACTTGATCACGCTCCAGTTCGTTTGCCATGAGCTGCCCCAAGACGCCACCCAGGCCGTGCTGGCGGAGGCGGCCCGGCTGCTGCGGCCCGGCGGGGTGATCGCCGTGGTGGATCAGGACCCGGAGTCGGAGGTGATCCGCCGCCTGCCGGCGCCGGTGGCCACCCTGCTCAAGAGCACTGAGCCCTACCTGGAGGACTACTTCCGCCTTGATTTCCCCGCCGCCCTGCAGGCAGCCGGTTTCCACGGCGTGCGGCGGGAAGCGGCCGATCCCCGCCATCGGGTGTTGGTGGCCTGCCGCTGAAGGGGCTGGTGCTCAACTGGAGCCCGCCCCCGAAGGGGGCCGTGCTGCCTGCGAATCGCCCGGAACCGTCGTGAAGCGCCCTGTTCTCCGCCCGGTTGGCCTGCTGTCCATCGCCCTTGCCCTGGCCGGCCTTCCATGGGCGCCCGGCCGGGCCCAGCGGGCCGACGTCCCCCGCCCCAACCGGGATGGTGATGTCCTCTCCACCATCCTTGCCGGCCAGCGCGGCGCCTATCCCCAGCGCCAGTGGCTGGTGGTGGAGCGGGATCCGGCTGGCCTGAACTGCCGGGATCCGCAAGGTCGGGTGATGGCGGTTCTGGCCTATGGATCCGTCGTGGATAGCGATCTGATCGGGGGGAGCGCCGAAGCGATCGTGAGCCTGGCCGGGCGCCCCTGGTTGGGGCTGCTGGCCGAACCGTTTGACCTGCAGAAGGATCTGCGCCCCCGGGAGCTGCGCCATCGCCCCCTCGCCTGCCGGGTACGGGCCAATGCCTCCGTCGTGGCCCCGATCAATCCCGACACCCTCCAGCCGGTGCGGCGGGAGGCTGGGATGCAAAACCTCGGCGGATTGCGATGAGTCTGTCGCGCTTGTCCTCTGGCGGAGATGGCGAAGTCCCGGGCTGAGCGATTAGAGAGGCAAGGGATCGGCCACGGGGACGACGGCAGCCCGAGACGGGGTGGGGAGGCGAAAAAATAAATGTTGTTTTTCGGTGGCTTCGTCCCCAATTGTCTAGAGTTAGTTGGCTCGGATTGCGCGTTGACTTGGCTGGTGTGTTTCGGCGCCTCAATCGTCAGATGCGAAACCTTCGATCCCGGGCCTGCCCTTTCATATTGTCTTCCCATGGCTACTAAGCGGGCCGTTACGGCAAGCATCGATACGATCTTCAAGCAGGATGTGGTGGGATCCCAGGATCTTGAGCCCTCGGAAAAGGTGCTGGTCAAGGCGGGCACCCGGCTTGTGGTCCGCGAGATTACCCCCGATCGGTTTCAACACGTCAAGCTCCGGCTGGATTCCCCCCTGCTGGCTCTGGATGGCTTGACCAGCCTCAGCACGGTGTATGCCTACCAGCCCCATCTTCAGGTGGATGGCTTGCCCCAGATCATCAAGCTTCCCGTCAACTATAGGGGCCAAACCGATAACGATTGGCATCCCACCTTCGGCAATGGCTACCGCCAGTGCAACCTCACGTCCTGCACGATGCTGGCGGATTTTCTCCTGGAGGGCGAGCTTTCCCGCAGGGCGGCCGCCGCGGGCCGGAAGGAGCCGGAATCGGTGTATCAGGAGGTGCTCGCGAAGTATGGCGACACCATCGATCACAACTGCCAGACTAAGGCCCTCAAGGACTTCGGCATTGAGTCCTACTACACCCAGCAGACCCTCGCGGCCGATGATCTTCTGCTCTCCCTTCGCCAGGGGATTCCCGTGGTGATCGGGGTGAAGTACAAGACCGGTGGTCATATCGTGTTGTTGGTGGGTCACGATCCCGCCCGCCGTCTCTGGCTGGTCCACGACCCCTTCGGCACCAGGCACGGTGCCAGCGACAGCTATGACATCGGCATCGGTGGGGCCTACGACGAATACAGCTACGACACCTTCGATCGCATCCTCTGGGATCGGGGGCCGGGCACGGCGGATGGTCGCATCGTCACAGGAATCAAGGGCAAGACCACCGGCCTCACCGCCGGGCTCTGAGCTCGGATGGCCCGGACCCCGGCCTTGGGAATCACCCAAATCGGCTGAGGACTCGGCCTCCAGCGCCCCATGGCGAACGGTTACCTTGAATGTTCATTACCCCATCTCACCATGACCAGGATTTCCCCCGAGAAATTTCTCGACTTCATCACTTTTTTCCGCAAGGAAAATCCCCACCATGTTCAAGCGATGAAGGCCTTTGCCGCCCAGGTGAATCCAGCCTTGATGGAGGACACGGCGGCCTGGGTGATCCAATTCCGCACCCCCCTCCAGACGCCTGCGCCAGCCCAAGTCGTTGCTCAAGCTAGTGGGGCTCAATTGATCACCAAGCAGCAACTGGCGAGCATCTGGATCTGTAGTCCGGACTTAATCAAGGATCAGGAAGTGACTGAGATGAATGCCTGCCTGAACAGGTTCGCCATCACCACAAGGCCCAGGCTTTGCCATTTCCTCAGCCAGACTGCCCACGAGTCGGGTGGGGGGCGCTATAAAAAAGAACTGGCCTCCGGTTGGGATTATGAGGGCAGGGCCGATCTCGGTAACACCCAGCCAGGCGATGGTCCGCGCTTCAAGGGCGCTGGCTATATTCAATTGACCGGGCGGGCCAATTATCAGGATTTTGCTAACTTCATCAAGGACCCGGCCGTGATGCAGGGGGTTGATTATGTGGCGGAGCACTATCCCTTCACTTCGGCGGGGTTCTGGTGGCAGAACAACGGCATGAATAAGCTCTGCGACTCCAATCCAACCGTGCAAGCGGTCACCCTGCGGGTCAATGGGGGCACCAATGGCTTGGCCGATCGGGAGATGTACTACCAGCGCTGCTTGGTCGCTATCCCCTGATCCCTGAAGCCATCGCAACCGTCGCTGGTCAGGGGGGTCAGGGGGGTCAGGGGCGGCAGTAGCCCACCTCCCCCTTGAGCGGTGCGGGGCAGGGGAAGCGGAGCGGCACGACGATGCGGGCGCCGCTGGCGAGGTTGGTGAGCACGGTGTTGCCCTGGGCCAGCACCTGCCGCCGCCAGAGTGCCCCCAGTTGATCCCGCAGATCGACGGGTGCCCCCGGTTGGCCCGGCGCTGTCTGCCGATAGGTCATCGCCAGCCCGTCCTTCCACACCAGGCGGATCCCGTCCGGCAGCTGCTGATCGACGCAGCCGATCAGGACGTCGTTGAAGACACAGTCCTTCCAGACAGCGCCAGGGCCCTGGCCGGCCAGGGTGCCGGCGCTGCCCGTCGCGATGGTGGCCAGCACCACCCAGGCCAGCGTCCGCGGCCCGGGGTGGCGCCTTGCTCGGGGTGCTCGGTCCATGGCGGTGCGATGGGGCCCACCATCCTCAGGCCCCGTCCGATCCCTCGGGGGCGCCCCACCCCTCCAAGGCGATCTTGCCCAGGGTGCGGCCGCTGCGCAGCTGGTCGTGGGCGAGGGCCAGGTTGGCGGCGTTGATGGGGCTGAGGCGACGGGTGAGGGTGCTGCGCAGCGCCTCGGCTTCCACCAGGGTGGCGATCCGATCGAGGATCCTCCCCTGGGCCGCGAGGTCGGCGGTGCCGAATTGGGAGCGGGTGAACATGAACTCCCAGTGGAAGCTGGCGCTCTTGGCCTTGAGCAGGTTGAGATCCAGCGGAGCGCGGTTGCCCACGATCGCCACGATCGCGCCCTGGGGCCGGATCAGCTCCGCCATCACCGGCCAGTAGGCATCGGTGTCGCTGAAGTTGGCAATCGCCTCCACCGTGGCGAAGCCCAGGGCCGCCAGCTGGGGCCCCAGGGGGTGGCTGTGGTCCACCACGTGGGTGGCGCCCATCTGCTGGCACCAGGCCTGGCTCTCGGGCCGGGAGGCGCTGGCGATCACCACCAACCCCGCCCGACGGGCCAGCTGAATCGCGATTGACCCCACGCCCCCGGCGCCGCCCAGGATCAGCAGCGTGCTCCCGGCATCGGCCCCCTCGGGATCCAGCCCCAGCCGTTCGAACAGGCTTTCCCAGGCCGTGAGGGCCGTGAGCGGCAGGGCGGCGGCGGCGGCGGCCTCCAGTCCGCGGGGCCGGCGGCCGCAGAGTCGTTCATCCACTGCCACAAATTCGGCTTGGCAGCCCGGCCGACTGACATCCCCCGCAAAGATCACGGCGTCGCCGGGCTGGAAGCGGCTCCCGTCCTTCACAAGCGCCTCCCCCAGGGCCTCCACCACGCCGCAGCCATCCCAGCCCAGCAGCCGGGGCGGGCCGCCGGGTGCCACGCCGGCGCGCACTTTGGTGTCCACCGGATTGACGGCCACCGCCTCCACCCGCACCAGCAGATCGTGGGGGCGGAGCTTCGGGGTGGGCAGCTCCTGCTCGATCAGCTCCGGGGTGGCAACTAGGGCCCGCATGGTGTGGAAAAACCGCGACCTCCATGCTGCAGCAGAAGCGGCCGGATCCAGGGAGTTGGGCTAGAACCAAGTAGCCCATCTCATTGGGCCGCTCCTCACGCCTTTCCGCCATGGTTGCCACGATAGTCCCTGCACCCGCCGGCCACACAGTGGAACCGTTTCGGGTGGGCCTCAATGGGGGAACGGCTTATTGGATGGCTCGCTTTTCCGAGGCGGCCTATCGCCGCCTTCCCGATGGCTCACCGGATGCGGTCAAGATTCTGGCCGAGTTGAAGGCAGACGACGACGGCGTCCTGGCTGTCACGCCGTTTCATGACCACGGCGCTTCGGCGGTCTTGATCGAACACGACAACTATTTTGCCCTCGCTTTTCGCGGAACCGATGAACCAAGAGACTGGTTGGATAACTTTAATATGATCCCCAAAGTGGCCCTGTTTGGCAGCTTTCATCGGGGCTTTTTTGATGCTACGGATCGCCTCTGGCCCTCGTTACTGGCCCATTACCAGCTCACGCGGGCCAGGCTTCGGGAGACGAGCTCCCATCCCAAGGGTTTGTTCATCACCGGCCATAGCCTCGGAGGGGCCATGGCCACGGTGGCCGCTGCACAACTCATTCATCGTGACGTCGGCTTCACGGGCGTGTACACCTTTGGCCAGCCGCGGGTGATGCGACCGAAAACGGCCGATGTATTTAATGTCCGGGCCCAGGCGCGCTTTTATCGCTTCCAGAACAACAACGATATCGTGACAAGGATGCCATCACGGGCGAGTGGTTATAGTCATGTTGGCTCCTATGTGCACATCAATCAGGATCGCAGCATCGTGCGTGAGCCGGGATTATGGTTGCAATTCCTCGATGTGAAGGACGGCATCGCCGACGACATCCACGACCGCGATTTTGGAACGATTACCGACCACTACATGGCCGACTATCTGCTGGCGATCACCCCTTGGGACCTGCAGCTGTCCAGTTGAGCCAGGGTTGGCGGGCTGCTGGACAATCAAGGGCCCGCCTTTTCGAACAAGCGATCCCCTTCACGCCCGGCTGGATCTTCTGGGGGCCAGTTCAGCCATCTGGGCCCGGCCCAGTTGTCCCCAGGTTCGGCGAGCCAGAGGCAAAGAATCGTGTAATATAATGTGAGCTATCCGGGCATGCCTCCATCGCGAACCACCATGGAAACTATAATTAAAGCAATTCAGACTACGCCGCTGCCGACCATCTTAATATCGGCCGGTGTATTTATTATTATTTTAGCATTTGTGACAAAGATTGGTGGGGTTATTGAGGTATCCCAGGAGGGGAAGAGGTGGGCTATTCCTGTTGGCTTGTTTTTGCTTTTCATTGGCTTGGCTCTTAACTTTTCTCCGTCCCCTAAATCCTCTGCGGCGCCTAAGTCCTCTGCGGTGCCTACGTCTTCTCTGTCGACATCTTCTATATCGCCTCCATTCTATCCATCTTCTGAATCCTCTCGTTTACCTGCGCCTTCCGCGCCGCCTGATTTCTCTCCGCCATCTTCATCCTTTTCGCCGCCTAAATCCTCTCCTTCGACTGTATCTTCTGCGCCGCCTGCATCTTCTCCGTCATCCACATCCTCCCCGTCACCGAGATCCGCTCAATCATCGAGTTCTTCTGTTGGTGCCGACAGAAACATAGCCAATCAATTGTTGATGGGTGAAATCCTGGGAATCTACGAGAATCGCGAGTACGTGGGGACAGGTAATAAAACTGCTTGGCGCCATGTGACTATAAGCAAGATCAACGATACTACTTTGCAGTGGAAGAATAAGGCTGGTGTTAGCTGGCAGCTCGCCATGACGCCCGACAAAACAACGCTAAAACTTGGAGAGGATTGCCCCCATTATGCGACTGTTAAGCAGTTAAGAGTGATTTGGAAGGACGGTAGGGTTGCCGCGTTGCGATTTAGGGGCAGGTTATTTGAAAAGTCGTCATGATCTTTGTTCAACGCTAATGTGCTTTCAGTCCATGGCTTTTGAAAGTGTTGCCATAATCTATTATTTGAAATCACATTTGCGATTGCCGCGGAACCCATCCTGCGCATGAACGCCTTGGGCAGGTAAATGGGTCTATTCCGTATGGTTTCCTGAAATAGTCTGATCGACTGCACTGCTTTGGGCCTACCCTTTTTCAAGGGGTTTTAGTTGGCGATCTAGGGCATGACTGTAGAGCGCAATCTATGTGAATACGTGTTTACGATGCTGTCGGAATTGATTTTGCGGCATGGAGGAGAAGTGGGCTTTGAGTTTTTCGAATCAGGCATCTCAAGGTGGCGATCGAAATAATTCACCTTAGGACGATGTTCCCTGGAATGACCATCGATTGTTTTGCTAAATATGCTCTTGATGGAAGCTCCTTCGATGTTCCGCGTAGCGGTGCTCGAGTTGTTCTTGCTCAACGTTGTTCATGGCTGCACCACTCAAGGCGGAAAGCCGGTGCAGCCGACGCCTAGCCTCGGCAGCCGCCTTTGCCCCGGCCCCACCATGTCCGTGCTCAACCGCTGGTCCGAGGGGGAGGCCGCGGCGGCCGTGGCTCACTACGGCGCCCAGGGGGTGAGCGACGACCTGGCCCTGCGCACCTACTCGGCCCGCCTGCTGGGGGCCGATCCCCAGTTGGTGCTCCATGGCGGCGGCAACACCTCGGTCAAAACCACCGTCACCGGCCTGCTCGGGGACACGATCCCGGTGCTGTGCGTGAAGGGCAGCGGCTGGGACCTGGCCACGATCGAGCCCCCGGGCCATCCGGCGGTGCGGCTGGAGCCCCTGCGGGCCCTGCGCAGCCTGGAGGCCCTCAGCGATGAGGCGATGGTGGCGGCCCAGCGCAACAACCTGATCGATCCAGCGGCCCCCAACCCCTCGGTGGAGGCGCTGCTCCACGCCTTTCTGCCCCACACGTTCGTCGACCACACCCATTCCTCGGCCCTGCTGGCCCTGGCCGACCAGCCCGAGGCTGCGGAGGTCTGTCGCGGGGTGTTTGGCGAGCGGGTGGTGCTGGTGCCCTACGTGATGCCGGGCTTCGCCCTGGCCAAGGCCTGTGCGGATCTCTACGAGGCTGCCGCGGAACGCGCTGCCGCCAACGGCGTGGAGCTGGAGGGCATGGTGCTGCTCCAGCACGGCCTGTTCTCCTTCGGCGCCACGGCCCGGCAGAGCTACGACCGCATGATTGCGCTGGTGCGGCGGGCCGAGGAGCACCTGGCCACCGGCAGGCGGGTCCTGCAGCCGGTGTCCTTGCCGGAGCGTCCGGCGGCGGCGGCGGAACTGCTGCCGCGCCTGCGCGGTGCCCTGGGCCGGGCCGCGGCGGCCAGTGGCGCCCCCTCCCATTGGCTGCTCGATCTGCGCGCCACGGCCCTGGCCCATGCCGTGGTCGACGACGCGCGTCTGGCCGACTGGGCCCGCCGCGGCGTGGCCACCCCCGACCATGTGATCCGCACCAAGGCCCACCCCCTGGTGCTGCCCGCCGCCCCCGCCGCCGGCGATGCCGCCGCCCTCGCCGCCTGGACCGCAGCCCTGGATCCGGCCTTCGCCGCCTATGCGGACACCTATCGGGCCATGTTTGCCCGTCAGAACGCTCGGGTAGGTGGCATCAAGACCCCCCTCGATCCCCTGCCGCGGGTGGTGGCGATCCCCGGCCTGGGGCTGGTGGGTTGCGGCAAGTCGGCGGCGGAGGCGGCCGTCACCGCCGACATCGCTGAAACCTGGGCCACCACGCTGCTGGCCGCCGAGAGCATCGGCCGCTTCGCGCCGGTGCAGGAGGCCGACACCTTCGCCATGGAGTATTGGAGCCTGGAGCAGGCCAAGCTCGGCAAGGCCAAGGAGAAGCCCCTGGCGCGCACCGTGGTGCTGGTCACCGGGGGGGCCGGGGCCATTGGTGCCGCCACCGCCCTGGCCTTCGCCGCCCAGGGCGCCGACCTGGCCGTGGTCGATCTGGAGGGCGAAGCGGCGGCGGCGGTGGCTCGGCGCTGCGGCAGCCGGGCCCTTGGCCTGGCCTGCGATCTCACTGATCCGACCCAGGTGCGCCGCGCCTTCGAGGCGGTGGCGGCCCACTTCGGTGGCCTCGACATCGTGGTGAGCAACGCCGGCGCCGCCTGGGGCGGCTCCATCGCCGAGCTGCCGGACGCCACCCTGCGGGCCAGCTTCGAGCTCAACTTCTTCTCCCATCAGCACGTGGCCCAAGCGGCGATCGCCCTGTTCCGTGCCCAGGATCCGGGGCCCGAGCAGCCCCGGCTGGGGGGGCAGCTGCTGTTCAATATCAGCAAGCAGGCCCTCAATCCAGGCCCCGATTTCGGCGCCTACGGCACCAGCAAGGCGGCCCTGCTGGCCTTGATGCGTCAGTACGCCCTGGAGGAGGGGCCGGCCGGCATCCGCGTCAATGGTCTCAACGCCGATCGGATCCGCTCCGGCCTGCTGGATGAGGCGATGATCCGCGAGCGGGCGGCGGCCCGCGGTGTGACGCCGGAGGTGTACATGGCCGGCAACCTGTTGGGGGCTGAAGTGAAGGCCAGCGATGTGGCCGACGCCTTCGTGGCCCTGGCCCAGCTGCCGCGCACCACCGGCGCCCTGCTCACCGTGGATGGGGGCAATGTGGCGGCGATGGTGCGGTAAGGGCCCTCCTGCCCGTCAACGGCCTGGGATCGCCGCGGCAGCCAGTTGATCAATCCGGCCGGCCAGGGCCAGGTCGTAGCTGGAGAGCCCACCGGTGTCATGGGTGGTGAGATCGATCACCACCCGGTTCCAGACGTTGCTCCATTCGGGGTGATGGCCCAGGGCCTCCGCGGCCAACGCCACCCGGGCCATGAAGCCGAAGGCTTCCGAGAAATCGGCAAAGCGAAATTCCCGGTGCAATTTGTCGTTCACGAGCGTCCAGAGCGGCAGCGTCTCCGGGATGGCCTCGATCGCGGCCGGGCTGAGGGGGTCGGCGGGCATGGCGGGCCAAGCGTTGATGGGAACCCTAGGTAGCGCGCCGGGCCAGCACCAGTCCCAGGCTGCTCCAGAGCAGCACCAGGGCCAGGCAGACGCCGCTCCAGGCCGTCAGGCCCCAGCGGTCCAGGGCCAGTGGCGCCACCACGGTGATCACCCCGCCCGCCAACAGGGGTTGCAGCAGCAGTTGCTTGATCGAGAACGGGGTGAGCGCATCACTCCGGTCGTGGGGGTCGGCCATGGTGAGCAGCAGCAGACCACTGGCGGCCACCCCCGTGGCCTGGCCGAATTCGAGGATCGTGCGCTCGAACCAGGGGCTGGGCAGGATCCGCCGACCCAGCACCAGCACCACCGCCAGATTCCAGGCCAGCCCCGCCAGGGCCAGCACCGTCAGGGGCAGCCAGCTGCTGGCCAGAAGCGAAAGATCCAGGCAGGCCGTGGCCGCCACGATCAGCAGATCGGCGGAGAGGGTGCTGATCCGGCTCTGCACCGGTGCGCTGGCCAGGGCCGCCCGCCCGCTGCGCTCCAACACCAGCCGCACCAGCAGCGAGCCGATCAGCGCCAGGGGAAACACCGGCAGCACGTCCACCACCATCGCCAGTCCCCCCCCCGTGCGCGCCGCCAGTAGCTGCAGCGCCGCCAGCAACAGCCAGCCGATCGCCACGGCCAGTCCGGCCAGGGCCAGGTTCACCGCCCAGACGGCCGGCTGCCTGGGCAGCTCCGGGCCCTTCACCGCAACGGCGGCCCCCCCCGCAGGCCCGTTTCCCTGTCCCTGCTTCGCGTTGTCCAGATCCGCGTTCCCCAGTTCTGCCGTCGCCAGCCAGCCCAGCCGCCGCGCCAGCACCACCACCACTCCCCCCACCAACGTGGAGCTCAGCAGCCCCACCGTGGCCATCGCCAGCCCCAGCGCCGTGGCCCCCTCCACCCCGAGCCGTTCGTAGGTGGGGCCCATCGCCGCCGCCGAGCCGTGGCCGCCCTCGTAGGCCACCTCAATCAGGCAGGCCATCACCGGCGACACCCCTAGCAGAGGCTGCAGCACCAGCATCACCGCCAGTCCAGCCACCAGATACTGGCCAAAGGCCAGGGTGAGGGCCAGCAGCATCTGGGCCGACAGGGGCCGCCACAGGCCCGCCAGCTGCGGCAGGGGCTTGCCGATCAGCAGGGTGCCGAACACCAGTGTCAACAGGATCAGCGGCAGTTGGTCCCACAGGCCAATCACCGCCGGGGGGATCAGGGGCAGCGCTCCCGCCGGCGCCACCAGCAGGCCCAGCGCCCCGGCCAACAGGGCCTCCGGAATTCCCCAGCGGTGCACCGGCAGCAGCCGCCCCACCAGCGTGCCGATCTGTTGCAGCCCCAGCAGGAGTCCCAGGGCGAGTCCCGCCGTGGCCAAGGGGATCAGGAGGGGGGTCATCGGCTGAACTGGCGCCGGAAAAAGGCTTCGGTGGCCTCGAGCACCCGCACCTGGGTGGCCTGGTCCCGGAAGCCGTGCCCCTCCCCCGGAATCAGGTGCAGCTCCACCGGCACGCCCCGCTGGCTCAGCGCCAGCGCCATCCGTTCGCTCTGTTCCGCAGGCACCACCTGATCATCGAGGCCGTGGAACAGGATCACTGGACGCTCGATCCGATCCCCATGCTGCAGCGGGGATCGGGCTTCGTAGAGCGCCCGCGCCGCCGGCCATGGCCCCACCAGGCTGTCGCAGTAGCGGGCTTCGAAGCGGTGGTCGCCCTTGGCCAGGCTGCTGAGATCGGTCACGGGGTAGCGGCAGGCCCCGGCCCCAAGCAGGCGCTCGAAGCAGAGCAGGGCGAGCACGGTGAAGCCGGCGGCGCTGCCTCCCTCCATGGCGATCTGTGCCGGGTCGGCCTGGCCCGCCGCCACCACGGCCCGGGCGGCGGCGGCGCAATCGGCGATGTCCACCACACCCCACTGGCCATCCAGCCGTTGGCGATAGGCCCGGCCGAAGCCGGTGGACCCGCCGTAGTTCACATCCACCACCCCCCAGCCGCGGCTGGTCCAGAACTGCACCGCCAGGTTCAGGCCGGTGCGGGCCATGCCGGTGGGGCCGCTGTGGGCGCGGATGAGCAGGGGCGACGCCGGGCTGGCGCCGCGGCTGGGGGGGTAAAACCAGGCGTGGGTGGCCTGTCCGTTGGCGCCCGTGAACCAGAGGGGCGCCGGCGTGCTGATCTGCTCCGCCGCCAAGGGGCAGGGGGCGGCCGGCGTATGGCGCCAGCGGCCGCTGGCGCTGTCCAGTTCCAGCAGGCCCGGGCCGTGGCGCGGGGCGCTGGCGATCGCCACCAGCCGGCCCGCTTCGGCGTCCAGGCCGGCCAGGTCGTCGAAGGGTTGCTCGATCGGCTCCCAGGGGCTTTCGCCGGTGGCTGCGGGGGTGATCCGGCCCAGGTGCCAGCAACCCTGCACGCAGGCCGCCGCCAGCAGCCGCTCCCCATCCCAGGCCGTGGTGCGCATGCCGTACACCCACTGGGGCATGGCGAATTCGGCCTCCATCGTGAGCAGCGGTTGCCAGCGCGGCAGGGGACTCACCGCCGCCAGGGATTCCGCCGCCGCCAGCCGCTCCAGGTTCCACCAGCCGCTGCGGTCGTTGGCCACCACCAGATCCGCCGGCGCGCCGTTGGCCGTGCCCAGCCAGAGCGGTTGAAACACCGACCAGCCCTCGGGAGGGTTGCCGGCGATGGCCCGGCACCAGGCCAGCCCCCCCGCCGAATCGAAGCCGCCGAGCCAGAGCTCGCTGTGGTCCCAAGGCATGGAGGGCTGCTGCCAGCGCACCCAGGCCAGGTGGCTGCCGTTCGGACTCAGCACGGCGTAGCCACAGAAGTCGGCGGGCTGGTGCAGCACCTGCGGTTCCCCCCCCGCCAGGGGCACGGTCACCAGCAGGTCGCGGCCGTTCTCCTCCATCACGCCGATCCACCGCTGGCGCCGTTGATCGATCAGCCCGTCCGCGAAGGCCCGCCCCCCCTGGGGTGCCGTCAACCTCCTTGGTGCTGGAGGCGGTGCGGGCGACACCAGGGAGGCTGGATCGGGCGGGAGCTCCAGGCTCCAGAGGCAGCGATCGCCGTCATGGATGAACACCACCACAGCGCCCGCCACGGCGTAGACGCCGCCGCCATAGCCATGCACCCGGCTGCGCAGGTCCCAGGGGCCGGGGGTGAGTTCCCGGCCGGGGCCATCCGACCCGGCCGCGCGCATCAGCAACGTGGTGCGTCCGCGCTCCTGGGGGCGCTGCTCCAGCCAGAACAGCCGCCCCTCGGCCAGGTGGGGCTCCTTGAATGCGGGGGTGCGCCCCACCGCCACCGCCGCGTCCACCGCCGCGTCCGGCGCCGCTTCCCCGGCCGCTGCCGCCCGTGCCCCCATCAGCTGCTCCCGCGCGTGGCTTCTACACTGCGGCCATCGTTTCAGGTGGACCCTTGGCGCGCAGCTTCGCTCAGTTGGCCCGCACGGCCGAGCAGGGCCATCGCTCGGTGCATGTGCCCAAGGAGCCCCTTGACCAGCCCCCGCTCACGATCCACCGCCTCGGGGCGAAGGAATTGCGCACGGCCGCCCGCCGGATCAGCAAGGTGGATGAGGCGGTGCGGGATCTGGCCCGCTCCATGCTGCTGAGCATGTATGCCGCCCGGGGCATCGGCCTGGCGGCTCCCCAAGTGGGGGTGCCCAAGCAGCTGCTGGTGATCGATCTGGACATCGAGGAAGCGGCCACCCCTCCGATGGTGTTCATCAATCCGGAAATCACCGCCACCGGTGCCGCCCTTACCACCTACGAGGAGGGCTGCCTGAGTATTCCCAAGGTGTATCTCGATGTGGTCCGCCCCGCGGAGGTGGAGCTGAGCTATCGCGATGAACAGGGGCGCCCACGGCGGCTCAAGGCCGATGGCCTGCTGGCCCGGTGCATCCAACACGAGATGGATCACCTCAACGGCGTGCTGTTCGTCGATCACGTCACCGACGCCCTCAGCCTGAACGAGGAGCTGCAGCAGCATGGTTTCGAGCGTGATCACGTCCAATCGATTCGCTGAGTCGCCATGCCGATGAAACCCTTGGCCGGCCTGTTCCTGGCGCTGGCCTGCCTGCTTGGGATCGCGGCCACCGGCTCGGTATTTGAGCTGGCCTACGGCGATCCCGACCTCGGCCAGCAGACCACCAGTTGGATCCTGGCGGCCAGTTTGCCCGGCACGGTAGTGGCCCTGGTGCTGGCGATTCGGATCAACAAGCCGGTCTGACGATCCCTCGGCCGGAGCGGCGATTGGGCCACGGCCCCTGGTGCCCTGGCCTCGCCCTGCATACGATTTCGGCTTCCTGCGCCCATCCCCGTGCCGACCGACCTGTTCCAGCGCCCCACCGGGGACCAGTGGCTGACGGGCCGGCGTCTACGGCTGGGCCATGCCGCGAGCGCCGCCCTGGGGATCGCCTCTGCCCTGGTGCCAGCAGCCTTGGTGCCAGCCGCCCTGGCCCCCGCCGCCCAGGCCCAGGGCGGCGCCCTCTTCCGGGCGGTGGAGGTGGATCCGCAGCGCTTCGTGCTCGTGGCGGCCCCGATCGGCTCCGGCGGCACCCGGGCCCAGCTCAACATTTACGAGCAGGTCAACCCCCGCCGTCCCTGCTTCGCCGTGGGTCAGGGCAAGCCCGCGATCGTCGATCCGCTGCTGGCCACCTTTGATTTCACCGGCATCTGCAGTCGCTACATCGATGCCAACGGCTATTCCCTGCGGGTGGGGGCCAACGATCTGGCCACCGTCTATCGGGTGATGGTGAGCCGCACCCCGGCCGACACCCTGCTGTTGGCGATTCCCACCAAGCCCGGAGCGGGCCCGGAGATGGTGGTGGCGCGCAGTCAGGGGGCGGGCAGCGGTTTCCTGAAGTTGGAGCTGGAGCCCGGCTGGCGGTTGATGCGTCGCAGTTTCGGCGGCCGCAACCTCGGCCACCTCTACATCTTCAACGAGTCCTGGCCCACTGGGCAGGCCACTTCCCAGCCCACGACCCAACCCCCAGCGGTCGCCGCTCCGGGCAAGCTCCCCCCGCCTCCCGCCAAGAAGTGAGGGGGCTGGCAGCAGCGCTTGCTACATTGGTTCGCTCCGTGCGTCTCAGCAGCACTTCATGACCCAGGTCACCGTCGGCGAAAACGAAGGGATCGAATCCGCCCTGCGTCGCTTCAAGCGCCAGGTGTCCAAGGCCGGCATCTTTGCCGATCTCAAGCGCTTGCGTCACCACGAAACCCCCACTGAGAAGTACAAGCGCAAGGCCCAGCAGCGCCGCCGCCGCCGCTGAGCTGTCGCCCCTGCGCCGCCGCCCCTGAGTTGGCGTTGCCGTCCACGTCTCGTGCCCCCTGACCCGACGAGTTCAAGGGGGCGACGCTGAAGGATCAAAGCTGCGGTAGGTGAGTGCCTCGGCGATGGCCGCCGTTCCCACCTCCTCGTCCGCCGCCAGATCGCTGATGGTGCGGGCCACCCGCAGCAGCCGCTGGCTGGATCGCGCGGAGAGCTTTCGCTGGTCGTGCAGCCGTTCCCACAGCCTTCTGGCCTCAGGGCTTAACCGCAGGATCGAGGCCAAGCGCTCCGCTGGCAGCTGGCCGTTGCTATCACCGCGGGGGTTGCGGTCCCGCATCCGTTGGCGGGCCTCGGTCACGCGATCCCCCACCGTGGCGCTGCTTTCGCCCCCGCTGGGTTTGGTCAGGGCCAGCAGTTCCCCCGCTGCGGCCCGTCGCATCACCACCTGCAGATCGATCCGGTCCAACAGCGGCCCCGAGAGCCGGTTCCAGTAGCGCCGCCGCACCCCTTCGCCACAGACGCAGGGTCGCTCCGGATCCCCGAACCACCCACAGGGGCAAGGGTTGGTGGCCGCCACCAAGGTGGTGCGGCAGGGAAAACGACAGCGCTGCCGGGCCCGGCTGATCCACACCTCCCCTTCCTCTAGGGGCTGGCGCAACTGGTCGAGCACATCGCGGCGGAACTCGGTCAGTTCATCCAGGAACAGCACGCCTTGATGGGCCAGGCTCAGTTCCCCGGGCCGGGGCTGGGAGCCCCCGCCGATCAGGGCGGGGCCGGAACAGCTGTGGTGGGGGCTGCGGAAGGGCCGCTGACGCACCAGGCCGCCCCCATCGGCGAGTAAACCCGCCACGGAATGCAACCGGGTCAGTTCCAGGGCCTCGTTCCGTCTCAGGGGGGGCAGCAACCCTGCCAGGCGTCGGGCCAGCATCGTCTTGCCGCTGCCGGGCGGGCCCACCAGCAGCAGGTGATGGTCCCCCGCGGCGGCGATTTCCAGGGCCCGGCGGCCGTGGGCCTGGCCATGGACCTCCGCCAGGTCGGCACCGCTGCCCTGGCTCTGAGCGGTTGAAGAGGCGCCGCCATTCCAGGGGGCCACGGCGAGTGGCGTTGCTGCCTGCGGTCGACCAGTGGCGGGGTCGGCCAAGAGGGCCAGGGCCTCCCCCAGGCTGCTGGCCCCCCACACCGTCAAGCCCTCGACCAGGGCCGCTTCCGGTCCGTTGGCGGTCGCCACCAGCAGCGCCCGGGCCCCTTGCTGCTGGGCCGCCATGGCCATGGCCAGCACCCCCCGGATCGGCCGTAGTCGGCCATCGAGGCCCAGTTCAGCGGCACTCCACACCCCCTGGAGGTGGGCCTGATCCAGCTGGCCGCTGGCCACCAGCAGTCCCAGGGCGATCGGCAGGTCGAAGCCGGGGCCCTCCTTGCGGAGATCGGCCGGCGCCAGGCTCACCACCACCCGCGTCAGGGGCACCCGCAGGCCGCTATTGCGCAGGGCGGCCCGCACCCGTTCGCGGGCCTCCTGAATCGCCGCATCGGCCAGCCCCACCAATTGCAGGCCCGGCAGGCCGGGGGCAATGTCCACTTCCACGCTCACCTGGAGGGCCTCCAGGCCCTGCAGAGCCACGCCACGGCACCGTGCCAACATCAAACTGGGGCATCACTGAGACCTTCAGTGCCACCACCCGTTTCCGTGCTGCCCCATGACCCGCCAGCCCGCCAGCTCCGACACGATCTTCGGGCGCATCCTGCGGGGTGAGCTGCCCTGTGATCAGGTCTACGCCGACGATCTCTGCCTGGCCTTCCGCGACGTGCAGCCCCAGGCCCCGGTGCATGTCCTGGTCATTCCGCGGGAGCCGATCGCCCAGCTGGCGGACGCCGGCCCCGAGCACCAGGAGCTGCTGGGCCATCTGCTGCTGGTGGCGGCCCAGGTGGCCCGCCAGGAGGGACTGAGCGACTGGCGCACGGTGATCAACAGCGGCGCGGAAGCGGGCCAGACGGTGTTCCATTTGCATGTCCATGTGATCGGTGGCCGTGCCCTGGCCTGGCCCCCGGGCTGATCCAATCGTCTGAATCGGTTCGCGACTGCCGGGCAGCGGTCACAATGCGAGCATCCGCACCGAGCCATGACCCCCTTCAAGGCCCTTCGCGAGCAGCTGGGTCAGCTGCAGCGCCTGGCCCAGCCCTACTTCCTGCCGCTGGAGGATGGGGGAGGCGCCGGATCCTTCCTGCTGTTGGCGGTGGCCCTGGTGGCGGTGGTGGTGGGGGTGACGCTGCTGCTGCTCACGGGGGTGGTGG
>CAIOCZ010000023.1 GCA_903856805.1 uncultured cyanobacterium | reverse complement strand
TCCCTCGCTTGATTTACCAAGGGTGATGCATCGCATCCATACGCTGGCCAGTGCGCGCTCTCAGCCAGCAAAGTCGACGCTTCCTATCACCGCTATCGGGCAGGGGAAATGCCAGCCAAACCCCTCTCATCAATTCAGCTGGCGACACCTACCAATACGGCCCCGCGGCCCCTCTCCTCCAGCATTTGTAATGAGATGGTGCGGGCGGCAGCAGCTGCTATTGCTTCTGGAGAGGGAGATCTCTGCGTTGTCATCCTTTACTGTCCTCAAGCAATAAATGGCGAAGGTTTGCCGCTGTAGCTAATTACTACTCTTTTTTTTGCTCTGGTGGCAGCCACATGAAGCAGAGAGCGCTCCTGCTGTTCAAACAGCTCGCGCGACAATTGATCGGGACGCTGCTCGAGTTCATGGCGTAGTGGCATCTGGGCTGCATCAAGTCCTGGGAGGAAAACCTGGTCAAACTCCAGTCCTTTCACCCTGTGCATAGTTGCTAGCCGTAGGGCGGGATCGCTTGGATCATCGGATTCATCAGCATTGATCACCCTGGTAGCAAATCCTTCCCGCTGTAGACTGGCATTGAGTTTCTCAACAGCTGCATTGGTGCGAGCTGTGACGCAGGTGCCAGCCAGGCTGCCCTGCTCCTCCTGGATCTGGCGCAATGTAGTGCTCAAGAATCGCTGCTCATCTGCGGGATCATCGAATGCTTCTATCAGCGGCTCATCACCATGTAGTAGCGATCGATAGTCGGTGGCTGGATCAAGGCCGCCATCGAGATCATCAAAGTCGTGACCATGTAACACCGCCGTAGCCCAAGCGCGGGTTTCTTCTGTGGTCCGGTAATTGATGCGCAGTTTGCGGGAGCGACCGCGTATCTCGATGCCGCAACGACTTAATACCAATGGCTTGCCGTAGATGCGCTGGTGGGGGTCACCCACGATGAACAGATCATTAGGATGCGGCTCACCGACTAGGGCCCGCAACAAAGAAAAGCCCAGTACATCAAGATCTTGGGCTTCGTCGATGACCACGGCTGCATAACGAGCATCTAGACCAGAACCCTTAATGAGATCCGTTGCTGCTTGCTTGGCTTCCTCCGGCTCCCAGAGACCCCGCTGGCGTAATTCCATGCGCATTGCATCGAAAACCGGCCAAATCTGGGCGCGATTTTGGCGGGTTAGACGGGTACCCCGGCCTACGCGTCGAGCTGAGAGGTATTCCGGTTGGGTGCGGCAGCCATTTGCAAGTACCACCTCTTTCCATTCTTCTTCGTAGAAGCGCCGTTCGAGGCCCAGGGATGTATCCGCAATGGCCATTGCCAAATCCCAGCAAGATTTGCGGGCACTTTCGTTAAACACCCGAACCGGCAGACCCTGCCCCTTGAGGAATGTGGAGACCCAGCCATCAAGATGGATTACGTCCAGCCGCTGCAGCTGTTCAGGACTGCAAATCTTGGTCAGGCTGCTGCGAATATCGGTGGCCAGGTTGCGGGTGTAAGTCGTAAACAGGACCCTACCGCTTGTCTCTGATTGGACCAATTGCTGCGCAAGCCAGCGGGCCCGATGCATTGCCACCACTGTTTTGCCGGTACCCGCTCCACCAAGAACACGCACGGGACCACTCCAGTCGCGTTCAATCAGGCGACTCTGGCTGGGATGCAAAAAGACCCGCCACTGCTCAAGGGGCGCAGCAAGCATCGCTTCAAGAACATCATCGTCTGTGATAACCAGAAACTCTGCCTTGCTTTCGCGGGTCTCCAGAGCAGCAGCGACATCATTTGGGTCGATGTGAGCAGGGCGCTGGCGCTCGAGCTCCTTGATCACGGCTTCTATCGGCCGGCCTTCTGCGAGCAGGATCAAGCCATCAACGCAGTCCTTGGGTAACCACTCGATCAGTCGGCTCAGGCTCTCATCGCTGCAAACCGCTCGCACAGCCGGCAGTAGTGCTTCAGGAACGCCCAGCAGCATCAATTGATCGTCAACACAGTGCCCAAACAGTGAACTTGGATTTGCTGCTAGCAACTGGGCGGTGGTCTTCTGCTGAGGGGGGATGTTGGCCAGAGCATCGCTGACAGCGGCGGCGATTGCATCACCCACGGCTGTTTCAGCGGCTTCCACGTCAACCACCTGCAAGGCCCCATTAACCCGGTTGACATGGCAGGTTCGGCGCCTAGCCCACTGATAGGCGTCGTCATGTTTATCGATCCAAAGCAGCACATAGGTGTCTCCCTCCTCTGGTGCACGGACAATGCAACGAATGTCCTGATCAACCCTTAGTGATCGGATCATGGGATCCTTGCCGCCTTCTATGCGCTCGTAATTGAGACCAGTACTGCGAGGGTTGTCACGGAACTTGGATACGAAGGAAGCTGCTTTACTGCGCCCTTTTTCAGGCAACTTATTCAGCGCCTTGAGGAAGTCGCTCGAAAGTGCAACGGTGAGGCGGGGATCGCTCATGGATTAGGCGCGGTGGCTGGTATTTGCAGGGCGTCGCAAATGGCGGCGGCGTTGGTGGCAACAGTGATGGGATCAGGGGGATCTTCGATTGACCAGCAGCGCCAACCTGCAGTTTCAAAGAAGGTGAGTTGGTCCATGTCCAGGATCACCGCTAGCTGTTGGTCCGGCCAGGCCAATTCAGCCTCTGCCAACACTTCTTTCTTGGAACCCTCCAGCTCGTAACCGAGCTCCGGCAGCGCCAAAGCCTCTTTGAAGATGACTGGTTGCAAGGCATTGATCAACGGTTGGCAGGAGGGATGGGCAAACTTGATCAACTCCTGCCAAGCAACAGCCTGCTGCGAAAGAGCTGTTCCAGAATGGGCCTCAGCTGCGCTAAAAGCCCCTTGCACCCAAATGGCGTAGGGCTCTAAGGAAGCTGCTTGCTCGCTACCGCCCCAACCCGGGGTGGAGATAAGCCCGTGGGGGATGAACTGGAACAGGTTGGCTTGGCGCAGCCATTCGCGCCAGGCGGCTTGTTGCTGCTGGTCGTTGCCGGCTGCATCAGGATCAAAGTGAATGACACGGAAGCTGGCGGCGGGGTGCAGGCGCTTATGCAGCTCAAGGTCTGCAAGGTTTAGGGCCCTTAGGCCTGGCGCTATTTCCAGCTGCTGCCCCATGCACTGGCCGGTCGCTGACACTCGCCATTCCTCGATGTGGGGCTGCAGCTGCAACTCCTCAATTGCTTTAGTTAACTCAGGCGCTGAGAAGGGGGTAGGGGTGATTTGAGCCTGGGCGAACTGCTGGGCCAGCCCCTGCCACCAGGCCTCACTGGGATGGAGCAAGTAAGCCATCAGTAACTCCAGGCTGCTGGCCAGCTGGGCTTGACATGGTGCCATCATTGGCGGTTCCACCTGTTTGGTGGTGTTTTCAGGCCACCAGCGTCTGAACAGCCCCGGCTTGTCGATAAAAGCTGGCGCCAATCCCACTTGCAGCCCATTAGGCACCAGGGGGTTCTGGGCTCTAGGGGGCTTCTCAACAACGTCGTCCCAACTCAAGCCCCAGAACAGATAGCGGCCACTGCGTTGCAGCGCCATGCGCTGCTGGGCATCGCTGGCCAGGCGACCGCGGTGGTATTCCCAGCCATCGGTATAGATGGCGATTGGCTTGCCGCCAGCGGTGGGGGTGAGCAGGAAATCAGCCCTAGAGAACACTCCAACCCCTTCGCTATCGCCGAGCGGCACCTGCTGCTCCAGCTTCCAACTGATGCTGTGATTTGCAGCGCTCAGTGTGAGCGTAAAGGCCTTGCGGCCATGGATCACTTCATCGCGCAAGGAGGCCTTGGTGCCATCGGGAAGGCCTTTGCCTTCGCGGAGTTTTTCGAGGAAGCGCAGCTCTAGTTCACTTTCAGCGCGCGTATTGATGTTTATTTCCGAAAGGCTGCGCTTACTTGATTTTAATTCAGGCCAGCGTTTAATGATTGCTTGCAATTGCTCGATGGCGCGTAGCTTGCTGGTTTTTTCCCGGTTGAAGCGCTCGCGATAGCGAAAGATGCAGCGGTAGCAGCCATCACTGCAAGCACAGCTTTGCAGAATCTGCAGCGAACGCTGAAACACCTCTTTGAGATCTTCGCCGCCACGATCCATCAACTGACGCACATACCCGGTGCCACCTGGCACCGAATCAAACAGATAGAGAAAAGTTTTGCGCTGGCGGCTGCCGGGCTGGGGTTCTTCTGCCAAGGCCGATTGGAGGTGATCAACCTTGCCGCCAAAGCGCTGCTTTAGGCCCAGGTGGAGGGCCCCAATGAAGGAGGGCTGGCCGGAGTCATCCCAGAAGCTGGCACCAGGTAATAGGAAACGCAGTGCTTCAGAGCGGAACTCCCGATACATGAACAGCAGCTGGCGCAGCTGGGCGTCATCGGGCTTGTCGCGGTAACGGCAGCCCCAGGTGTGATTACTAGCCTTGGCTTTGCCGTGCTGCACCTTGCCGCAGCTACGGCAGAGCTCAAATCCCCGCACCTTCAGGTTTTTGCCAGCGATGGTGTGGCTCTGGCCAACGGCGGCCTGCTCACCGAAGTTGATTTCCCGGAAAGTGGTGCTGGCTAGGTACTCCATACCAAAGGGAAATTCCTCATCCTCGATTGCCAGTGAGATCTCGCGGCGATTGAGATCGGGAAGAATCAGCAGTTCCCGCAAGAAGAAGAGCGGGTTGCGTTCATCGGCGTCATCGCCAAACCTGCTGCGGGCATCTTCTGTTGTGGCTTGTACCTGCTTGAGCATGGTCATCTCCTTGACCTGCCCCTGATCGGCGTAGCCGCTGTTGCCGCAGCGAGGGCATTCCTTGCGACCAAAGTCGTCGTCTGTGCCGCGGCAGGCGTAGGAGCAGGAGGAGCAAAAACGCCAGCGCTCGGGTTGATTGAGGCCCGGGTCGACCTGATCAACCTTGACGCGGCGCCCCTGGGCATAGAACTGGCCATCGGGAACCAGCTCGCGGATAGCCACATTGGCGGGGCGTTCGTAACTCAGAGGCGGAAGTTCTTCGCTGCGGTTTTGGCCATCACCGCGAGCAGGATTTCGGCGCCACAGCACGGATTTAAGGGTGACTCCCGCTTCCGGAAAGGCGTAATTGGGTAGGAAGCCCTCATCAGTAAGCATCGCCAGTAGTGGGCGGGCATCGAGTGCCTTGCGCAACAGGCCATAGGCCTTCATCTCCCGGTAGATCTGGTCCTTGTCTTCTTGCTGGGTTGGCGTGAGGGCATCACCCAGCTGCGAAAGCTTGTTGAAGCGCTCGCGAAGCCGACGGGCTTCGGCGCTGAGCCGCTTGCGCTCGGCGATTAGCTCCTCAAGGCGTTGCAGCAACTCCTGGGCATAGGGCGCGCTGTAGGGGGAATCGGCAACGGCAAGGAAAATTCGACCTAATTCCTGGCGACTTGTTTCAGCGAGGGTGGCATCAAACAGCCCCAGAAAGCGCTTAAGCAGTTCGCCTTGATTGGCATCGCACCAGCTCAGCCAGGTGTAAGGAAAAGCAACCTTGACACTGCCGGCTCCCGATTGCTCCACCGCATCGAGTACGGCTTTGAGCTGCTTAGGCAGGGCCTGGTGATCAATGCCACTGATGACCCAGCGATCGAGGCTATAGGCCAGTAGCTGGCGCCGCAGAATGGCGGCTGCATCGAGATAACAGCCTGGAGGACTTACCTGACCTTGCAACATCTCGCGTGGATCCGAGAAGAAGTAGAGGTCGTGGGCGGTGCCGGTCACGAGCGTGCCGACTAGAGCGTTTCCATCACGCCGTCCAGCGCGGCCAATGCGCTGCAGATAGTTGGCGGGCTCGGGCGGAACGGAAGCTAGCAACACCGTAGAGAGATCGCCAATGTTGATGCCCATCTCCAGGGTGGAGGTGGCGGAGAGCAAGTTGGGATCGCTGCGGTATTTACTGCGGATGAATTGGGTTTCCAGCCGCTCGCGATCGGGGCGCGGCAGTAAGCCTGTGTGCTCCCGCGCCACGATGCGATGCACGTCGCCGCGCTCATAAAGATGGCGGTATAGGGGCAGACCGCCGCGGGGATCAATGCGATATTCGCCGCTGCAATGACGCACCTGGCAGGGCATGCCATCCCAGATGCTGAGCTGCTCGCTTAGTACTGACTGGGCGTCGTGGCAGGAGATGCAACGAAGGCGTTGGGGCTGGGCGCTGATATGAATACGGGCACGAGGAATCGCCCAGATGTGCTCGCTGCGGTTGCCTTGGATATCCAGCAGGAGCTGCGCCTCGATCAGTGCGGCCACCGCAGCCTGCAGCGCTTCTTTTTGCTGCTCAGGATCAAGCGGCGAGCTGGGTTCAAGGGTGCGCTGCAACCAGTGCTGCGCCCAGGTGGGCCGAACGCGCTCACGCACTAGCTGCTCGAAACCACCCTTACCGCGGTGACTGGTTGGGAAACTGGGCCGCGCTGAGCTGGGGCCAAAGCGGGGGGTATGGGTAATTTTTTGGTTGAACACGAAGGTGTCGTTGCCACCTGAGAGCAGGTAATCGCTGCCTTTGCCGTCTTTGCCGAGCAGCTCGGGAACATCAAGGCCGCCGCGTTGGCGCCAGTGATGCAGCAGCCCGACTACCAGCTGCTGCACCTGGGAACTGCGGGCTTGACGCAGCGGCTCGATTTCGTTCTGAAGACGGCTCAGCAGGGCGGGCAGCAGGGCATTGATGGCCTGAGGATCGACTCCTGCCGCCAGCGAACCGGCCTGTTCCACCGATGAGCCCAAACGGGAGCGGTAGCCGAATTCGGCGGCCACCTCCCAGCACAGCCGGTCACACACCAAGCGCAGCAGGGTGCTGTCTGCATCCAGGCTTGGTGTGTCCTGGTGCTGCAGGGCATCCCATTCGCGCAGCCATTCAAGGTCGTTTGGGATGAAGGTGGCAGCAAAATCCACCGGGTTGGGAAAGTGTTGTCGCCAGTCGCTGATCAGGCGCGCCTGAAGCTGATCCAGAGCGATCGGGCCGGCCAGCTCAAGCTGGGCCTGCCGGGCAGTGGTGGTTAGCGCGGTGCGGAAAGAGGTGCGGTAAGCGCGGGCGGAAATGAAGCCGGCGCGGTGCGCGGCATCCTGTACCGAATCGCAGAAGGCCAGCAGCTTCTTATCGCCGTTGAAGGGCGAGGCAAACAGGGCTGCACTCCAGGTGCTGGTGAGGTTGGCGGCAGAAGAACCAATTAGCAGTAACCCTTGCTGGGCACCGCAATGGGGGCAATCACGGCTGACGTGGGGATGGTTGTTGTCGTCTTGGTAGCTGCAATCGGGAATATCAACGGCCAGCAGGTTGCGGCTTTGGCAGTTGGGACAGATGCCATTGGCAACGTCTTGGCCAGGGTGGAAAAAAAGGCAGTCACCACACAATTGGTGGGCCGCGGTGCTGGCGCCGGTTGGGAAGAGATAGCGAAGCTCTGGGGCACCAGAGAAGAAGGCTTTGTAAAAGCCCTGCAGATTGCTGCCGCGATCGAGGCAATTGCTGCCCTGGCTGATCACGGTGGAAGCCCAGGCTGTGGCACCGCAGTCGCGGCAATGGACGACCGGCAGATGGGGGCTGGCTTCTGTGCCTGAGAGGTCATCGGAATGGCGCAACTGCGGCTCAGCTTCTACCGAAGCCACCATGCGTTTGAGTTCCCGCAGCCAAAGCTGCTGGCGCAGGTTTAACCAGGGCACCACCACCTCCTCGCCAGTGAGCAGGGTGGTGGTGCGCCGGGCATGGGCTACTAGGGCCAGCAAACTTTCCAGCAGCAACACCCGATAGGGACGCGGAAAGCGATCACCTAAGCCCAGCTGGCGGGAGAAGCGATTCAGCAGTTCATCAATCGAGCAGGTACCGGCGGCCTGGCGCACCAGGTTTTGTACAGCAGGCAGAGTGCCGAGTCGTTTACCTAAAGCAAGTCGCCAGGACTCGTTATTGACGTTGCCCTCTGGTGGTGGTGGCAGGGTGTCGCCCAGCCATAGCTTGGCCTGCAAGGCGAGATAGGCCGCTGCGCTTTCGGCATTACTGGCATTGAGCTGATGCTCCGTTTCCAACCCCGGTAGCGAAAGGGCCCAAAGACCACCTCCATCCGCATCACCGTAGGAGGTGTGTGCTGTGAAGAACTCCTCTGGCTCGAGGCGTTTTTCCTCTATTAAGGAGGCGGGTTCAAAGCTGGTGGCAAAGATCTGGCCGGCGTAACTGAGCATCGCCTCCCGGGATTCGGCGCCTCCGAGGGTGGCGGAGGTGCCCACACACACCAGCTCCTCGCCGGGGCACTGGAGGCGATCACGCAGGCGGCGGATCAGACAGGCCAGATCCGTACCCTGGGCACCGTCAAAGCTGTGAAACTCATCTACAACCAGATAGCGCAGAACACTGCTGCCATCCGGCTGGCGCCCGTTGTGCTCCCACAGGCTTTGCACATGGGGCTGGATTAACAGGTAATCGAGTTGCTTGTAATTGGTAAGCAGGATGTCGGGCGGCGCTTTGTGCAGAGCCTCCTTATCGGTGATCACGCTAGTGGCGGTCATCGCCGCTGTGGGCGTGTCATCGGAGGAGCCGATGTAGAGCCCAGCGCGCAGACCTGCCAAGGCAGGAATGGTGTGGATCAAATCGGCGATACGCCGCGACTGATCGGTGGCCAGGGCGTTCATCGGGTAGATGAGGATCGCCTTGATCCCACGGGTGCCTTGGATTCGCTGCTGCCGGCAGTGCTCGAGCAGGGGCAGCAGGAAGCACTCGGTTTTGCCTGAACCGGTGCCGGTGGCCACCAGGGTGTTGCCTGGAGTTCCAGGCAGCAGCCGCTCAAAGGCCTTCTCCTGGTGCAAGTAAGGCGGGAAGGGCAGAGGGATCTGGGGGAACCAATCGCGCCCAGATCCCTCGCGGAACGGCAGGGAGACTGAAACGAACGGGCCCTTAAGCAGCTGGTCCCGATCGGCCAGGAAACGGTCGATCAGGCCAGAAAAGCCTGGTGTGGTGGGGTGAAAGGCGGTGCGGATGGCATCGCAGGCCACCTGCTCCAACTCGCTGGCAACAACGGAGGGGAGCAAGGGATTCTGCAGATCTGCACCCTAAGGCTAGGCGAGATCTCTGTGCTGGCAAGGGTTCTGAATTATGCAATCCATGCATGGCCGAGGAACGTCGACAAGCTCTTCACCAGTTGGCGCACCAGCTCGCACCAATCAGATGGAAGTACTGCATGGCCGACGAAATGGGGCCAAATGCTAAAAATCACCCCCATAATGAGTAGTTCAACTCATAATGGGAGTGCATTAACCCCGAAGCGGGGTTCTACGAGGAGGCGCTTTCGATGAACCCAGTCCTCGACGCGCTCTTCGGCAACCGAACCGCCGCCTGCGTACTGCTGTTCCTGCAGTGCTAAGGCGAGGGCCATGCTCAGCGCATCGCCAAGACATTCGGGTTTGGCCTGAACATGACCCAGCGTCAGCTGAAGCGGCTTGAGGAGCAGTGCGTCCTGGTCAGTCGCCGCCTCGGCAACATGCGCCTCTTCGGCTTCAATGAGAGAAATCCCACCGTGCGCAATCTTTGCAAGCTGTTGGAGGCGGAGCTGGCTGCGTTAACGGAAGACGATCAGCAGCAATTTTTCCGGCAGAGACAACGACCCAGGCAGAGCAACAAACCGCTTGCGATGAATGGCTGAAATCACCCCTGAGATGCCATCGCTGCCGGCAAGAGAATGATCAATCAGGCCGAATCAGCTGCCTGCCGAAAACATGCCTGCAATCGCTCGACCTGTTCTGCGCGCTTCGCACCCTTCAGTTTTGCCAGGTTCTGAAGCTTCCAGCGGATTGCCGGCAGCTCCTGCAGATGGGGAAACGGCATGCAGTCCCAGCGGGGCTGGTTCTGCACCAGAGAAAGCAGAAAGGTGCGGTGCTGGTCGGTGAGGGCGCGGGGCAGGTCCTGAACCAAGCGTGTGCGGGTCTGCTCCAATGTTTCCAGGCTGACCTCGTCGCGGGTCATGCCGTTGAACTGATTGGCGAACGTGGCATCCAGTGGATGGAGACGGGGCATGAGCACCTCATGCACCGGCCTGTTATGGCCGGCCAGATAGGCCACGAAGCAATCCACGATCTCTGGGGTCAGGCCTATGTCGCTGTACAGCACCAGAACGTCAAAAAGATCTCGAGGATGCTGCCGGTCCATGGCGGCCACGAGCTTGCTGCCATAGAGCTCAGCGGTGGCGAGCAACGGCAGCGTAACCGCCTGGGCAAACTCCTCCTCCGTGGCTGGTGAGAGTGGCCGCTGCTGTACGGGAAGCAGGGTGCCGCGAAACACCTCATTCACCTCCACCTTCACTTGTGCCTGGGGACCCACCACCATCAGCTTGCTTTCATTGCTGCTGCTGTTTCTGTGCTGCTTCACCTCGTAGCCAATGGCCTCCAGCTTCTGGCGAATCACAGTGAGCTCGATGGCCAAGGCCTCAAAGAAGGCTTCACGGTCGAGTCTGTGGTTGGTGAACACCACATCGATGTCCACCGATAGACGTGGCAGATCGTGCAGAAACAGATTGAGAGCGGTGCCGCCCTTGAGGGCGAAGTGAGGCGTGGCGAACACCATCGGAGCGATGTCCAGCAGCTGGCGCACCGTGGCGGTGTAGGCGTTGTTCATGGTGTTGCGGCCAGATCCAGGCGTTCACCGGTGCGGCCGACTGCCACCCAGCGACGGCCGCCACCGAGCCGGCGACTGTGCTGCTGGGCCAGCTCGGCCCAGGGCAACTCGAGCTCGCTTGCCAGCTGGGCAGCCAGGCGCACCACCTTGATGCGGGTGAGGTGGCCGAGGAGCTCATCGAGCAGCGGGAGCCGCAGGTTGCGTGTGCTCTCCACCAGCTGGCGCACCTCCTCGAGGCCTTCAAAGCTGCCGGTTTCGCTGAACAGCTCCAGCAGGGCACGCTCGGGACTGGAGACGGGTAGCTCTGGATGGCCACCGGCTAAGGGAGCCAGCCCGAGCCCCGCCGGCAGCTCTGGACTAAAGATGTGGGCCACGCGGTAGCGCACCTGCACGACGCCATCCAGCCAACGGGGCAGGCGGGCCGGCTGATCACCCCAGAGCACCACGGTTTCCCGGAAGGCCAGGTTGTGACGGACACCGCGCCAGGCCAGGGCTGTTTTGCCGGCTACATGCAACCCCGGCATCTGCTGCGCCAGAAAAGCTAGACAGGCATCCCGTTGGAGGGTGTCGCCGGGAAGCCTGTAGGCACCGCGGCCCAGGCGCAGCAGCCAGCCCGAGCGCACCAGCGCAGAGGCCCGCTTGGCTGTGATGCCGTGGGCGGTCAGGATCTCCACCCCTAGGGGGCCACCACGAGGCAACTGCGCCAGTGGCTCCTTGAATGAAAAACGGGCTGCAACTCGCTCCATGAAAGAACTGTAGCCTTTTTTCCATGCAAACTATCTATTGACTGCGCCCATCTGTGCGTGGGAACAAAGGCGTTCTGCACGAGATTCGGGCTGCAGTTCGCTCCATCAACGAACAAGTACAGGTTTTTTATGCAACGCGTTTAGGAAAGCGCCTCATTCGAGGCCACATTGCCTATTCTGCCGCTTTTGAGGCATAATCTGCATAGACGGCTTGAGGGTTGTGGAGGTTCAGGAGCTCACCAGTGCAGCGGCTAGCGGGGTAGACGGGAACCTGGTGCTGCGCAAGGCGCTGCAGCGCGCTGGCGAGGAACTGGGGTTATCGGCCCAGGAAACGGCCCAGGCAATTGGTAAAAGTCGTACTTTTTTTGAGCAGGCACGGGCACAGAGCCGCATCGATCTGCACACCCAGCGGATGGTTGCCCTGGTGCTGCGCTTGCATCGCAGCCTCTCGGCCCTGGTGGGCGACGACATCGAACTGATGCGGCACTGGATCAACACAGCCAACCGCCACACCGGAGGCCTGCCGCGGGAACAACTGCAGGATCCAGAGCAGCTGGTGGAGCTAGTGCAATACCTCGATGCCATGCGTGGCCGCCCTTGAGCCAACGAAGCGATGTAGATCTGAATGCTTTCGCCCAGCTGGATGGGGTTGTGTTGCGGCTGGTAGAGCAACAGGGCGCCCAGGCCACCCGCAGAACTACAGACAACTTGGATGAGCAGGCCTGGCTGGAGGATTTTCTGGAGGCCAGCAAGCCGGAGCCTCCCAGCGCCGAGGAGTGCGCAGTGCGGCATCGCCTACTGCTAACGCCGTTTCGTTATCAAAAACGCCACGGCTCGCGGTTTGCCACACGCTGGGAGCGAGGGATGTTTTATGGCTCCCGCAGCCGATTCGGCTGTTTGCTGGAGGGGGCGTATTACGAATTGGTGTTTCAGAATGGGCCTGACCATCCATTCCCACGCAGTAGCGCGATGCGAAAGGCACTTTTTCATGTGCAGGTGTGCACCGCAAGGGCCCTGAAATTGCAGGAACAAGGCGGTAGAGAGCTTCAGGCGAAGTTGCGTGATCCCATAAACAACCACTTCTGCCAGGAAACTGGCAGCCAGATGCGAGAAGCTGGAATTAAAGCCTTTGAATACCACTCAGCCCGCAGCATTGAGGATGTAATTCAGGTAGGAGCCATCAGCTGCTGCGTATTCACTAGTACACCGTTTGATCAGGTAGAGGTTGTGGTGGAAGCTAACGAGAACGAAGTTGCTATTTGTTGCCTGGATGACAACACGGTGCACCATTTCCAGAGGCAGCAATTTGAAGTGAATGGAGTGCTGCCACAACCAGCAGCTTGAAAAATAGGCCTGGCCCCTAGTTGGTGTCTTTGTAAATGGTGATGGATTAATAAAGTTGAAAGCTAAATGCTTAGTGAGTTAATTCGCTCGGCTCTTCGTAAGTGACTTAACAGTGTAGGCAATTCAAGAATCTCCATGTCACTTGAGTGGTTGTTATCATCGTCATCAATAGCAGGAAGCCAAGCTCGCCAGCCCTGGTCTATAAAATTAATATAATCATCCTCAGTAATAACAACAGCTGATTTGTATTTTGGCCAAGCTAGTTCAGCCTGCGCAATTACATGCCCAGCTTTAATTAATTCAAAACCAGTTTGAGGCTTGAATTCCCTAAGCATATGCTTAGGGTCAACGAAATACTCGTAAACTGATAGGCAAAGAGAATTAACGTCCTGTCGCTCATCAATAATTGGAATTGCTATAGCTGGTGGTGGGGCTGATTGTGTATTTGCTTCGATTTGAAGTGTTGCATTTAAGAAAGCCTTTGGATCAATAGGGCCTGGCCATTGGAAGAGTGAATCACCAGCCGCATCAAACAATACCCATTGCAACTTGGCATCCTGAAATTCCTCAATAAGTTGTGTTATGTATCTAGCCACTTCAGGAAGAGTGCACTCCAATTTTTGCCATCGGATAGGGACACCATTATCCTTAGTAAAATTAAATCCCCAGAAAACTTTTAATCTTTCCATGTTGTCAAAAAGAGCTTTAAAATCACCCTTTTGGTTAGTAATTTCGATCTTAAAAAGCCCATCAGGAATTTTGCGCACATAGGGAGCTTCGTCCCAATTAAATAATTCAAGCAAATGCTTTGGCAGATAATCAGGCTGCTTTGCTGGTGCAAAGGTTAGAAGGAAGAGCCATTTGCGAGCCCTAGAGCAGGCAACGTAGAAGAGACGACGTTCATCATTAATAATTGTATTTAGATCATCACCAAAGATTCCTAAAAAAACTGAGCTTGGATGGATTAGTGGAAATTGCTCTGGTGACAACAGAAAAACAACTTCTGCTTCCTTTCCCTTGGATCGATGTGCTGTGAGTGCGCTAATAGCTGTAGGAAATAAATCTTTATTGTAGATTTTTGCTAGGAATTTATGCAGAAAATTTAGGGAGCGGCCTGATTCGTTTTTCATAAAACTAAAGTGATCGGCTTCAACCTTTAGCCCCTTAGGATAGTTTGTGTGTGTTAGCACATAGAAAAAAGGTTTGAGGCTCTCTTCGCCTTGATTAGTTGCCTGAGCTATAGCAAACTTTTCATTAAGCCCTAGTTGACTCATACATGCTGGGATCAATCTAAGTAGCGAGCTGATAATAGGGTCAGCTTTAAAATAATGCTCTTCTGCATCGGTGAGCTGAAGATTACTTAGGGAAACCTGAGTAACACGCCCTTTGACCTCCTTGAGGTGATCAGCGACATTGGCCTGTGCCCCTTGCCCTTCCATCAAGGCATTGCAAAACTCAACAACCTGGGGGCTACTTCGGAAATTCGTTGTAAGCGTAAGATTTTTTGTTCTCGGGAATGCATCAGAAAAACCATGGAAAAGGCTGAGGTCAGATCCCGCAAAGCGATTGATCATCTGCCAGTCATCTCCAACCGCATTCACAACAGCGTCGTTGGCATGGCAAAGAAGGGCGTGGATGATCCTCTGGTAAACCTCTGAAAAGTCTTGAAATTCATCAATAAAGATATAGCGCAGTCGGGCTGGATACACTTGAACAGTTCCTTTCTCAACTGAAAACGAGCTAATTCCTTGCTCAATTAAATCGATACAGTTCCATTTCAGCTCTGCAAAGTCTGTTGCATGGTTGGCTGAAAGCAGATCGCGATAGGTCTGATCTATTACGGGGAGTAGATTGATAAACTGTCGCTCTGCTTCATCAGAGGTTTTATAGCTGTTCACTAAGGAGATGACATCAGCATTGCTGCGACAGCGTTGACCAAGCCTGGCAAGTGAAGTGCTAAATAGCTTTTCAACTTCCATTGAGATCCGATTCTTGAGCTTTGCCAAAAGCTCCTCATCAGATAGCTTGCGAAGGTCGATATCTCCACAGCCTTGCTCGTTAAGCGCTTGTTTGATAAGTCCAGCTATCGCTGCATAGTCTTCCTCCCTTCCTTGAAGAAAGTTTGGTGATAAGCCGTTTAGTTGGTAGGGAAAGATCTCAACAAGCTTGTATCCTGGCTTTGTATCCCAGTAGCGCCGCTTAAATTCGGATGATTCGTCATAATCTTTATCACCATGCATTCCCAAATACTCAATTATTAGTTTCTGCTGGGGGAGATAAAAGTCAGGATAAATAACGACCCCATCATCAGTACGCCAAGGATATTCGTATTGATAATCGATGTTGTGCTCAAAGAAGAAATCAGCAATTCGCTTTTCCCCCTTTGATTTCACCAACGTGCCATCGATGGCTTCCTCCGTCAGCAGACTTCTCAACTGGTCAAGTTGATCTAGTGTGTATCGTTCATTGTTGCTAAGCCATTTATCCCAATCAGCTTCAAAAGATATGAGCATAAACTGTTTAATTAGCTCAGAATGCTCGCATTCAGCTGAAAGGAAGAAATTAACAAGTTCTTTAATCTTTTGAGAGAACCCCTTTTCATCAAGAATGTTTGCTTTTGGCCGTACAACGCCGTATGCAAGACGATCAAAATTCATCACCGAATATGGGCCTTTACTCATTAAGCCCGCTTGCTCTTCAAGATCCTCAATTCGCTTGATGATGTCATTACGCGCTTCTACATTAAATACAAGAGCCAGGATATGATCTGGACTTAATCCAATGAAATGCAACAAGAATAAGATCTTTGTGGCAACTGTTTCAGTTTTGCCACTACCAGCACGTGCGGTGACACGGATCGAGTGATGTGTATCAATGATGAATTCAAGCTGTTCATCTGTAGGGAATCTAAAATGATTCGATTCCAGCCAACTTAGTGCTAGCTCTTTTCTGACTATGCCAATGCACTCAGGGTTATCGGGTTGACCTATTTGTGCTGCAATCTCGCAGTCAGATTTTTGCCAATGTACACGCAATCCATGCTCCGTTAAACATAAAGCTGTTTTAATCCTTTTCTGAGCCTGTCGTAGGGCTTCTTTTCGGTCTTCTTCATCTTGTTGGCGCTTTCGTGTTAGTGCCTCTAAGAGTTTCTCAGCTGCTTCTTTAGCCTCCTTCTGCAGTTGCTCTTGTTTATTTTTTTGATCCAATACTACTTTGATGTGCTCTTGGCGTTTCTTCTCATCTGCTGCTAGCCGCGCTTTTGTTGTATTTTGAATACCTGGAAGAGTCTGCTCGAATAGATTGCAAAGAGCCTGCTTGCTATCACTAAGATCACTTTGATCTTCTTCAAGGTGGCGAGTGGTTTGAAAAGCCGCGCATAAAACAGCTAAAAGTACAAACTGGTCGCTCTCTTCCTTGCATTGCATGCGCCTGCGCAGGCTTTCAGGGATTAATTTAAAAGCTGGAAACTCCTCTGGGGCAATAATAGTTTTCCCAAGCTCTAAATTACGCCAAACCTCATCAACCTTGAACGTCTCAGCGGGAGTAAAGTAGTGCCTATGCCGATAGTAATCCTGTAGTTCAGCAAGAATCCGACTCCATGAGTGAAAGTTGATCAATGAATGAGGCGACACTAGTTCTCCTCAAAAAACTCCCAAGCCAGCCGATAGTCCTTCACCCGATCACAGAGATCAAACGGTGCCTCGTAGGTGATGGTGCGCTCAACCGGCCCACCGGGAAGCGTGTCATCGATGATCGTTCGGGAGACAGACCCGGAGGTCTTGTCCGCGATGTCTTCCCACCCTGTGGTCTTGTTCGGCCCACGGCCTGAACCCTTCCGCGGGAAGCCCACACCCGAGAGGCCTTTGCTGGCGGTGAACACAATGCGGCCGTTTTGGTCGTACCAGGTGTCGCGTTCGTATTGCTGCATCACCGGGAACTGCACGCGGTAGATGGTGATCAGTTCTTCGAGTGTGAGCTTGAGGGCCTGGGCCACCAACACATCGATCTCCACTAGGGCCTGGCGTCGTTCGTAATCGGTGCGCAGGGCGCAATCGCGATGCCAGGTTGGGGTGAGGTTGCTGAAGAAGCTATTGGCCAGGCGGGGTTCCTCTTTGGCCCAGCATTGCTGACGGAAGGCCTCATCCCAGCACTCGCTCCACAGATCGGCGTAGTGGGTAGTGAGGCAAGAAAGTGATAGCAAGCGCAAAGCTAATTTCCGATTGACATCAATTAAAGGGAAAGCCTCCCATGTATAGTGAAGGTTGCTTCTTCCGGTTGACTTGATGAAAAAGTCGGCTAGAAGACTAGAGCCAAACGCTGCTTGAGATACCAGTCTTTTGTTTGTCGAGAATACAGTTGTTTGAACTCCATTTATATGTCCTGTTGATTTAGGGCAGATGGCATTGATGTAGGTTCTCTCGCCTGCTGCTCCAATCATTCCTCGAGCTGCCAGCCGATAAAACTCCGTTACCGGCTTCCTCTCCCCCCACGGTACACGCGGCGTACGGACTAGGTATTCGGTGGGCGATACATCGGGTCGGTAGTTGGTGCGAGGCAGGTAGTCGTTTGGCAGGGTGGTGAGATCAAGGCAGTCGTAGGCACGGTTGGTGTTGCAGATTGCCTTCGGTGTTTGATACAGGGGATTTGCCACGCTGAAGAGCGGGCCTGAAAGCACTAATTCAGTGGGATCAGCAGGAAAACTTGTATCGCGTCGGATCGTGCCGTCTTTTTGGGCGTTGGTTTCGTGCCACATCTCCAGCGCTATGTACTCACCCTGGAGATCACCCAGTCGTTTCGGTGCCGCTGCAAATTTTTCCAGCACACTCTGCAGTTGCTGGGAGTGGAGTGCCGGCAGACGGGCCTGGCGTGCCGGAGTGCCGGGTTCGTCATAGAGACGGGCGAAGAGCTGAAGTGTCTGCTCATCAACGGAGACAATCCGTTGAGGATGGCCACGGAGTTCCCAGCGGTTGTTCGCATCTTTAATGCCGGGAACTGAACCAACTCCATCGGAACTGAAGCACTCAACGAGAGTCGAAGCACCAAAAAGATTGGCCAGCGAGACAAATCGGATCTGATCATGACTAGCGAGAGGCTTACGGTACACATTGATGCTGTACTTCACTGTGTTGTGAATCTCCGCAAATAGCTTGTACTCATTTTCAAACTGGAAATGCCCACGCAGCCAGCGATAGAGCACACCCCGCAAGGCCCCACCCTTCGGGTCGTCATAGACCCCATCCGGATGCAAGAAACCACTCACACCCTTTTCTGATGCCACCCGCCAAGCCTGGGGCAGGAAGCACTTGAACAGATTCGTCTGGCTGCCCTTCAGCAGTGGGTAGTTGGCCACCGCATTTAGAAACGCCTGGCTACCGTTCTGCCCCTCAAACTCCTGCAGATAAGAGACTTTTAGATCTGGATGGCCCGTAAAAGCATCCCCACGGCGTTTAGCCAGTTCGCTGGCACTCACCTTGCGAATTAGCACCATCGGGTCGGCGTCGCCGATCACGCCTTTCTCCTCCCACTCCACCTTCAGCCAGGGCGGATTGCCCACGATCAGATCAAAACCACCGCCGGCCAGCAGATCGGCAAATTCCAGATCCCAGTGGAGCGGTTTGATGCGTTTGGCTACCGCTTCTACCTGACGCAAGCGCTCAAATTCAGCCTTGAGCTTTTCCACATCCACAAAGCCGTGGCGGTCGCTGAAATCCACAGCCAGCTGTTTGGGTTGGGTATCGGCAAATAGCTGCCCTTGGCCGAGTTCGGGAGCAACGCCCTGCTCCAGATCACCCAGGATCATGCTCAGCTCCAGCAGCCATTCATCGCGGCTGGGTAATAAAACTGCCTGGTGGATTGGCCAGAACCAAAGCGCACTCCAGTAATCCATCGCCCACTTCAGCCGCAGGCGGGCATTGGTGTTGGCCACATCGCGGCCATTCACCTCCTGCTCTTGGATGCGGTCCTTGAGTTTGAGCGAGGTCCAGGCAACGTCGTTTGCCCCAATTGTTTCGCTTTCTGGCCACACCGGCAGCGGATCGGTGGTGCGCAGGCGCAACTGTTTCTGTTGCTCGGCCCAGGCCTTCCAGAGGTCATCCACCAGCTTGCTCAGCCTGAGCAGGTGGGAAATCTGGGACTCACTGAACGGCTCGCCCACAAACGCCTTGTTCCAGCGCTGGCAGCGGTCGATGGCCTCTGGCTCCAGCTCCTTAATCACCTTGTCTTTGTAAGCGGCCATGCCTGGATCGGGCAGCAGGAAATGGAAGATTGCGCCTTCCGGCAGCTCCGCATCCCAGGCCAGCTCCTCTGGAGCGTGCTCATGCCAGAGCTTGGGGCCCTGCCCCTTGCTGGGCTTGGCCTTGCGGCCACTGCCGGTGGGTAGCTGGTTCACCCGATAGATCTGCCGCCTGGCACCAATCAAAGAGTTGCCGCAAACAAGCTGCTGGCTGAACCAGGGCACAAAGGCCCGGCCCTTCTCTGGCGTGAAGATGCTGTTGAGCCAGAGGCTCACCTCCGCCAGCTCTACCGCAACCGGGTTGAGGTCGATGCCGAACACGTTCTGATCGGCCAGGCGCATCTTCACCTTTTGGAGTTCGGTGGCGAACTGCTCGTGGGGGATGCTCCGGCCCATTTCCTGCTGGCGCAGCTCCAGGTAGGCCTGGGCCAACTGGTTCACTACTTCGTTCAAAAACGCAGCCGAGCCCATCGCCGGCTCACATACCTTCAGCTGCAGAATTTCGGCTGCTGTTTTGCCCGGCAGCAGCTCCTTGAGCGCATATTTCACCAGGCACTGGGTGAGCGATTCGGGCGTGTAGTAGCTGGCGCTTTTTTCCCGGTCGCGCCCCGCTAACCGATAGATGAAGCTACCCTTGGGGTGACACCTGGGCTTACCGGTGTCTTTCTCAGCCACGATTTCTTCCGCCTTATAGGCCTTGAGCTGCTCAGCGGTCACGAAGTGGCCCACCTCCAGCTCGTTGTGCTCCTGGCCGCTGGCAGTGGCGTTGTCTGTGTCATCGCCTCCTTCTTCGTTGCCGTCTTCTGGCTCGTCGTCGTCATCGCTGGCGGTGGCTTTGGCCTTCTTTGGGGCGGGTTGCACTTCAAACAGATCTTCTTCTGCGAAGAACCCCCGGAAGCTGAGCAGCGCCTCATACACAGCTCCCAATTGGTTGATGCCCAGCTGCGAGTAGCTCACGCGGCCGCGTCGCTTGCCCTTGCCCTCCTTGGTGAGCGACATCAGCTCGATCACCTCACGCAGCACCACATTGCGCAAGCGCACCCGCGTGAGCGTGGGCATGCGCTCGGGATCAAACAGGTGCGCCTTCAGGGGGGTGAGGCGGAAGCTGTCATGGAAGGGGTCGCCGGCATCCGCTATCGGCAGCTGGGCTGTGGCGTCCTCACGCTTGGGGTAGCCCTCCCAAATCATCTGGAACAGCCGATCCAGGGAATCGCTGATGTAGGTGCCTTCTTTGTCTTCCTCACTGCCGAGCTCGGCTGTGTCCATCTCGCGCAGGCTTTCGAGGCTGTAGCCGAGGCGATACACGTCACTGCCCATCGGCGCATAGCCCAGATCTGGCCGGCTCTCGATATAAAAGAGAAACAGCAGCCGGTACATGTACCGGAGGCACTCGAGGGTGAGCTGGTCGGCGTCGGTTTTGCCCTTGAACACGCCTTCGCCTTTGCTGCGGCGCCAATGGATGGCCTCGTTGCCCAGCAGCTCGATCGATTTGCGCAGGGCGTACTTGAGATCGCCGCTCACCTCATAGGCGTGCTTATGGCTGTTTTCATCCAGCTCATCGAGGTAGGGCGTGCCACCACCGCTGGGGCAGGTGTGCTCGCGGTGCAGCAAGGTGGCCGCCGCCAGCAGGGCATCGGCATTGATGTCCCCCAGCAGGGTGTCGAGCTCAAAGCGCAGCAGCCTTGAGGCTGCCCACTTCTGGCGGTCGATCAACAGCAACTGATCGCGGCTCACCGCCAGCAGCCAGCGCGGCGGGATCTCCTGCCCGAAGATCCGCTCAGAGATCAGGGTTTCCCAGGTTTCGCCCTCCAGCACCTTGCCCAGGGATGGGTCGTGGATCTGGCAGGCCCAGCTGGTGGCAATCGTGAGCTCCAGCGGATCAGTCGGCTCATCGCTGGGGTTAAAGCACTCCACTACCCACAGCCATGGCTCACCTTTGGCGTTGCTCACCTCCGCCAGCAACGGCACCTGATAGGCCTCGCCGCCGATCAGCACGGGCTCCGGCTTGGGGGCATAGGGATAGCCCAAGGCCTCCAGCAGGGGCCGGAAGAACAGCTCCCGTTGCAGCCGCAGGCGCTCGGCTTGGTCGCCACTGATGCCGAGCTCAGCTTCCCGCAGCTTTTGCCAGGGTTTACGCAGGGCCTTGAACTGCGCTTCCGGGGTGGCGACATCGGCGCTGGGATCGGCTTCCACCTGGGCCCTGGCCTCCTCCGCCCAGCGCTCACGCACCTTCTTGATGTCGTTCGTCAGAACGCTCTCGAGGTAGTGGGCGGAATAAAACTCGTTGGCGTTGCTGATTCCTGGTAATGCCATCGATCAAGCCTCCCGGTGGAGCACGGCCACCAACTTCAGGTAAGGAGCCGGTTCGATCGTCATAACTTCACTCACAAAGCGTTCGTGGTCGTCGAAGCGCGTATCAATTGCCTTTTGCTCTGCCAGCCGCCGTTTCTCCTTGATCTGCTGGGGCCGCTGATCCGCCTCGAAGCTCATCTGCAGTTGTTGTATCTGGCGGCCACGTAACCGCTTGAGGCGTTCACGCTGGGCTTCCAGCTCCGGCTGCATCCGCTCCGCCCATTGCTGACCGCAGCGGTTGAGATAACTGTCGGCTTGCCTCACGGCATAAGGCAGCTGCTGGCGCAGATGCAAAGGAATCGCCGCATTTGGGTTGGCATAGGCCTTACGGCCCAATTGCAACTGCTCAGCCACCGCTGCAAACGGCTCCACCGCAGCAACGTTCAGCCCTGAACCGGCAAAGCGCACCGCCACCCACTCCTGCACCACCGGCATTCCTTTTTGGTTGGGGATCGTGCCTTGAAGCACCATCACTACCTCACCTGGCTCCAGCCCTTCACTGAGCTGCAGCACCGGCGCGCAGTGGCGGGGGAAGGTGATCTGGCCCCGATCCGCGAGCCAATCCACCAGGGGGTGCAGATCCCAGAGGTATTCCAGTTCGGGCCTGGCGCTGTCTTGCCGGCGGGCCTGCTCCAAGGCGCGCTGCAGGGCGGCCACCTCGGTGGACACCACCAGCCGTTGCCCGCTCTGGGGCCGGAGCTCCCGCGGATAGCGGTCGTAGCGCCGTTGCAGATCTGGCGGTGGCGTGATCTCGAGTCGCTCCTGTTCAGGGAAGCTGCGCAGGTCTAGCTTTTCGCCGCGACGATCCATCGCCTCGGCTACAGCGCCAAGGGCTTGATCCACATAGCCCCACAGGCTGGGATACAGGCTGAATGGTTTCCGCTGCTCTACAGCAATCGACTGGCTGGCTGCCACAGGAGTAGCTGTTTCTGCTTCTTCGCTGCTGGAGAAACCAAACATCTCTGCAAACAGATTGAGATCACCGCTCTGCTCGAGGTATGGCTTGGCATTGGCGTCCATACGGCGCTCCAGACCCTCGGCATCACCGGCTTCAAACGCCTTGCCAATCTCCTCTTCCTCCACCTCGACATCGAACACCCGCAGAAACACCGATGGGTCGCCGATGTTGATCTGGGCCTGGTCGTCTTTACGGATCAGCACCCGCAGGATCTTCTCCGCATCGCCCATTCCCTCACTACGTGAGCTGGTGAGCAAATAGCGAATTAGCGGCTGCATCGGCTGGCCGTAACGATCGATCCGACCATTGCGCTGTTGCAACGTCATCAGCGACCACGGAATATCGAAGTGCACCAAGCGGTGGCTGAGGTAGTGGAGGTTCAAGCCTTCTGATGCCACTTCGGTGGCCACCAGGATGCGCACCGCATCTTTTTCCTGGGCGAATTGCTCCACCACTCGCGTTTGATCCACATCAGCCATGGCGCCATCAAGACCAACCACTGCTCCCTTGGCCAGGCTGAGGTCTGCCGCCAGGTGCTCCATCAAAAAGCGCTGGGTTTCGCGGCGGCCCGTAAAGATCACCAACCTGTCTTTGGGATCTTTGCCACGCCAACTCCAATCGCCAGTTATCAACTGCAGCAGCCGCTGATATTTGGAAAAATCAGTTGCCCCAATCACCGCCAGCAGGGGCTCCAACTCCTCTAGGGCTGCACAGTCAGCCGGGGCTGGTGTGGGATTGGCCAGCAGGCGCTTAAGGCGGTTGCGCACCGTTTCCAGTGCCGCCATCGGGCTTGAAAGCAGGCTTTTGGCCAGGGTGGTTTTGAACAGCTGGCCTGCCTTGGCCTTGGAGTCGCTGTCTGGCAGCTTGAGATCCTTCAGCAGGGCAAATACCCGTTCTTCCCGTTCACTGGCCTGGCACTCGACATCAGCTGCATCACGCTCCTGCACGCTGCTGCGCAGATCAGCGATCACATCCTTTCGGAAGCGCCGTACATACAGATCCTTGATGTCGTCTTTGGTGTACTTGCTCGGATCGGCGATGGCCGTGGGGTCGAGCATGTTCATCAGGCTCGCGAAGCTCTCAGGTTTGCCGTCATGTGGCGTCGCCGACAGCAGTATCAATGTTTCCGATCGGGTGGCTAGCCGCTCGGCTAAGCGAGCTCGCTGGCTCTTTTGCGCTCCTTTAGCTCGTTCGGCTACGTTTTGGCATTCATCGATGACGATGATATCCCAGTTAGCATTGTCGAGATAAAAGCGATAATCACGATCATTTTTGAGCGTATCGACTGACACGATCGCTTTGTCGTAGTAGTGAAAGGGGTTTTGATTAGTGGGAATATGCTGCCGAATTCGCTGGATACCCAGCGAATCGAGGCGCACCAGAGGGATCGAAAACCGCGTCCAGAATTCTTTTTGAAACTGCACCAGCATGCTTTTGCTGGTAACAACCAGGATCCGCTTGCCACGCCCGCGGCGAATCATTTCGCTGCAGAGGATGCCGCACTCAAGGGTTTTGCCCAAGCCCACCGCATCAGCGATTAGTAGCCGTGCCCGCGGCATCGCCAGGGCTTTAGCTGCTGGCTGCAGCTGGTACGGAAGCGCATCCATGGCTGCCAAATGCCCCACTGCCAGCGCGGCATCGGTTGGCACGGTGCGGCGCAGATGCGCCTCAAGGAAAAGCAGGCTGTCGCGGTATTGCGGTGAGAGGTCGGCCACCAGGGCCGTTTCCTCTGGCTGGAGCACCTTGAAGCTGCCGGCCGCTTGCTCCACCGCCACCAAAAAGCGGGCTTCCTTCTCGCGCAGGAAAGGTGAAACCCCCACCACATCCACTACCTGCTGGCCGTCAGAGCTGCGGCCCAGGCTGCGCACCAGCCACTCAGCACTACGGCACTCGATGCGGGCTCCGGGGGCAAGAACGGCTTCAGTCATAGATCAGAGCTTCTCCTGAAAACCATTGGCCTTGCTTGGATTCACTGGGGACTCAGGCCGTGGCTGCCACTTTCAAGCCCTTGCGGCTGAATTCGGGCTCTATTCCTGCGAAGAACCAGGCGGGCAAGGGAGACCAAGACCTTTGGTGAGGCGACTACTGCATAGCTTGCCCTTGCTGAAGGCTTTTTTAGGTATCCAGCAACAGTTCCTAAGGCTAGAAAATTAAAAATTGCAAAATATGCATACTTTGACCTCAACTGGCAGCTACTGCAGCTGCCACTGCCCTTACCAGAGCTCCTCAGCGCAGGCTTTCGCAAGCCACCCCATCCCCGTTGCCATCCAGATAGGTGTGGCCCTGCCGCAATAACTCCTGGGCGCCGGCATAGGAACCGATCTCATTGCAGCGGTAATGGTGGCCAGAGGGACTGCTGCTTTGGGGACTGGTGCTGCCATTGGGCGAGGCCCCACCCCGGCGGCCACGCCGAAAATCCCAGGGTCTAGTGATGCCACCTTCCTGCTGCCAAACGCCATAGCGATGGCGGGAGGCGCGGTACTCAGCATCTAGATATTCCCTGGCATCGCATTGGCCTAGGTATTT
>CAIOCZ010000022.1 GCA_903856805.1 uncultured cyanobacterium | reverse complement strand
GCAGCACCCAGGCCCCGCCCACCACCACCACCGAATTGCGCAACACCGTGGAGGGCAGGGGACTCTCCATGGCCTCATCCAGCCAGAGGTGCAGGGGAATCTGGGCACACTTGCCCATCGGCCCGGCGATCAGCGCCAGCAGGATCAGGGAAAAGCCAGCCGGCAGCTCCCGGTGGTTGTTGGCCTGGTCCGCCGCCCAGGCCTGCAGACCATGGAAATTCCAGGTGCCGGTGAGCGGAAACAGGGCAATCAGGCCGGCCAGCAGGATCAGGTCGCCGATCCGCTTCGTGAGGAAGGCATCGCGGGCCCCCTTGACCACCAGCGGCTGGTTGTACCAGGTGCCAACAATCAGATAGGTGCCGAGGGTGAGCAGCTCCAGGATCACGTAGCTGAAAAACAGCGAATCGGTGAGCACCAGAGCGCAAAGGCCCGACTCGAAGAAACTCAGGGAGCCGAAGAAGCGCGGCCAGCCCCAATCCATTTCCATGTACCCGATCGCATAGATCTGCACCAATACGTGCAGCCCGGTGATCACGGTCATGGCGATCAGCGCCGGCTCGGTGATCAGACCGTCGAACGTGATCGCCAGCCCCGCGGTGTCCAGCCAGGTCCAGGCGAAGGTGAGCGGGCGGAACAGGGCGGCGGAGCCGGCGGTGGCATTGGTGTGCAGGGCGATCAGGGCCAGCACGCTGTGGCCGAAGGCCACGCTCACCAACAGCAGATTCATGTAGCCACAGGGGCGGGGACCGGTGCGGGCGATCCCCCCCGGCGACCACAGCAGCGAGAGCAGGGAGGCAAGCAGGGGATAGAGCGGCACCAGCCAGGCCGTCTGCGTGACAAGAAGGGTCATGGCAAGGGGGAGATCGGAACGCCCGGTTCCGTTGACAGCGGACCCTAAGGATCAGCACCAGCTGTTGGGTGTGGCCTTGCTTTTGTAACGCCTATGGCCAATCCAAGGGGCCCTGATCAATGGACTGCAGCGCCTTCCGCATGGCTGGCATAGTTGGGCCCCTCAAGGAGGAATGCGCCGTGGCCTGTCCCCAATGTGGCGGCCGGATGCTGGCCAAGGTGGGTCGCAAGCCCGTGCGGCTGGTGTGTGCCGACTGCGGCACGCCGCTGGACGAACGGCAGCGCCTCTACGACGAACGGCGCCGCTGGGGGGCCCTGCTGGGGGTGCTGGTGCTGGTGCTGACCGCTGGCCTGATCTTCTATCTGGCGATCATGAGCGAAGACAACAGGAACCAAGACCTCGACACCCAGCCGGAATCCAGGCTGGGTCGATCGATCCAGCCGGTCGCCTGAGCAGGGGCTGGCTCAGGTGTGGGACGAGGCCCGCCGCCGCCAGAGCCGCACCACTTTCTCCAGTTCCAGATAGATAAAGAACAGCAGGCTCACCCCCACGCAGATCGCCAGATCCGGGCCCGACAGGGGTTCGGTTCCAAAGAAGCGGGCCAGGGTTGGCACGTAGAGCAGGGTGAGTTGCAGCAGTGTTGTGAACAGCACCGCCCCCAACAACCAGGGGTTGGAGAAGGGCGCCACCTGCACTAGGGGGCGCTCACTGCGGGCGGCCAGGGCATGGCCCATCTGGGCCAGGCAGAGGGTGGTGAACACCATGGTTTTCCAGGGTGCACCGACCTGGCTGGCGTAGAGCATCAGGGCGATCGTGAACAGGGCGAACACCACGCCCACGCGCAGGATGTAGGCGCCGACCCCCCGGGCGAAGATCGATTCCCCGGGTTGGGCCGGGGCGCGCCGCATCAGGTCCGTCTCCCCCGGTTCCAGGGCCAGGGCCAGGGCCGGCACGCCGTCAGTCACCAGATTCATCCAGAGGATCTGCAGCGGCGTCAGCGGCACCCCCACCAACCCCAGCAGGGGCGCGGCGGCAATGGTGATCAGCTCCCCCACGTTGCTGCCGAGGATGTATTTCACGAAACGGCGGATGTTGGCGTACACCAACCGCCCCTCCTCCACCGCATTGACGATCGTGGCGAAGTTGTCATCGAGGAGCACCATGTCGGCGGCCTCCTTGCTCACCTCCGTCCCGGTGATCCCCATCGCCACCCCGATGTGGGCCTGCTTGAGGGCCGGCGCGTCGTTGACCCCATCGCCGGTCATGGCCACCACCTGGCCATTGGCCTGCAGGGCGCGAACAATGCGCAGCTTCTGCTCCGGCGCCACCCGGGCATAGAGGCTGCAGCGACTCACCACATCCCGAAGGGCCGCATCGTCGAGGCGTTCCAGCTCCCGACCCAGGACCACGTCGGCCCCCTCGGCCACCAGGCCAATGCCCGTGCCGATCGCCTGGGCAGTGAGGGGATGATCCCCCGTGATCATCACCGGCCGGATCCCCGCCTCCCGACAACGGGCCACCGCAACGGGCACCTCCGGTCGGGCCGGATCGAGCTGGGCCATCAGCCCCACCAACACCTGCTGCTCCAGGGGGTGGTCGGGACCGGCGGGATGGGGGGTGCAGGCAAAGGCCAGCACCCTCAGGCCCGCCCCGGCCAGCTGGCGGGCCTGGTCCTGCCACCACTGCCGCTCGAGCTCCTGGAGCGGCCGTACACCGGCGCCCGCCAGCCAGCGATCACAGCCCGCCAGGATCACTTCAGGGGCCCCCTTGCTGATCAGCAGCGTGGCCGACCCTGCCGCCGCCGCCCCCAAGGGCGCCTGCAGGCTCCCCTCGGGATCGTTCAGCCACACGGCCATCAGCTGGCGCTCGGAACTGAACGGAATCTCCGCCTCCCGCCGATAGCGGTTGCGCAGGGCAAAGCCATCCAGGCCCGCCTTGGCCGCCACCACCACCAGGGCGCCCTCGGTGGGATCGCCCAGCACATCCCACTGACCATCGGCCTCCTGCCGCAGTTCGGCATCACTGCAAAGCAGGCCGGCGCTGAGCAACAGATCCCGACCGCCCGGGGCAATGCCTGGTGCGATGCCGGGGGCAATGTGGGGGGCCAATCCTTCGGGGAGCGCCAGGGAGGTGGCGCGGAAAGAGCCCGTGGGGTTGTAGCCCAGGCCGTCCACGACGATCGCCTCGCTGCCGCAGCGCAACTCCTGCACCACCTGGCGGTTCTGGGTGAGGGTGCCGGTCTTGTCGGAACAGATCACCGTGACCGAGCCCAACGCCTCCACCGCCGGCAGGCGCCGGATCAGGGCCGCCCGCTTCACCATCCGCTGGGTGCCGATCGCCAGGGTCACGGTGATCACCGCCGGCAGGCCCTCCGGCACGATCGCCACCGCCATCGACAGGGCCACCTCCAGCAGGTTGAGGGGCGATTGACCCAGCAGCCACCCCCCTAGCACCACCACCGCCACCAGGGCCAGGGCGGAGCCCACCAACACCGTCGCCAGCCCATCGAGCCGCTGCTGCAGCGGCGTGGATTCACCACCGGCATTGTTGATCAGGTCGGCGATCTGGCCGAGTTCGGTGCCCATGCCCGTGGCCGTCACCACGGCGACCCCCCGGCCCCGGGCCACCTCCGTGCCCTGGAAGAGGCAATTGAGCCGCTCCAGCACCGGAGTGCCGGCCTCCAGCACCAGGGCCGCCCGTTTGAACACCAGCTCGGCCTCGCCGGTGAGGGCCGCCTCCCGCAGCCCCAGATCCACGGCCTCCAGCAGGCGGCCATCGGCGGGGACCCGATCGCCGGCCTCCAGGCGGATCAGGTCACCCGCCACCAGCTCCTCGCTGGGCAGGCGCCGCCATTCCCCATCCCGACGCACCTGCACCAGGGGCTGGGCCATGCTCCGCAGGGCCTGCAGCGCCTTCTGAGCCTGGCTCTCCTGCAAATAGCCCAGCAGGGCATTGAGCCCCACGATCAGCACAATCGCGAGGGCATCCTTGGGAAACTTCGCGGCGCTGTAGGCGATCGCCGCCGACACGGCCGCCACCGCCAGCAGCATCAGCAGCATCACATTGCTGAACTGATCGAGAAGAATGCGCCAGGGGCTGCGACCCGCCGCCAACTCCAGCCGATTGGGGCCGTTGCGGGCCAAGCGATCGGCCACCTGGGCCGTGCTCAATCCCTCGGCGTCGGCCCCAAGCTGCGTCAGGCATTCCGGACCCGAAAGGCTGTGCCAGGCAGGTGCGGAGGTCAGTGCTGTCACCGAAGGGAGTGCAGGAACGTTGGGAAGGTAACGACGCAATCCGGCGGTCGTAGGTTTTGGGCGCTTCCTATCGCCGCCTGCACCGCGGCATGCCGCGCTTGTTCAAGCTCAACCGCTGGCGCCACGCCCTGATCGGCCAGCCGCTGCCCACCAGTGCCTTTCACGAAGAGCGTTTCAGCAATGCTGAGGCCCTGGCGATCCTGAGCTCCGACGCCCTGTCCTCGGTGGCCTACGCCACCCAGGAGATCGTGTTGATGCTGGGCCTGGCCGGTGTGGCGGCCCTCTCCTACACGCTGCCGATCACCGGCCTGATCGTGGTGCTGATGCTGATCGTGGCGATCAGCTATCGCCAGACGATTCAGGCCTATCCCCAGGGCGGCGGCTCCTATCGGGTGTCCCAGGAGAACCTGAGCCCGGTCGCGGGCCTGGTGGCGGGAGCCTCCCTCTCGATTGACTACGTGCTCACGGTGGCGGTGAGCGTGGCGGCGGGGATTTCCGCCCTCACCTCCTACTTTCCGGCCCTGGAATCGGAGCGGGTGCTGCTCTGCCTGGTGGCGGTGGGGCTGGTGATGGTGGCCAACCTGCGCGGGGTGAGCTCCAGCGCCAAGTTGCTGAGCCTGCCCACCTACCTGTTTATGGGGATGGTGATGACGCTGCTGGTGGCGGGGGCGATCAAGGCGGGCCTGGGCCAACTGCCGCCTCAGTTGGTGGCTGAACAACAAAGAATTCTGCAGGAGGCCCACCTGGAGGAAGGCCACCCTCTGATGACCTTGGGCCCCCTGCTGCTGCTGCGGGCCTTCAGCTCAGGCTGTGCGGCCCTCACGGGAATCGAGGCGATCAGCGACAGCGTCAGCGCCTTCCGACCGGTGGAATGGCGCAACGCCCGCCGGGTGTTGGTGGTGATGGTGGTGATGCTGGCCACGATGTTCAGCGGCATCAGTGCCCTGGCCCACCACACCGGGGTGGTGTATGTGGAGAACGGCCCGACCCTGCTCTATCAGCTAGGGGAACGGGTGTTCGGCAACGGCGTCCTCCTGGCGGTGCTCCAGCTCTCCACCCTGCTGATCCTGCTGCTGGCCGCCAACACCGCCTACGCCGACTTCCCTCGGCTGGCGGCCTTTCTCGCCCAGGACGGCTACCTGCCCCGCCAGCTGGCCTCCCTCGGCGACCGGCTGGTGTTCAGCAATGGCATCTTTGCCCTCAGCGGCTTTGCCGGCCTGCTGCTGGTGGTGTTCCAGGGCAGCGTCTCCCGGCTGATCCCGCTCTATGCCGTGGGAGTGTTCCTCAGCTTCACCCTCTCCCAGGCGGGAATGGTGATGCACTGGTGGCGACTGCGGGGAAAGCGCTGGCAGGGGAAGGCCCTGATCAACGGCATCGGCTGCCTGATCACCGCCGTGGTGGGGGCTGTACTGCTGTTCAGCAAGTTCCGGGAGGGGGCCTGGTTGGTGGTGCTGGCGATCCCGCTGCTGGTCACCCTCTACCTCCGCATCCGCAACCACTACGACCACGTGACCCGGCGGTTGCGGCTGGCGGCGGACGTCAAACTCAAGTTGCCGGCGGCACCCACCAACGGCGGCACCCCCACGGTGGTTCTGGTGGGCCAGCTGCACCGCGGCACCTTCGAGGCGGTGTGCTTTGCCCGCAGCATCGCCAGTGATCTGGTGGCCGTTCACGTGGATCTCGGGGGCGGTCGCACCGAGGCCTTCTGCAAGCAATGGCAGCGGCAGGTGCCGGAGGTGCCCCTGGTGGTGCTCGACTCCCCCTACCGCTCCCTGGTGGATCCCGTGGTGGAGTTCGTCAGTGGCTTCGAAACCCAACACCGCAAGGGGATGAACCGCTTCTGCGTGATCGTGCTGCCGGTGTTTGTGACCCGACACCGCTGGGAAAATCTGCTGCACAACCAATCCACGATTGTGTTGCGCAACGCCCTGCGGGCCCGGGGCACCCGGGTGGTGACCACCGTGGGCTTCTACCTCTGACCGTTCAGGCGCCCGTTTGCTGGCCGCGGCGCAGCCGCATGGAATCAGCGAAGGAGAGCACCAGCAGCAGGATGCCGATCAGGCCGGTGAGCCATTCCGGCACGTGCAGATCGCGCTCCGCCAACCAGATGCCCGCCAGCATCACCAACCCCAGGGCACCGATGGCGTAGTGGGCACCATGCTCCAGGTACACCAGGTGATCCAGCGCCCGTTCCCGGCTCAACATCAACGTCAGGGAGCGGATGAACAGGGCGCCCAGGCCCAGGCCCGTCATGATCAGGCCCAGGTTCTGGGTGATCGCGAAGGCGCCGATGGTGCCATCGAGGCTGAAGGAGGCATCGAGCAGCTCCAGATAGAGCAGGCTGGCCAGTCCCCCCCCGGCGGCCAGCCGGGCCCCGGCCTGCTCCTCATCGCCGAAGGCCTCCGCCAGGGAGGTGCTGAGCAGCTGCAACACCAGGCCGATCACGCCGCTGATCATCACCTCGCCCCGAAGCTCACCCGGTAGGGAGGCGCTCAACAGCAACAGCAGGATCAGGGCCAGGGCAATCTCCAGCGATTCAATCCGACCCGCCTCACTGAGGCGCCGCTCCATCGGCTGCCACCAGTGCAGGGTCTTGGCTTCATCGAAGAAGTACCGCAGGAACACCATCAGCAGGAACATGCCGCCGAAGGCGAGAATCCGCGGCTCCGCCAGCTCCAGCAATTCGCGGTAGTGCGCGGGATGGTGCAGGGCCGCATCCAGGGCCTCCCCCATCCCCACGCCCCCCGCCAGGGCCACCATCAGCAGGGGTCCGGCAAAGCGCACCCCAAACACCGGAATCACCAGCCCCCAGGTGAGAAAGAAACGCTGTTGCGGTGGGGTGAGCTGATCGAGCACCCGGGCATTCACCACCGCATTGTCGAAGGACAGCGACACCTCCAGCATCAGCAGCACCAGGGTGATCCAGGCGGCCTCCAGGCCCATCACGCCCAACACCACCGCCAGGCCGCAGGCACAGCAGATCAGGGGAAAAACCAGATAGCGAAGGTAACGCTGGGGCAGAAACGGCACGGCCAAGGGAAGGGAATGGCCCCCATCTTCACCGTTCAGCTGAACCGGACGGGGCCGTGGGGGCGTCAGGCGTGCCTGGCTCCTGCCGTTCCAGGCGAGCGAGCAGGCGGGGAATCGCCAGGGTGACCACAAACAGGGCCAGGGCCCCCAGGCCGAACTGCACCACGCCCTGAACCATTCGTTCCAAGGGGATCCACCGGCCCCCCAACCAGGCCAGGCTCACCATGGTGGTGGCCCAGAGCACGGCTCCAACGGAATTACAGAGGAAAAAACGGCCCCAGGGCATGCCCACCGCGCCGGCCATCGGACCCGCCAGCACCCGCAGCACCGCCACGAAACGGCCCAGCAGCACCGACTTGCCGGCATGGCGCAGAAACTGGGTGCGCAGGGCCTCCATCTGCTCCGGGGACTGGCGCAGAAATCGGCCGACCCGCAACAGCAGGGGCCAGCCGGCCCGGCGGCCCACCCAGTAGCCGATGTTGTCGCCCAGGATCGCCCCGGAGGTCGCGGCGGCGATCACCCCCACCAGCTGCAGCTCACCGCTGCCGGCCGCATAGCCTCCCAGCAGAGTGACGGTTTCCCCCGGCAGCGGCAGACCGGCGTTCTCCAGCAGCATGGCCAGAAAGATCACCCCGTAGCCCCATTGGCCCATCAGGGCCTGGAGATCCTCCAGCCGGAACGCCTCCAGCGGCAGCGTGGCGAAGCCGAATCCGTCGGCGAGGGAGCTGACAGGCAGCTCCAGGGCCAGCGGCAATGCCATGGGGTGTCGTAAGAGTTTTGAACCCTACTGCCCTCCGTCAGAGTGGAAGGGTCTGCCCGCCCGTCGCCATGGTCGTGCGCTCCGTGCTCCTCCTGGGGGACCCCCGCCTGCGGGAGCGCTCCCTGCCCGTGCCCCCCGACGCCATCGGCAGCCCCGAACTCAATCAACTGATCGACGACCTCAGGGACACCATGGCGGCCCGGGAGGGTGCCGGCCTGGCCGCACCCCAGATCGGTGTGCTGTGGCGTGTGGTGATCTTCGGCATCACCCACAATCGGCGCTACCCCGAGGCTCCGCCGATCCCGGAGACGATCCTGATCAACCCGGAATGGACGCCCCTCGACGAGGAGCAGGAAAGTGGCTGGGAAGGGTGCCTGAGCGTGCCCGGGCGGCGGGCCCAGATTCCGCGGGCGCGGCGCCTCCACTATCAGGCGCTCACCCCGGACGGCCAGCGGATCCAACGGACCGTGGAGGGCTTCCATGCCCGGGTGGTGCAGCACGAAGGTGACCACCTCAATGGCGTGTTGTTTCCCGATCGCCTGCCCCCAGCGGACTCCGTTGCACCTGAAGAGGACGCGGAAACGGGAGTTTCGGGCTGAGGAGCTCAGGCCCAGAGCCCGCGGCCGCCAGCCCTAACCTGCCCGGACGAGCCGGCCCTCGATGCGCAGCAGCCTCTCCCCCGGCCCCTTGGCCCGTCCCCACCCCACACCCCCCGGGCCCCGCTGGCTGGTGCGCGGCGACCTGGATGGCCTGCTGGGTCTGGGCCTCGACAACCTGATCCAGATCCTGCTGATCGTGTCGCTCTGCCGCGGCGTGCTCGGCTATCCCGATGGCCTGATCTTCGGCACGATCCTGCCGGCCACCGGGGTGAGCCTGATCCTGGGCAATGGGGCCTATGCCCTCCAGGCCCATCGGCTGGCCCGGCGGGAGGGACGCGCCGATCGCACCGCCCTGCCCTACGGGATCAACACTGTCAGCCTGTTCGCCTTCGTGTTTCTGGTGATGTTGCCGGTGAAACTGGCGGCGCTGGGCCAGGGACTGCCGGAGCTGGAGGCGGTGCGCCTCTCCTGGCAGGCGGGGCTGGTGGCCTGCCTCGGCTCGGGGCTGATCGAGGCTGCCGGAGCCTTCTGGGCAGGGCTGCTGCGCCGCTGGCTGCCCCGGGCGGCCCTGCTGAGCACCCTGGCCGGCATCGCCCTGGGCTACATCGGCCTGGGGTTCCTGCTGCGCACCTACGCCGAGCCGGTGGTGGGGCTGGCCGTGTTGGCGGTGATCCTGGTGGCCTACTTCGGCGACGTGAAACTGCCCCTACCGGGGGGGCTGTTGGCGGTGATCGTGGGGGTGGGCCTGGCCTGGGCCACGGGCCTGCTGCAGGTGGACGCCCCCACCTGGCGCGTCAATGCGGCCCAGGTGGGCCTCCACCTGCCCCTGCCCCAGCTGGGGGCGCTCTGGGCCGGCCGGGCCGAGCTGCTGCCCTGGCTGGGGGTGACGATCCCCATGGGGCTGTTCAACGTGCTGGGCTCCCTCCAAAACCTCGAGAGCGCCGCCGCCGCCGGGGACGACTACCCGGTGCGCAGCTCCCTGTTGATCAACGGCATCGGCTCGACGGCCGCCGGAATCCTGGGCTCCTGTTTTCCCACCAGCCTGTACATCGGCCACCCGGGCTGGAAAGCCATGGGGGCCCGCATCGGCTACTCCTGGCTCAATGGGCTGGTGATGGGGTTGGGCTGCCTGCTGGGCCTGTTCGGCCTGGTGGGTCAGCTGGTGCCGGTGGAGGCCGGCATGGCGATCGTGCTCTACATCGCCCTGGTGATGGCGGCCCAGGCCTTCCAGGCCACCCCCTCCCGCCATGCGCCGGCGGTGGCGCTGGGGCTGCTGCCGGGCCTGGCGGGCTGGGGTTCCCTCCTGCTCAAAGCCGGCCTGCGCACCGGCGGGGCCAGCTTCACCCCAGCCCTGCTGCCGCCCCTGCAGCAGGCGGATGTCTGGGCCGCCGGCGCCTTTGCCCTGGAACAGGGTCAGATCGTGACGGCCATGTTGTTGGCGGCCATGCTGGTGTTTGTGATCGAACAACGGTTGGCGGCCGCGGCCCTCTGCGCCTTCGTGGCCGCCGCGGGATCCTGGGTGGGGCTGCTCCATGCCTGGCGTTTTGCCGGCGCCGACACCGTGCTCAACCCGGGCTGGGGGGCGGGGGGGCCCTGGGCCGTGGGCTATCTGGCGATGGCGGCGGTGTTCCTGCTGGCAAGTCGTCGCCCGCGGCCGGCGAGGGGCCAGATTGCCCCGGAGCGTCCCGACTGCGACGACCCTGCCTAGAGAGAATTCGATGGCGATGATTTCGGTCGAGGGCCTCAGCAAGACCTACCGGGTGGCCAACAAGCAACCGGGACTGGTCGGCACCCTGCGCCATGCCCTACGGCGCCAGACCACCGATGTGGCGGCCGTGGCCGACGTGAGCTTCCGGATCGAACCGGGGGAGATGGTGGGGTTCCTGGGGGGAAACGGCGCCGGCAAAACCACCACCCTGAAGATGCTCAGCGGCCTGATCCATCCCTCCGCCGGGCGGGTGGAGGTGGCGGGCCATACCCCCCAGCGCCGGCAAGCCCCCTTCCTGCGCCAGATCACCCTGGTGATGGGGCAGAAGCAACAGCTGCTCTGGGATCTGCCCCCCCGGGATTCGCTGCGGCTGAACGCGGCGGTGTACGGCATCGACGACCGGGAGGCCGAGCGCCGCATCGGCGAACTGGCGGCCATGCTGGAGCTGGGCGATGAGCTCAACCGACCGGTGCGCAAGCTCTCCCTGGGGGAGCGGATGAAGGCGGAATTGCTGGCGGCCCTGCTCCACCGCCCGGCGGTGCTGTTCCTCGATGAACCCACCCTGGGGCTGGATGTGAACGCCCAGGCGCGGGTGCGGCAGTTTCTGGCCGAGTACAACCAGCGCTTCGGGGCCACCGTGCTGCTCACCAGCCACTACATGGCCGACATCACCGCCCTCTGCCCGCGGGTGCTGCTGATCCATCAAGGCCGCCTCTTCTACGACGGCAGCCTGGCGGCCCTCAGTGCCCGGCTCGCCCCCTGCCGGGAGGTGAGGCTCGAGCTCACCACGATCCTGCCGGCCAGCAGCCTGGAGCGGTTCGGCACGATCGAGGCGCTGGAGGGTCGCACCGTGCGGCTGCTGATCCGCCGGGACCAGCTCACCGCCCGCGTCGGGGAACTGCTGGCGGCGCTGCCCGTGGCGGACTTGGAAGTGCGGGATCCGCCGATCGATGAATTGATCGGCACCCTGTTGCAGCAGGGGGTGATCGGATGAGACGCGGGCTGCGGATCGCGCGGGTGCTGCTCAGCACCCAGTACGCCCTGATGCTCGAATACCGAGCCGAAATCGCCCTCTGGAGCCTCTCGGGGGTGGTGCCCCTGCTGATGCTGGGGCTCTGGAGCCAGTCGGAGGCGGGCCAGGCCCTGGGGCTGGGAGCCACGGGACTGTCCCGCTATTTCCTGGCGGCCTTTGTGGTGCGCCAGTTCACGGTGGTGTGGGTGATCCATGCCTTTGAGGAGGATGCCCTGCAGGGCCGCCTATCGCCCCTGCTGCTCCAGCCCCTTCAGCCCCTGTGGCGCTATGTGGCGGCCCACCTGGCGGAACAGCTCACCCGCCTGCCGTTCCTGGCCGCGATCGTGGCGGTGGTGATGCTGGTGCATCCCCAGGCCGCCTGGTGGCCCAGCCCCAGGGCCCTGCTGCTCACCGCCCTGTTCACCTGGCTGGGCTTCGCGGTGAATTTCCTGCTGCAGACCTCGATCACCATGCTCTGCTTCTGGAGCGAGCGGGCCAGCGCCCTCGACCGGCTGCTGTTCTTCCCCTATCTGGCCCTCTCCGGCCTGCTGGCCCCGCTGGAGGCCTTCCCCCCCGGGGTCCGCTCCCTGGCCCTGGCCACCCCCTTTGCCTATCAGGTGGCCATCCCGGCCCGGCTGCTGGCGGGGGAACCGGTGGCGATCGGCCCTGCCCTGGCGGTGCTGGGGGCCTGGTTGGCCCTGCTGCTGCCCCTCTGCCTGATCCTGTGGCGGGCCGGCGTGCGCCGCTACGGAGCGATGGGGGCCTGATGGGACGCTATTTCCGCACTCTGCGGCGGTTCTGGGGCATGGCCCTGGCCAGCGAGGTCGAATACCGGTTCAACCTGCTGATCGAGCTGGTGGCGGTGGTGGCCAATCTGGCCAGCAGCCTGTTCGTGCTCTCCCTGTTCTTTGGCGATGGCCACCGCCTGGGGGGCTGGAGCTGGCCGGCGGCGCTGGTGGTGCTGGGGGTGCACCAGCTCCTGGATGGACTCACCATCACGTTGCTGCAGCCGAATCTGACCCGGATCGTGAGCCATGTGCAGGAAGGAACCCTGGATTTCGTCCTGCTCAAGCCCATCGACAGCCAATTCTGGCTGTCCTGTCGCACCATCTCGCCCTGGGGACTGCCGCCGATGCTGGCGGGCCTGGCGGTGATCGGTTGGGCGGCCCAGCGGGCCGGCGCCCCCGCCGATCCCACCACCCTGGTGATCGCGGGGTTGATGCTGCTATGCAGCGCCGTGATTCTCTACAGCCTCTGGTTCCTGATCGCCGCCAGCAGCATCTGGTTCGTGAAGATATGGAACGCCACCGAGGTGCTGCGCACCCTGCTCACGGCGGGCCGTTATCCGATCAGTGCCTATCCGCCGGGGCTACGGCTGCTTCTCACGGTGGTCTTGCCGATCGCCTTCCTCACCAGTGTGCCGGCCGAGGCGATCCTGGGGCGGGCCACGGCCAGCTGGCTGGTCGCCAGTGGCGCTCTGGCACTCATGTGCCTGCTGATCAGTCGCTGGTTCTGGCGCTTTGCCCTGCGCTCCTACACCTCGGCGTCGAGCTAAAGCGTGGCGTCGAGCTAAAGCGTGGCGTCGAGCTAAAGCGTGGCGTCGAGCTAAGACGGGGCATCGATCGGCAGGGCCAGCAGATCCTCCATTGCCTCCAAGCGATCCAGGCTGATCGGCTGCGGCCCCTGGCGCCCCAGGCGATGAATCCGGTAGCCCCAACCCTCCAGGAGGTCCTTGCAGCGCCCGTAATTGGCGGGGCGCGCCTCGAAGTAAATCGCCCGGATGCGTTGATGGGCCAGATAGTGCTCGGCCCCCAGCAAGGCCGCATCCTCCGCTCCTTCCACATCCAATTTCCAGATCTCCACCTGGTGGATCCCCGCGGACTGCAACACCTCATCCAACCGACGAATCGTGATCGTTTGCCGCTGCAGCTGCTTGCCCTGATACCAGCTCAGCTGGGTGGTGGAGCGGGCGCCATCGCACTGGATCTCCACCTCCTGATCGGCGGCGCCGAGCCCAAACGGCAAGATCTCGCAGGGGCTGCTCCAGTGGGATTGCCGGGCCACGCAGGCCTCCAGCCAGTGGCGCTGGGAATCCACGGGTTCAAACGCCAGGGTGCGCACGCCGGGAAGGGCGCCGAGATAGAGCAGCCATTGCCCGATGTTGGCCCCTGAATCCACATACACCCCGCCGTCCTTAAGGCGAGATCGGGCGAACTCAATGCCCAGCCCACCCTCGTAGGCACCGAAGACGATCCAGCGATGGGTGGGGTCGACCAGATCCAGCTTCCAGTCGACGCCGTTGGCACAACGCACCCAACCCACCCCTGCGCGGCTGAGGGCCTGGCCGAACAGGGCCTCCAGCAGTCCAAGCTTGCGGGGCAGGGGCAGCTTGCGGAGGAGCCGCAGTGCCAGGGGCAGAGGTAACGTCCTGGCCAGGGTCATCAGGCTTGAGCTTCAGGGTTGGCCGATCGCGGCCAACTTAGGGGGCCCATCCCCTGAAGACGCTGACGCCTCCGGCTCCACCAGCCCAGGGTCCAGCAGCGCCCTCCGCAGGTCCGCGGCCGGCCAGCCCTCCACCGCCAGCCATTTGTGGCGGCTCGCCTGGCCGCGCACCAACCGCACCCGGCTGGGCGCCACCGCCAGCCGCCGGGCCACGAACCGCTGCAGGGCCCTATTGGCGGCCCCGTTCACGGGCGGCGCCTGCAGCCGAATGGCAATCGCCCCCTCCCGTTCGCCCACCACCTGATCGCGGGAGCTGCGCGGCTGGATCCACACCGCCACCGGCTCCAGGCCACCTGGCTCGGTCGCGGCCATCCCCATTTCTCCAGCCTTGAACCAGCCTAGGCAGGTCCCCCGCGCCAGCCGCCATGACCGACCCCAGCCCCGCCCCGGCCCGGCTGACGTTGCGGAGACCCGACGACTGGCACGTGCACCTGCGGGATGGGGACCTGCTGGCGGCGGTGGCCCCGGCCACCGCCCATCAGTTCGCCCGGGCGATCGTGATGCCCAACCTCAGCCCACCGATCACCACCACGGCGGCGGCGGCGGCCTATCGAGAACGGATTGTGGCGGCCCTGCCCCAGGACAGCCGCTTCACCCCCCTCCTCACCCTCTACCTCACCGACCACAGCGATCCGGCCGACATCGAACAGGGCCACGCTGACGGGGTGGTCACCGCCTGCAAGCTCTATCCCGCCCACGCCACCACCAACGCGGCCGCCGGGGTGAGCGATCTGGCCCTGCTCGATCCGGTGTTCGCCACCCTGGAGCGGATCGGCATGCCCCTGCTCCTCCACGGCGAAGTGACGGATCGGGCGGTGGACATCTTTGATCGGGAGGCGGTGTTCCTGGAACGGCACCTCGCCCCGCTGTTGCGCCGCTTCCCGGGCCTGCGGGTGGTGCTGGAACACATCACCAGCGCCGACGCCGCCGACTTCGTGCGCAGCTGGGGACCCAATCTGGCCGCCACGATCACCCCGCACCACCTGCACATCAACCGCAACGCGATGTTCCAGGGGGGGCTGCGGCCCGACTTCTACTGCCTGCCGGTGGCCAAGCGGGAACGGCACCGGCTGGCCCTGCGAGCCGCCGCCGTTTCGGGCCATCCCCGCTTCTTCCTGGGCACCGATTCCGCCCCCCACCGCCGCCATGCCAAGGAGGCGGCCTGCGGCTGCGCCGGCATCTACAACGCCCCCTATGCCCTGGAGAGCTACGCGGCCGTGTTCGAAGCCGAGCAGGCGCTGGAGCGGCTGGAGGCCTTCGCCTCAGAATTCGGGCCCCAGTTTTATGGCCTACCCCTGAACGACGGCACGGTGACCCTGGAGCGTCGGCCCCAGCTGGTGCCCCTGCGCCTGGCCCACCCCAGCGCCTCTGGCGCCATGGAGGAGCTGGTGCCCTTCCACGGCGGTGAACAACTCGCCTGGCGCTTGATGACCTAGACACGGTGGATCGCCCAGGCCAGTCGATGGTGACCAGTCTGTCCACCTGCCTGCGCGGCACCGCCGTCCTCAACGATCCGTGGCTGAACAAGGGCACGGCCTTCAGCCTGGAGGAACGGCAGGCCCTGGGGCTGGAGGCCCTGCTGCCCTGGCAAGTGGAAACCCTGGCCCAGCAGGTGGAGCGCTGCCAGCGGGCCCTGGCGGCGATGGGCTACGACCTGGAGCGCTATGCCTACGTTCAGAGCCTGCGCGAGCGCAACCTCACCCTGTTCCACCGGCTGCTGGCGGACCACATTGAGCAGGTGATGCCGATCGTTTACACCCCCACCGTGGGGCAGGCGATCCAGCACTTTAGTACCACCTACCGCAGCCCCAGCCAGGGGGTGTACCTGGCCGCCCCCCAGCAGGACCAATTCCCGCGCCTGCTCCGGGACGCGATCGCCAGCGCCCCGACCCCACCACGGCTGCTGCTGGTCACCGATGCCCAGGGGATTCTGGGAATCGGTGACCAGGGGGTGGGTGGCATCCACATCTGCCTGGGCAAGCTGGCGGTGTACACCCTCTGTGCCGGCCTGGATCCGCAGCTGGGGTTGCCGGTGATGCTCGATGTGGGAACGGACCGGAGCGCACTGCTGAGCGACCCGCACTACCCGGGCCTCAAGGAACCCCGCCGCCTGGGGACGGCCTATGACGCCGTGCTGGCGGCGTTCATCGCCGCCGTGGGCGAGGTGCTGCCCGATGCCTTGGTGCACTGGGAAGACTTCGGCGCCCGCAACGCCCGCCGGGTGCTGGAGCAGTTCCGGTCGGTGGTGCCCAGCTTCAACGACGACATCCAGGGCACCAGTGGGGTGGCCGCCGCGGCGATCCTGGCGGGACTCAAGGGCCTGGGGAAACGGCTCGGCGACGACCCGATCGTGATCTTCGGCGCCGGCAGCGCCGGCTGCGGCATCGCCGAGCGGCTGCTGCGACTGCTGCAGCGCCAGGGGCTCCCGCCAGCGGCGGCGGCGGAACGGCTGTGGCTGATCGATCGCGACGGTCTCCTTCACGATGGGCTGAACCAGGGGCTGGGTGAGGGGCTGGTGGAGCGCCCACCCGCGCAGGAGCCCTATCGGAAAACGGCCGCCCAGCTGCGCGATCGCGGCCTGAGCAGCGCGGCGCCGATCGGCCTGCAGGCGGTGATTGAGGCGGTGCGGCCCGGGGTGCTGATCGGCACCTCCACCTGCGCCGGTGCCTTCGACCAGGCGGTGATCGAGGCCCTCTGCCGCGGGGTGGACCGGCCGATCGTGCTGCCCCTCTCCAACCCCACCAACCTGGCCGAGATCACGCCGGACGACCTACTGCGCTGGAGCGAGGGCCGGGCCCTGGTGGCCACCGGCAGCCCCTTTCTGCCGGTGGTGGTGAACGGCCGGGAGCGGGTGATCGGCCAATGCAACAACTGCTTCCTGTTTCCCGGTCTGGGCTTTGCCGCCATGGCCGTGGGGGCCCGGACGGTGAGCGAGGCCATGATCGACGCCGCCCTGGGGGCCCTGGCCGCCGAGATCCCCGCCGCCAACGATCCGGAGGCCCCCCTGATGCCGCCCCTGGCGGAGGTGCGGCGGGTGACGGCGGCGGTGGCCGAGGCCGTGGCGCTCGCCGCCGTGGAGGAGGGGTTGGCCCCGGGGGTCACCACGGCGGAGGCGGCCCGGGCCCGGCTGGAGCACTGCACCTGGCGGGCGGAGTACCGGGCGGTCCGGGCGATCTGAGCCCCCTCCCGGCGAACGGTTCGCTAAGAGCTGTGTCACCGGCTCGCCCAACACGCTCTCGACCGATTAACACCTAGCGATCCACCACCCCGCGATGGGCTTTTTCGTCCAGCTCACCGACGCCATCAACAGCCGGCAATCCCTGCTGGTGACCGGGCTCGATCCGAACCCGGAAATGCTGCAGAGCTGGGCCCTGCGCCACGCCATGGGCGGCCGCTCCTTCCTCTCCCAGGCGCGCCACTGGATCAAGGCGGTGATCGAGGCCACCGCGCCCCACGTCTGCGCCTACAAACCCAGCCTGGGCTTCTATCAGGCCCTGGGCCCGATCGGGCTGGAGCTGTTGCGGGAGGTGCGCGAGCTGGTGCCCCTGGAGGTGCCGCTGATCATCGACGCCAAGCACGGCGATCTGAACAGTTCCTCCGCCCTCGCCCACTACCTGTTCCGCGAGCTGGGGGCCGATGCCGTCACCCTCTCGCCCCTGCCGGGACAGGACATCGCCGCCCCCTTCCTGCTCTATCCCGACAAGGCGGTGGTGGTGACCTGCCACAGCTCCAATCCGGCCGCCCGGATCGTGCAGCACCACCCCGACGAAGACGATCCCCTCTACCTGCGGATCGTGCGCGAAACCCAACGCTGGGCCACTCCGGAGCAACTGCTGCTGGAGGTGGGCACCAGCGACCCGGCCATCCTGGCGCGGGTGCGCCAGGAGGCCCCGGAACGGTTCCTGATCCTGCGCAGCCTCTGGGGGGAGGAAGACCGGCTCGATGCCCTGCTCGAGGCCGGCCTGAGCGCCTCCGCCGACGGCCTGCTGCTGCCCCTGCCCCAGAACCTGCTGGTGGAGGACGACCTGGAACAGCGGGCCCACCGCCTCAAACAGCGGATCAGTGACCAGCGGGACCAGTGGCTGGCCCGCCAGGACCGCCAGGACAACAGCAGCTGCAGCCTCTGGTTGCCGCAACGGCCCCAGGACACCAAGGAAGAGAAGCCATCAGGGGACGAACCGATGGAGTCGTTGATCCTCAATCTCTTTGATCTCGGCTGCCTGCTGTTCGGCGAGTATGTGCAGGCCTCCGGAGCCGTGTTCAATTACTACGTGGACCTGCGCCAAATCATCTCCGATCCCAATCTTTTCCACCAGGTTCTGCATGCCTATGCCGGCCAATTAGAACCCCTGGCCTTCGATCGCATTGCCGGCATTCCCTATGGCTCCCTGCCCACGGCCACCGGGCTGTCGTTGCTGTTGCACAAGCCGTTGATCTATCCCCGTAAGGAGGTGAAAGCCCACGGCGCCCGACGCCTGATCGAGGGCGATTTCGAGGAGGGGGATCGGGTGGCGGTGGTGGACGACATCTTGATCAGTGGCGGCAGCGTGCTTGAGGGCATCGGCAAGCTCGAGAGCTCCGGCCTGGTGGTGGAGGACGTGGTGGTGTTCATCGACCACGGGGGCCCCACGGACCGCAGTGCCAGGGAGCGACTGGAGCAGGGGGGCTATCGCCTGCATGCGGTCTTGGACATCGCCCACATCACCGCGGTGCTGCACCGGGCCGGTCGCCTCACGGACGCCCAGGCGGCCCTGCTGGCGCCCCACCCCCCTTCCCCAGCGGGTGCAGACGGGCCCGTAGGCTGAAGGAGCGTCCCCGCAACTCCCGGGCGCCCCCTTCGCCATGCAGGCTCCCGCCTCCGATCCCACGGAAACGGCGCCCCAGGCCAGCCCCATGAGTCCGTCAAGTGCCCCAGCCGCCGGACGCCCCGTCGCTGCCGCCCCATCTCCGCCCACCATCGGTGAACTGGAAGCCAAATATTCCCTCTATTGCAAGGCGATGCGACTGCTGATCAAGGAGGGTCGCAGCATGGAAGCCATCCAGCGCACCGTCGCCTGGGGACGCCTAGAACAGCTCCATGTCTGCCTGCCCAGTCGCTACAAATCCCCCGACTACCTTTATGCCGTGCTGAAACGCGATCTGAACTGAACGTCGTGCCCTCCGTCCTGGGCCCGTCCTGGCAGGATCGTGGCGAAAGTGATACCGAACAGGTCAGGTTGTGAAGTCGATTTCCGACCCGTTTTTGCGCCGACCGGTGCTCACGGTGGTGATCAGCCTGCTGATCCTGCTGGTGGGTCTGGTGAGCCTGCCGCTGCTGCAGGTGGAGAACCTGCCCCCCATCGCCCCCAGCCGCATTACGGTCCGCGCCAATTATCCCGGCGCCGGTCCTGAGGTCATGGAACAGGGGGTCACCGCCCTACTGGAAAAGCAGCTCTACGGCCTGGATCGGCTGGAGACCATTCGCTCCACCAGCTCCGCCAACGGCAGCACCCTCACCCTCGGCTTCCAGGGGGGCAGCCCGGAACTCAACCAGATCAATACCCAGAACGAGGCCGCCGTGGTGGCCCGCCAGCTGCCGGCCCCGGTGGCCCGCTTCGGGGTGCAGGTACGCCGCAGCTCCGATGATCTGCTCAAGGTGCTCAGCTTCAGCACCAGCGGCCAGCCCTACAACCCCACCTTCCTGAGCGGCTGGGTGGACCAGGTGGTGAAGGATCGGCTGCGGCGGGTGGAGGGGGTGGGGGATGTGAGCCTGTTCGGGGGCAGCAGCCTGGCCTTCCGGCTCTGGCTCGATCCCGCCCGACTGGAGCAGCGCAACCTCACGATCCTGGACGTGCGCCAGGCCCTGCAGCAGCAGAACGTTCTCGCCGCCCTCGGCCAGGTGGGGGGGGCGCCGGCCCCCGCCGATCAACGCATCACCCTGCCCTTGCGGATGGAGGGTCGGCTGCGCAGCCCGGCGGACTTCGAGGAGCTGGTGGTGGCCCGCAGCCCCACGGGGGGCCTCACCCTGCTGCGGGACGTGGGCCAGGTGAGCCTGGGCAGCGAGAACTACGACGTGATCGCCACCGACCTGCGGGGTAATCCCTCCGTGGCCCTGGCGATCTATCAACGGGACGGCAGCAATGCCCTCGCCGTGGACCGCGGCCTGCGCCAGGCCCTGGAGGAGCTGACCCCCCAGTTCCCGCCAGGGGTGGCCATGGAGGTGATCGTGGACGAGGCGGAGGCGGTACGCACCAGCATCGACCGGGCGATCGAGGCGCTGCGGGATGCGGTGCTGCTGGTGTTCCTGGTGCTGCTGCTGGGCCTCGGCAACAGCCGGCTGGCGCTGATCACGGCCCTGGCGGTGCCGGTGGCCCTGATCGGCTCCCTGAGCGTGTTGCTGCTGACGGGCAGCTCGATCAACAGCCTCACCCTGTTCGGGATGGTGCTGGCCTCCGGGCTGGTGGTGGATGACGCGATTGTGGTGAGCGAGGACATCGGCCGGCGGATTGAGGAGGGCACGCCCCCCCTCCAGGCCGCCCGGGCGGCGATGGCGGAACTGGGCGGCGCCGTGGTGGCCACCTCCCTGGTGCTGGTGGTGGTGTTCATCCCGGTGCTGGGGTTGGAGGGCAGCGTGGGGCGGCTCTACGGACCGATCGCCATCGCCATCACCAGCGCCATCGTGTTCTCGTTGGTGAATGCCCTCACCTTCACCCCGGTGGCCGCCAGCCGACTGCTGGACAACGGGCGGCGCGAACCGGCCTGGCTGCGCCGCTGGATCGATCCCCCCCGCCGGGGCCTGGAAGCCCTGGAGGCGCCCTACGCCCGGGCCCTGGACGCGGTGCTGAAGGGCCGGCGCTGGGTGGTGGGGCTGTTGCTGGTCGGCCTGCTGCTCACGGCCTGGGCCCTCCAGCAGCGCCCCACGGCCTTCATCCCCCAGGAGGACACCGGCCAGCTGCGGGGGGTGGTGATCCTGCCCGATGGCCTGGCCCTCGCCCAGACCCAGCGGGTGCTGGAGCAGGTGCGCCAGGTGGCGGTTCAGGAGCCCCTGATCGCCCATGCCAACTTCTACGCCGGGCGCTCCTTCGGCGACAGCAGCCCCAACAAGGGGCAGTTCTTCCTGCGCCTGCGGCCCGTGGCCGAACGCCTGGGCCCCAACCAGAGCAGCGTGGCGGTGGCGGAACGGATCAACGGCAAATTACGGCGGGCGATCCGCACGGCGGTGGTGCAACTGAGCGAAGCCCCCAGCGTGCGGGGCTTCAGCAGCGAAGGGGGCCTGGAACTGGAGCTGCTCGACACCAGCTCCGGCCAGCTCGACCTGGAGGCCTTCGAGCGAGAGGCCCGCGCCTTCATCGCGGCGGCCCAGGCCACGGGGTCCTTCGAACGGGTCTCCACCCGCTTCACCGCCAGCGCCCCCCAGCTGCAGCTGATCCCAGACCGGCTGCGGATGGCGGCCCTGGGGGTGGATCCGGCCAGCGTGGTGGACACCCTCGGCGCCAGCTTCGGCAGCGACTACGTGAACGACAGCTTCGAAGGCGACCAGGTGCGGCGGGTGATCGTGCAACTCGATGGGCCCGGCCGGCGGGAGGCCAACAGCGTGTTGTCGTTGCCGGTGCGCAACCGCGAAGGCCGGCTGATCCCCCTGGCCCAACTGGTGACCTTGGAGCAGGACGCGGGCCCCACCACCATCGACCACAACCGCCTGGTGCGCTCCATCAGCATCCGGGCCCTCCCGGGGCCGGGGGTGAGCAGTGGCCAGGCCATGGCGGTGCTCGAACGGGTGCATCAACAACGGGCCAGCACGGTGATCGACCTGGAATGGGCCGGCCTGGCCCGCGAAGAGGCCCGAGCCACCGGGGGGAACGGCCGCCTGTTGCTGCTCGCCGTGGTGGTGATGGCCCTGGTGCTGGCGGGGCTCTACGAAAACTTCACCGACCCGTTGATCATTCTGGTCACCGTTCCCCTGGCCCTGCTCGGGGCGGCGCTGGGGCTGATGCTCCGCCAGCTGCCCCTGGATGTGTACGGCCAGATGGGGTTGCTGGTGCTGGCCAGCCTGGCGGCCAAGAACGGCATCCTGATCGTGGAGTTCGCCAACCAACGCCTGGCCCAGGGGCTACCGATCGATGCCGCGATCCGGGGCGCCGCCGTGGCCCGCCTGCGGCCGATTTTGCTCACGGTGATCTCGTCGCTGGCCGGTTGCCTGCCCTTGCTGTTCCCCAGTGGTGCCGGAGCCGCCAGCCGATTGAGCATCGGCACGGTGGTGTTCAGCGGCCAACTGGTGTCCACCGTCCTCAGCCTGATCGTGGTGCCGGCGCTCTATCGCCTGATCAAGGGCTGGGAGCTCAGCAGGCGGTCCTCCCGCCAGCAGGGGGCGGAGTCCGGCCCCTGACGGGCATCGTCCCGCCGGGGCCATGCAGCCGCGATCGCCCTGCCCAGCATGGGAGCACATCCCCCGGCACCCTGTGGCCATGACCGGATCGCGCCCCCTCTGGACCGATCGCCAGGAGGCCGGACGCGCCCTGGCCGCGCGGCTGGCGGATCACCGCGGCCAGGGTGCCACCACCACCCTGGTGGCGTTGCCGCGGGGGGGCGTGGCCGTGGCGGCAGCGATGGCGCAGGAGCTGCAGCTGCCGTTGGTCACCTGGGCGGTGCGCAAACTCGCCCATCCCAGCCAGCCGGAATACGCCATCGGTGCCCTGGCCCCGGGGGGATGGGTGCTGTGGGATGAGGAGAGCGTGCGGCGCCTGGGGCTGAGCCAGGCCCAGCAGCAGCGGCTGCTGGCGGAGCAACAGGCGGAACTGGAACGGCGCCAGCGGACCTACGCCGATCCGTCACCGGAGACGCTCCGCCACCGCTGGCTGGTGGTGGTGGATGACGGCATCGCCACCGGCCTCACGGCCCAGGCGGCCCTGCGGTCGCTGCGGCAGCTTCAGCCGGCCGGCCTGATCCTGGCGGTGCCCGTGCTGGACCGGCGGGTGATCTCCACCCTGGCTCCCCTGGCGGAACGGCTGGAGGCGTTGGCGGTGGTGGAGGGGCTGGAGGCCGTGGGCAGCTGGTACCGACGCTTCGATCAATTGGACGACGACGATGTGATCCAGCTGTTGGCGCGCCATGGCCTCCAACCTGCCCTCCGCGACGGACCGGCGGCGAGGGCCGGGCGCGGTGCTCACGGTGGGGCGCCCGCCACCGGCAGGGCGGCCATCGCCTGGCAGGCCGCCAACGGCGGGAAGGCCGCCAGCAGGGAGGGGTCGAACTGAACGCCGCTGCGGCGCAGGCCCTGGCAGGCCTTCACCACCCCCACGGCCGTATCGAAGCGCAGCTGCTGCTCCAACAGTCGACTCATCGCCTGGCAGGTCTGGTTCAGGGAGCCGAAGGGCACCACCACGCCGGCACCGCCCCGCATCTCCCAGCTGTTGTTGCCCTGCAATTGCCCGCCATACCAGTAATCCGCCTGGGGATCGGCCCAGCCCCCCACGAAGGCCCGCGGACCCTCGCAGCGCACCTGGCGAGCGCTGAACCCGTATTCGGAAGCCTGACCGAATTCGGTGTTGTATTGGTAGCTGTTGTTATTCCCTCCAAAGGAACGACTTTCGGAACTGTTCAGCTGGGAGTTGGAGGCACTGCCCATGGCACTCGCCTCGGCCCCGGAGCCACTGCTGGCGGCATTGCTGCCGCCTAGGGCCTGGGCCAGGCCAGCGGGGGCGCCCAACGGGCCCAGCAGAGCGAATAGCACTCCGAGCCGCCGAAACCGCCCCATCCCATTGCGCATTTGGTCGGTGAATTGGTCTGCGATTCCGGCCATCTTCCTACCTCAGAACGTGCCGCCGAAGGTGGAGTTCTCGATCGTGCGCTCCTCCACCGTGGTGGTGCCGGTGTAGTGCTCACGCACCAGGGCATCGCGGCTGTTGCGGTCCTCCCCCTCGGCCCGCATCAGGGTGGAAATACTGCCGCCCGTCAGCCGCAGCTCCAGGTCCTTGAAGGTCGGATCCGCATCCAGGCTCAACTTGAGCTCCTGATGGACGTTCTCGCTGCTGGTCTCACCACTCCAGCTGGACCGGGAGCTGCCCTCCTGGTGGAGTTCCCGGAAACCGTCGGTGATCGTTTCCATGGTGCGGCTGTTGAGATCCTTCATCCCCAGGCGAGCCTCCAACCCTCCGGCCTGGCCTGGTGCAGACAGCAGGGGCAGGAACAGGGCCGCCAGCAGGGCGGTCCGCAGGGCGACGGGGGCCGCGAGGGACTCAGCGAAACAGGGCATGACAGCAGCATCCGGGAGGGGTACGGCGGACAGCATGCGGCGCCCGGGAAGCAGGCCAAAACGATGGCGGCGGCATCGCCGCGACGATGGTGTTGGCTGCGGCAGCGACGGTTCAGGAGCGATTCAATGCGCCGCCCGGGGCAACTGCTGCAGAAACCAGTCACGGGCCTGGCGGGCGGCGGCCTGGCCCTGAACCTCCTCGCCCTCTGGGCGGGGTCGGTCCATCGACAGCACGGTCATCTGATGGAGGGCCTGCAGCCGTGCCGCCGCCCAGCTGTTCAACTCCAGAAGATCCACGTCCTCCCCCCCCACCATCAGCAACGTGGGGCTGACGATGCGGGCCAGGGCATCGAAGGCCAGGTCGGGCCGTCCATTCCAGGACACCACCGCCAGCACCGCGCCGGGGCGCTCGGCGGCGGCCTGCAACACGGCGGCGGCGCCGCGCCGGACCCCCAGCAGCCCCAGGGGAAGGGAGGCGATCGGCCGATGCTGGCCCAGCCAGTCGATGGCGGCGATCAGCCGGGTGCTGAGGCGGGCGATGTCGGCCGTTTCGCTGGTGCCAACCGGCGGGGCGCCCCGTTCTCCCTCGGTGCTCAACTCCACCAGCAACGTGGCCAGGTCGGCCTCATGGAGGATCCGGGCCAGGAGCGGACCGCAGCCGGGCCGCAGGTCGGCGGCCTCGCCGTCGGCCACCAACACCAGGCCGCGGGCGGCCGCGGGCAAGATCAGGCTGGCCGCGAGATCCACCCCCGCCAGCGGTAGCGCTAGCCGAGCCGTGCCCGTCTCGATCCCACCCATCAATGCCGCGCCTGGACTCTCCGTCTAACGAGCGGAGCACCCCCCGCCGGTCCAGCGTTCGCAACTGCCCCATCGGCAGCGCATCCCTGCGCCACCCCTCGGCCAGGGGCCCTGCCCCGGAACGCCACGCCCCTGGCCTCCGATCCAAGAAGGAGCTATCAGGGAGGGGCCGATGGCTTCCACCCCATGAACAGCCTGCGATTGATCGCCCTGGGACTGATGATCGGCCTGGCCGCACTGCCAGGCAGCGCCAAGGTGCTGGCCGAAGGCAAGCCAGCCAAGGGCTACTACTGGCAGAAGATCGAAAACAACGCCAAAAAAATCTCCTACATGTGCCGCCTCAAGACGGCGACGGGATCCACCTTGGAAAAGGCCGGCAGCTGCGACAAGGCCGGAGCTGTCCGGCCCCAATAACCCCCTAGCCCCGCAGCGCACAGCCAGGCCCACCCCCGTCAGGCTGGAACCAGAACCAGGGAGGGCAGTGATGGGGCGCATGGACTTGAGGGCTCCCTGGCCGGATCGAAACCGGGCCGGGCAGGCCCTGGCGGTCAAGCTGCCGCACTGCCGCGGCCGCCTCTGGGACACCCGGGTGCTGGGTCTCCCCCACGGCGGCTTGGTGGTGGCGGCGGGGCTGGCGCGGGAGTTGCGGCTGCCGCTGGCGAGCTGGTCTGTGCAGCGGCTGGGCGGCGACGGCGCCAGAACGCGGATGGCCCTGGCCCCCGGCAACGTCGTGGCGCGGGATCGCCCCGAGGCGGGCCAACGCGCCACCGACCCGGAGGATCTCCAGCTGCTGAACGTTCTGGAGGCGGAGTTGCGGCGGCTCCAGCTCTGCTTCGCCGATGCCCTGCCCCATGACCTCCGGGGCCAGCGGCTGATCGTGGTGGACGAGGGGATCCGTTCCGGGCTGACGATGGCGGCAGCCCTCACCTCCCTACGGCGCCTCTATCCCGCCTCGATCACGGTGGCGACGCCGATGGCCGATCGCCGCGGACGGAATCTGGTGGCCAACCTGGCCGACGATCTGGTGGTGCTGCGGCCGGTGATCGCGGGGGGGCAACGAAAACGATGGTTCAGGGATTTCACCCAGCCGACCGACTCCGAGCTGATCGAGCTGTTAGCGGGAGCCACGGCCTGAGCATCGGGGCCGGAGACTCGGCAAGGGCGCTGCAAATGCGATGAGTTTTGCCATTTTCGGAGGGGTCTTTCTACATGATCTGAGGGTTGTTAAACAGGTCATCGATGCAAGACGCTCTCGGCGACTATTTACGCAACATTGGTCGCATCCCCCTGCTCACGGCGGCGGAGGAAGTTCACCTGGCCAGCCTGGTGCAGGAATGGCTGGTTCAAACGGAGCCCAGTCGAGCTGTGGAAAGGCGCGGACGCCGAGCCATGCATCGAATGGTCTGCGCAAATCTGCGGTTAGTTGTGATGATCTGCATGCGTCGCAACCGCCATATCATCCATCTCCAGGTGGACGTCCTCGATTTAGTACAAGCTGGAAATCTTGGCCTGATGCGTGCGGTTGAGCGCTTCGATCCAAGCCGCGGTTACCGCTTCTCCACCTACGGCTACTGGTGGATTCGACAGGCGGTTAATCGCTACCTAAGAGAACGCACACAAACGATCAAAGTTCCTGCAGACATTAACGACCTTGCCAAACGTGCCACCGCTATCCGTGCCGCCAATTCCGCCCCTCTAACCAAACAAAATGTAGCCCAAGCCCTGGGGGAAAGCGAAGAACGAATTGACTTCGTATTGGAAGTCAGTCATCGCTGCAATCTGTTGTCCCTGGATCAACGCATTGGGGGCGACGACAACGAATCCAACCTGATCGATGTGATCAGCGATGGTCAAGCCCTCAACCCCGTTGATGACTACGGCTGGCTGCACGACAAGATCAACCTGCTCAATCCCCAGGAGCGGCGGGTGATCCAGTTGCGCTACAACCGCGACCAATCGCTCTCCATGGCCAAGGTGGCGGAAGCCACCGGCCTAAAAAAGGGCCAGGTGCAGTGGATCGAAAAGCAGGCCCTGCTCAAGCTGCGCCGCCAGATCGCCCCCATGCTCAGCCCGGAGTGAGGCCCTTGGGCCTCCGGCGGAGCGATCGTTCGGGGGCGGGTGGTCAGGCCGTGCCCAGCCGCAACTTATTCAGCAGATACATCAGCACGGTGGTGCGCCGGGTCAGGACGTCGCCCACCACATCCAGGCCGGGCCGCAACAGGCAGGTTCCTTGGCGGCCCTGGAGCTGGCGGCGCTCCGGCCGCAGCAGCAGCTCGAACGACCCCTGACGCCCCTCAGCCGCCGGCAAGGTGTCGGCCGAGAGGCTGAGCACCTGGGCCGGCAACACGCCGTATTCCGGCGTGGGACAGGCGGACAGCCGCAGCATGGCCCGCTGCCCGGGACGGATCTGGCTGATGTCGCGGGCCGGCACCTGCAGTTTCACCTCCAGGTGTTGATTGAGCGGCGCCAACACGGCCACCTCCTCCCCGGAGCGAATCACCTGACCGCGGTGGCGCAGGGTGGTGCTCAGCACCGATCCAGCCTGGGGCGATCGGAGCTCGCTGTGGCGCAGCGCCCGTTCCACCTCCTCCAACCGGGTGCGGCGCTCGGCCACCTGCTTGTCGAGTTCATCGGCGGAGGTGTGGGCCTGGCTCACCGACTGGCGCAGCCGGGCCAGCTCGTTCAAGCCCCGGGCCCGCTCCTCGGTCACCGACTGCAGCGCCTTGAGCACCTCCGACTGGCTCACCATCTGGCGGGCCTGTTTCTCATCCACGAGACTGCGGGGCACGGCGCCACTCTCCAGCAGTTGGCGATAGCGGCCCAATTCACTGCGATCGAAGGCGAGGGTGGCCTGGGCCTGGTCCACCCCCCGCCGGGAACTTTCGGTGAGGGCGGTGCTAAGGCTGCCCAGGGCCTGGGCCTGGGCCTCCAGGGAGCGTTGCTCCTCCCGGGCCTGCTGGGCCTGGCGCTGCAGGGTGGCCAATTCGGTCAGCAATTGGATTCGGGTGTCGAGATAGGTGCTGGCATCCAGGCGCGCCAGGAGCTGGCCAGCCACCACCGTCTGATTGGGGCGGAGCAACACCTCCGCCACCGTGCCCCCCAGTTCGCTCTGCACCGAGGTGTTTTCGCCGACGGGACGCACCACGCCACTGGACCGCACCGTTTCGTTCAGGGGCCACACCACCAGGGCCACTCCACTGAGGCTGATCAACACCAACAGCGCCTTCCCCAGCTGGGCCGCCCAGGGCCCAGGTCCGGGGAGGAACTCGTCGCCGCCCGGGGCGAGCGGTGGCGGCGGCGGGGCGACGGCCCCCGGCACGGTGATGGCCGCTGGCGGGGCGACGGCCTTGGGCGTGGGGGCAAGGGGAGTGGAACCGACTTGGAGGCTTGAGCTGTCGTCCATCATTCAGGCGGCCTGGAGGTAGGGGGCAACGAGGACGTGATCGCGGAGACCCTGGGGACGGTCCTGCTGCCGCACCCGGCCGTGCTCCATGAACACGATCCAATCGGCCCGCAGGATCACCGCCGGCCGATGGCTGACCATCACGGTGGTCTTGCCCTGGCGCTGGTGCAGCAGCCGATCCATCAGCCGTGCCTCCAACACCGGATCCAGGGCCGAGGTGGATTCATCCAGCAGCAGCACCGGCGGATCACTGGCCAGGGCTCGGGCCAGGGCCAACCGTTGGCGCTGGCCCCCGGAAAGATTGGCGCCGAATTCCCCCAACACCGTGCCGTAGCCATTGGGAAGGTCGCGGATGAACTCGTCGGCCAGGGTGAGCTGGCAGAGATTCACCACCTGATCGAAGCTGAGCCAGGGGTAGGCAAACAAAAAATTGTCGAAGATCGAGCGATTGAGGAAGGTGTCCTCCTGGGGCAGCAGCACCACCTGCCGCCGCAGGCAGGCGAGGGAAAGATCCCGACTGCTGAAGGGGCCATACTCGATGGATCCCTGCTGCAAGGGATAGAGGCCAGCAATCAGCTTGGTGAGGGTGCTCTTGCCACAGCCCGATTCGCCGATCAGCGCCGTGGTCAACCCACCGGGAAGGCGCAGATTGAGGTCATCGAGCAGGGCCAGCCGACCGGGATGGTGAAAGGTGACCCCCCGGCAGACGATGTCGGCGTCGCCGTTGAGGGTGGCCTCCTGGCGCGGGGCGTTGCCGCTGGCCTCCACCGGATGCTCCAGGGCATCATTGAGGCGGCGCATCACCACCTGGGAGGTGATCAGCTCCTGGCTGAGGCCACCGATGGCAGCCAGGAACACCAGCACATTGCTGCCCATGCCGTTAAAGGCCAGCAACTGGCCGATGCTCATCTGCTTGGCGAGCACAAAGGAACTGCCGTACCAGAGCAAGCCGATGCTGGTGAGGCTGCCCAGCAGCCCGGTGACCGAGGACAGCTTGAGGTCCAGCAGCCCGACGGTCCAGGAGAGATTGGCGAGGCGGCCGAAATCCCGCTGAAACTGCTGCCAGGCCTGTTCACTGGCCTCAGTGGTTTTGAGCAGGGTGGCGGCCCGGAACACTTCCACCAGGAACCCCTGGTTATCGGCGGATTGCACCACCAATCCCTGGGTGCGCCGATGGAGAGCGGGCAACGCCACCACCTGGACCCCGATCACGAGGCCAAAGCCCACCAACGCGGCCAGGGTGAGGCCACTGCTGTAGGTCCACATCCACAGCAAGGAGACCAGGGCGATGCAGCACTGACCAGGCAGGCCGAGGGCCAGCTGGGCCACGAGCTTATTGATCTGCTGGATATCTTCGAGGCGACTCACCACCTCGCCACTGCGACGACTTTCGAAATAACTGAGCGGTAATTGCAGCAGATGGCGGCCATAGTGCAGGATCATCTGCAACTGCACCTTCTGGCCGAAGTGACCCACCAGGGTTCCCTGCAGCAGTTCCAGCAGGCCCCGCATCACAAACATCATCATGATGCCGAGGGAAAGACTGATCAGCATCTGATCGTCGCCCCGCACCAACACGTCATCGGTGAGGATCTGCATCAGCAGCGGCATCCCCAGGGCCAGAAAGCCGATGGATAAATTCAGGCCAAAAGCCTGCAGCAGTAAACGACGAAATGGCAACACATAACGGCCCAAGGCCAAGAGACCCTGGGCTGATGGGGTGACAGTGTCGCCGGAAAGATCCGGGGGGAAGCGCAGGGGATCAGGGTCGAGCAGCAGCAGCACACCGTCATCCCAACCGGCCAGGAAGGCTTTGCGATCCAATCGCACCAGCCCCATGGAGGGATCGGCCACCAGCAGCTGGTTGCCCTGGCGGCCGTGCAGCACCACCCAATGGTTACCGCGCCAGTGACAGATCACCGGCAGGGGAACCTGTTCAAGATGATCGAGCACGGACGGTTCAGCCTTGGCGGGCCGGGCCTGAAAGCCAAGACTGTCGGCCCCACGTTTGAGGCCCAACAGGGTCGTGCCCTGGGCGGAGGTGCCCACCCGTTGGCGCACGAGCGCCAGGGGCAGGCGTTGGCCGTGGGTCTGGCAGATGGTGGCGAGACAGGCGGCACCACAGTCCTCAGCGTCATACTGAAGCACGCAGGGGGGGCGACGACGGGGCCGCAAAACACGACCGAGTCGGCGCAACTGGAGCGAGAAAAAGGTCACCACCACAGGGCTCGCCATGGATTCTGGCTCAGGCCTTCACGCCAGCGAAATTGCCCTGGAGCAGGGTGGCTCGAGCTCCAAAAATAGCAACAGCAGCCCCGGCATTGACCTGGGGAATCACAACGGTTGTGGGACTGACGTTCAAATTAATTGTGGCGAGTTTCCCACCACCTTGAACGACTGCGGATTGAGAATCAGTGAGGGTCTGCATGGGGCGCCAAAAAAAGGGGGACTAAACTTCATTGCTGAAGTGATAAAGGCCATGGAGCAATGCACTCCTCCATGGCCAACATAGCCGGAGCGGTTAAATCAGTGTGCCGGCGGAACAGGGGAATCAGATTCAACTGTTACGCCGGCACAGTCAATCATCCGAGGATGATGACCGCGGCATTGTTTTCCTGGTTCAGCTCGGCCCGGCCCCTGAAAGCAAGAGCGGCGCCGATGTTGGCCTGGCCGACATCAACCGAGGTGAATTCGATGCTGGTAGAACGACGACGACGACCGCCGTTGATCATTTCGGCGCGGGAATCAGCAAGGAGTGCAATCATGGTCATTTGAGGATCTCCATTGGATGGAATTGGATTGGGCGTTTGCCCTCACAAGTTGTAGGGATTCGACTCGGGGGCGTATTGGGCTGCGGCGCTGTTACAGCGAGCCTGCCGCGACCCCATCCCTACCCCAATCAGCGCCGATCCCGATGACCATCGACACGGCTCATCTCGCCCCGCAGTCCATCGGAGCGCAGCGGGTCGGCCCGGAAGGCCTCGTGCTTCATGGCCATGGGCTGGGCCGGGGCCCGCGCGGGAATGTCCAGTCCCATCCGGGTGGCATCCCGCAGGGCCTCTTCCAGGAGAAAGGCACACAGATTAGACAACGACCTCCCCTCCTCCTCGGAACGGGTGAGCAGAGCCTGGTGGACCTGATAGCTCAACGTGATGGAGATGCGTCGCGGCTGGCGTTGCAACACCCTGATCCGATCATTCATTGTCTCATTGCAGTCGGGGAAAGGAGCATCACAGCAGGAACAACAGACGGGCAGCAGGAATGCTTCCCTTCGTCCCCATTGGATGTTCAAAGTATATGAAGACCTTCAACAACGCCACTGGATGATGCGCATCTGCCGCCTTCAGATTCCCACAAATAATTAAAAGGCGATGAAAATAAAAACCGGAAGCTTCTTGACGCATCACGATTATGGCGCGCAGACGACCCTACCTGCAGCAGACTTGTCCACATTGGCGCAAATTCATTCAGCGCAACTCCTAACAAGGGGTGCAAATACCCAGTCGCACAACGGACAAATTCAATTCGCGTTGGAAGTCTTTTACGCAGGATCGATCGCAAAGCGCACAATGCAAACAGAAGCTCAGTTTTCCACCAGCACTGAGCGGCATACTTGCTTCGTACCGCTGGCGTATCTGCCATTGCGAAGCCAAATTTCCTACCCCACTCAAAAACGCATGGCCCTACAGAATTTGCAAAATGAGCAGCCCCAGCGGGTGATGGCGCGCCATCCGGTTCGGATCAGCGTGACGATTTCCCACGGCCTCTACCAGGAACTGCTGCGCCGCAGTGACCACGAAGGGCGCTCCCTCTCCAACCTCAGTGCCTTTCTGCTAGAAGGCGCCGTCGATGAGATCAACCGTAGTAGCGAGGGGGCATGAACGATCGGGCCACCCCGGAAGCACCGGTGGTGGAAGGGCCCGACGGCCACCGCCTCCACCATCCCCTTGCCAGCCACCTCAGCGCCACGGCCGCCCCCCCGGCCACCCGCCGCGACCTCAGCCGGCTCCTGCCCCTGACGGAGTTTGCGCCGATTGGTCCGGCCGAGGCCTGGTGGTGTCGGCATCGGCTGATCCACACCAGCTCCCTGGGGCTGTTCGCCCTGGCCTCCTCCCCCACGACCGCCCGCTTCGATGAGCAACCGATCAGCTGTCTCTACCTCGGTTTTGATGGCCTGCAGCGGATCGATCACGACGGCGCCAGCTGGTTCAGCCGGCCCGGATCCTGCACCTATCTCCCCAATGCCGCCCATCGGCTGCACACCAACCATGCCGCGGGCCTGGTGCTGCGGTTGGATCCCGAGCGCCTGATCACCACCACCCAGGCCATGGCCGGCTGGCGCCAGTGCCCCCCCCAGCTGCGGACGGCCGTGCAACGGCCCAGCCAATGGTTGGCCGGCGATCCCCCCAGCGCCGGCCTGCTGGGGGCCCTGCACGGCCTACTTGCCCTCACCGATCAACTGCTCCACGCCGATCCGGCCCTGCTGACTGCCCTCCAGATCGACGATCAGATCTATCGCCTGCTGGGGGCGCTGCTGGTGCCGGAGGCCGTGGCCCCCGACAGCCTGGAGCGGCTGCAGCATCGCCTGCGCCGCGGCCGCGAATCCTTTGAGGCCACCCTCAACTGGGTGCGCACCCATCTCAATGAGCCGATTAGCATGACTGACCTGGAGCGACTCAGCTCCTATTCGCGCCGCGGTCTGCATTACGCCTTTCAGGAACGGTTTGGCTGCAGCCCCATGCGCTGGGTGCGCCAGGAGCGGCTGAGCTGCGCCCTAGCCCGACTGCAGCGGCCCGAACCCAACGACAGCGTCACCAGCGTGGCCCAGAGCTGCGGCTACCGGCGCGCCGCCAGCTTCAGCCAGGATTTCCAGCGTCGCTTCGGGGTGCGTCCCTCCGAGCTGTTGCGCGAGTCCAAGCGTCCCCGGAACAGCGACGCCCCAGAAGGCGCCCCCGCACGGGACCTAGAGCCGCCGTCGCTCAACTGACCGGCACCTCCACCACCGGGGTTTCCGGCTGGGCGATGCGCGGCAGTTCGATGTCCAACATGCCCTCGTGGAAATGGGCGGAGAGGTGGTCGGCATCGACCGCTTCCGGCAAGGTGAAGCTGCGCACGAAGCTGCCATAGGAGCGCTCGATGCGATGGAAGCGGCGGCCATGCTCCTCCTCCTCATGGCGGCGCTGTCCCTCCAGGGTGAGCACCCCGTTCTGAAGCGTCACCTTGACGTCCTCGCGCTTCACGCCAGGCAATTCAGCGCGGATGGTGTAAGAGGAATCCTTTTCACTAATATCCACCCGTGGACACCATTCGCCGTTATTAAACGGCTCCATGCCACGGGCCAAGGGGAGGCCCATCGAACGGCCATAACGCCCGAGCATGTCTTCAATGTCGCGCAGGGGCTCCCAACGAATCAGAGACATAACCAACAAGTCCAGGAACGATTTCAGCCTATGGAGTCGATACGGGAGTAACGGTGGGTGACGCATGACCGTGGCAGTGCCGCTGAGGGGAACGCACGGGGCAAGCCGAGGCCCACAGGCTGGCCAGGTCCATCGCGCCAATTTTGCGAATGACCTCCACCATCTCCCTGCAGTTTCTCAGTGACGCCGACCAGGCCAGCCTCAGCGGTGGCCATGGTCGTGGCCCCAAAGGGCTTCACCACATCGTTGCCTCGACCAATTGCCTGGTTAACCTCAAGCAAGTCTGTGCCCTCGGCGATGATCTGATGGCCAAAGCTGAGGACATCAAGGAGATTGCCCTCGACTACACCAAGCTGGCCAAGGCTTACACCTGCTAAGGAAGCGGATCCCCCTGGGGAAACGATGCAGCAGCCCGCCAGTTGGCGGGCTTTTTTGCTGGCCATACCCTGACACAAGAGATTTTCTACATCAAAAGTGCAGCAGATCCGCCATGAAAAAGCGAAAACAGGGACTGAAGGTTCAGGATCACTGCGGCTAAGAAACTGCGGCGCATGAACGATGCCTACAGCGACTACATCAGATCAGTTCGCGCCATTCCGCTGCTAACTCCAGCGGAGGAAATCCATCTCGGCACCCTGGTCCAACGCTGGAAATCAGCCCTGAACAACGATGCGATCCTGGAACGGCGGGGCCGGCGGGCCATGCAGCGGATGATTCGCGCCAATCTGCGCCTGGTTATTTCCATCAGTTTGCGCCATCAACGCCGGATCGCCCATCTTCAGCAGGACGCCATGGATCTGATTCAGGCAGGAAACATCGGCCTGATCCAGGCGGTGCAACGCTTCGACCCCAGCCGCGGCTATCGCTTTTCCACCTACGGCTACTGGTGGATTCAACAGGCGGTGCAGAACCATCTCCAGGAGCACGGCCACCTGATCCGGGTGCCCAATCCCCTACTGGAATTGGCGGCCCGCGCCAACCAGATGCGGCAACAGGCGAGAACAGCGATGTCCACGGCCGAGCTGGCCGTGGCCCTGGAGGTGCCGCCGCGGCGGTTGGAGCGGGCCCTGGCGGCCCTGCGGGTGCGGCAACTGGTGCCCCTGGATCGGGACTGCGGGCACGATGAGGGGCGCGGCACCCTGCTCGATTGGATCAGCGACGGCCGCGAACCGCTGCTGCCGGAGGACTACCGGTGGTTACACGCCCAACTGGAGCAGCTCTCGAGACTGGAGCGGCAAATCCTCGATTTACGCTATTTCCAGGAACAGAAAAGCTCCCTCGCAGACGTGTCCCGCGAAACAGGGCTGAGCCAATACAAAGTTCAACGGCATGAACAGCGCGCCCTCGCCAAGTTGCGGCAGCGCGTGGATGCAACAGATCGGCGGCATTGACGATGCAGTACTGATGTTAACCCATAAATATTTCACTAAATACATATAGCTTCAAACCGCTGCCCCCGTCCCCCTCCGTCCCATGGCGCCCATGATCTGTTTCGAAAGCGATGCGGCCCAGTTCATCAGTTCCCAACTGATGGGATTACGCGACAGTTCCCTGCAGGGCCGCCGCATTGTGATCCTCGGACTCACCCCCCTGCGCCATCGGGACCCCCTGCAATCCGCCGCCGGGCTGGACCTCTGCCGAGACCTACTGGGCCAGGGGGCCCGGTTGGTGATCCTCGACCGTCCCCAGAACCTGGTGGTGCTCACCAGCCTGCTGGCCATGAGCAATCAAAGCGGCGGCATCCCCGGCAGCTGTGAGCTGGAAAGTGATGTGACCTGCGCCTTCCGCAATGCTGCGGCGGTGGTGCTGCTGCCGGGCTTTCGCCAGAGCCGCCCCCTCGCCTGGCGCGCCCTGGCCTGCAGCATGCAGTCGCCCGGATGGGTGTTCGACCTCCGCCCCGATGGCGACCTCAGCCGCGCCGCGGCCTGCGGCCTGCAGACCTGGCAGCTGGGACGGAGCGAGCGGCGCTGACAGCTGGAGGGACCTCAATCCTGGGCCCCCCAGTGGCGATAGAACCAACGCTTGGCCAGTTCGGCGCTCATCACGTAGGCCAGCAGCACCAGGGCCAGTAACACCAGAAACAAGGGCGGCAGCGGCACCAGGCCGAACAGGTGGCCCAGGGGGGTCCAAGGCAGCAGCAGGGTGGCCACGAGCACGGTGGCGGTGGCCACGATCAAGCCGCTGGAGGGGCGGCTGCGCAGCAGGGGGCCCCGGGTGCGGATCACCAAGACGATCGCCGCCGCCGACACCACCGATTCCAGGCACCAACCGGTGCGGAACTGGGCAGGATTGGCCTTCAGCACGCCCAGCAGAATCACGAAGGTGAGCCCGTCATAGAACGAACTCACCAGCCCGAAGGTCACCATGAACCGGCGAATGAAGGGAATGCTCCAGCGATGGGGCCTGGCGATCCAATCGGCATCCACGCGATCGCCGGCAATCGTCATCTCCGGCAAGTCGGTGAGCAGATTGGTGAGCAGAATCTGCTTGGGAAGAAGGGGCAGAAAGGGCAACAGCAACGACGCCACCGCCATACTCAGCATGTTGCCGAAATTGGCACTGGTGGCCATGAACACGTATTTAAGAGTGTTGGCAAAGGTGCGACGGCCCTCGCGGATGCCCGCCAGCAACACCCCCAGGTCGGCATCCAGCAGCACGATGTCCGCCGCCTGCCGGGCCACATCCACCGCCCCCTGCACCGATAGCCCCACATCGGCGGCATGGAGGGCGGGCGCGTCATTGATGCCATCGCCGAGGTAGCCCACCCCATGGCCGGCCCGCTGCAGGGCCCGGATCAGGCGCTCCTTCTGGCGCGGTTCGATCTCGGCGAACACATCCCGCTCCCGGGCCAACACCGGCAAGGCGTCATCGCTGAGATGGTCGAGGCGGGCGCCGGTGAGCGGTTCGGGCCGGGCCAGACCCGCCTCCCGAGCCACCCGTTCCGCCACCCTGGCGTTATCGCCGGTGATGATCTTGAGGCGCACGCCGAGCCGGGCCAGGTCGGCCACGGTGGCGGCCACCCCGGGCTTGATCGGATCACTCAGGCCCACCAACCCCACCAGGGTGAGGCCCGCCTCATCGGCCCGGCCCACCGCCCGCGGCAGCCGCTCCCCCTCCGGCGGCCAGCGCCGCATCGCCACCGCCAGCACCCGCTCGCCGGCATCACTCCATTCGGCAAAGAGGGCCTCCAGGACGGGCCGGGCCACGGCGAGGGGCAGCAGGCTGCCGTCCGGCGCTTCCGCCCAATCGCACACCTCCAGCACCTTGGCGAACGCCCCCTTGGTGATCAGCACCGGTTCGCCATCGCGGCGGGCCAGCACACTCAGGCGCTTGCGCAGGAAATCGAACGGCAATTCGTCGAGCTTGCTCCAGTGCTCCAACGCCGGGGGGGGCAGGGTGGCTGGCACTTCGTGCGCCTGGGGATCGCCCAACCCGCCCAACCCCCGGGCAATGGCCCCATCCAGCGGATTGCTGAAGCCACTGGCAAAGCCGGCGTTCACCTGGGCCAGCTCCAACACCCGGGCACTGGGCCGGCCATCGAGGCCACAACAGCGCCGCAGCTGGGGCTCCCCCTCGGTGAGGGTGCCGGTTTTATCGGAGCAAAGGATGGTCATGCTGCCGAAGTTCTCGATCGCCGCCAGCCGCTTCACGATCACCTTCTGGGCGGCCATGCGGCGGGCGCCCCGGGCCAGGTTGACGCTGATGATCGCCGGCAGCAGCTGGGGCGTCAGCCCCACCCCCAGGGCCAGGGCAAACAGGAACGAGTCCGCCACCGGCCGCTGCAGCACCACATTGCCGGCGAAGATCGCCAGCACCAGCAGCAGGGTCACCTCCAGCAGCAGGGCGCCGAACTGGCGTACCCCACGCTCGAATTCCGTTTCCGGGCTGCGCTGCCGCAGCCGCTCGGCGATCGCCCCGAAGGCGGTGTCCCGCCCGGTGGCCACCACCAGCGCCCGACCGCTGCCGCTCACCACATGGGTGCCGAAGAACAGGACGTTGCGGCGCTCCGCCAGTGGTGCGGCGGCGGGCACCGCCACCGGATGCTTGCTCACGGGAAAGCTTTCGCCGGTGAGGGCCGCCTCATCCACGCTCAGATCCCGTTCCTCCAGCAGCCGGCAGTCGGCGGGAATCGCCGCGCCGGCCTCCAGCACCAGCAGATCTCCGGGCACCACCTGGTCGTGGGGGATGGTGCACGGCTGGCCGTCGCGGCAGACGCGCACCGTGCTGGCCACGGTGCGCAGCAACTGCTCCACCACCCGGCTGGCGCCGTGTTCCTGCCAGAACCCCAGCAGGCCGCTGATCAGCACAATCGCCAGGATGATCAAGCCGTCGGTCGGCGACTCCAACAGGAACGACAACAGGGCCGCGACCGCCAGGATCAGGATGATCGGGCTGGTGAACTGGCGCAGCAACAGCATCAGGGCCGGCGGCAGCTGGCGCCGCTCGCCAAGGGCGGCCACCTGCCGCAGCAGACGCCGCTCCGCCTCCGCCGCCGTGAGCCCAGCGGCGCCGGTGTCCAGGTCTGCCAGCAGCTGGGGGAGGGGTTGACTCCAGAAGGGCTCCCGCGAGATCGACATCAACCTGGCAACGGAGGGCGCCCGCCCGGAGGACCGAAGCTGACCCAGGGAGCGTAGGGAGGGCGAGCGGAGGCAACGAGCCGCTAGGTGATCAACTCGGTGATCACCTCGAAGCCGGTGAGCTGATGGGGGCCGAAGGAGCGCAGGAAGGGCACATCGGCGGCATCCCGCCCCCGGGCGATCAACACCCGGCCGCAGCGGGGGATGTTGTGGCGGGCATCGAAGACAACCCAACGGTCGGCAAGGAACACCTCGAACCAGGCGGAGAAATCCACCGGCGCCTCCCCCATGGGAATCCCGGTGTAGCCGAGGTAGCCGGTGCAGTGGCGGGCGGGGATGTTGAGGCACCGGCAGAGGCTGATGGCCAGGTGGGCGTAGTCGCGGCAGACGCCGGCGCCATCGGCGAGGGCATCACTGGCGCGCTTATGGGGGCGCACCGCCTCGTAATCGAAGCGGATGCGGCCATGCACCCAATCGCAGATGGCCTGCACCAGGGGCCAGCCCGGGGCCACCCCCGCGAAGGTGCTCCAGGCCAGCTCCATCAGGGCCGGGGTGTCGCAATAGGGGCTGGGGTTGAGGAAGCGGTAGGTGTCGATCGGCAGGGCCTCCACTGGACAGGCGCCCATCGACGGCAGCACGGGATCCACCGCGTCCGAACAGTGGAGGGTGGCGGCGTAGTGCAGGCGGGTGGTGCCGGCGGGGGCCAGCAGGCGGCACCAGCGGTTACCGGAGAGGTCGCTGAGCACCTCATAAGCGCGTTCGGGCCCCCACTGCAACCGCTCCGGGGCCAGGAGATCCGGCACCAGGCTGCCATGGGGATGCACCAGGGCCAGCAGGGGGGTGGGTTGGTCGCAGTGGACCTCAAGCTGGCAGCCGATGCGCAGGTGCACGGGGAACGGACGGTGGAACGGGTGATGCCCCCGATCCTGTCCCTGGAAGGGGAGGTGCGTGGTCGCGACGGGGACCAAGACAGGAGGTGCTGATCAACGGGCAAGGATCCCGAGCGAGGCCCGAAGGCCCTACGGCAGGGAGCGGAAGCGCGATCTGCGGCAGCCAGCCACGGCGGGGGGCGGATTGCAGCTAAGTTCTTATCCCAACAGTGGATTTTGCCTTACTTGGGGCAAAATTAGAACGATTCATTCATGACTCAATCAGCGATCGATTCACGACGCGACCAGGCCAGCCAAGGCCCCTTCAACCAAGAGTCAACGTTGAAGCCATGGCCAACCAAGCAGCAATTGCTGGCCTCCATTCCTGAACATCTCACCGAGAAGAACGTTGGCAAAGCCTGGAGAAGCCTGGCCTTCTCCCTATTGACGTCGTTGGCTGCCTACAGCGTGGGCGGCTTCATCCCGCTGCAGTGGAGTGCGGCACCGCTCTGGATTGTCTATGCCGTGGTCACCGGCACATTGGCCACAGGATGCTGGGTCTTGGCCCATGAATGCGGACATAATGCCTTCCATCCCAACCAAACTGTGGAAAACTTTATTGGGTTCACCCTGCACAGCCTGCTGCTTGTTCCCTATTTTTCCTGGCAGCGCAGCCATGCGGTGCATCATGCCAATTGCAATCACTTGGAAGCGGGAGAAACCCATGTCCCCGCCCTTCAAGATTCACGCTGGGCAACATTTAGCATCGCCCTCAAGCGGTTTCTAGGGCCCTCCTTCTATGCCGTGGTCTCGTTGGCCATTCACCTGCTCGTAGGTTGGCCCTTGTATTTGCTGATTGGGGTTTCCAGCGGGCCAGACTATGGCCAACCAACCTCACACTTCACCACTATTCCACCGTTCAACTCCGGAATTCGCAAGCTCTTTCCTGGCAAGTGGATTGGCTTGATGAGAACATCCAATCTTGGCATCATTGGTGTCCTCGCACTGCTGGCCTTGGCGATGATCAACACCTCAATCGCCCGTGTGCTGTGCGTCTATGGACTTCCCTATCTGATCGTGAATGCTTGGCTGGTGTCCTACACCTGGTTGCAGCATACGGATCCGGCCATCCCTCACTTCTCGACGGAAGACTGGGACTGGGCTAAAGGAGCCCTTCAAACCGTGGATCGTCCCTATGGCCCCCTTCTTAATCTGCTGCATCACGGCATCGGCTCCACCCATGTGGCCCACCATCTCAATTCGCGCATCCCGCACTACAACGCATGGAATGCCACCGAACTGATTCGATCTCAATTCCCTGAGCACATTCGCTACGACCCCACCCCCATCCACAAGGCACTCTGGGATGTCGCCCTTCACTGCAGTTTCGTCGGCAATAAGCAAGACAATGGGGCTTATTACTACAGCTGAATGCTGCTAATGTCGGCGTCCATTGCCCTCCCTCGCACTTTCTCTTCACGCCGTCATAACCAGAGCTGGCGATGCCTCTCCTCGGGGTCGTAGAGCTGCTGCTGTCGTTCGAGGTTGAAGCGGCGAGGGGTGCCGCCGAAGCTGCGGGGGTCGGATCCAACGCCGGCCAGGTAGGCCCAATTGCCCGTATTCAGGGCGGGATGGGCATCGATCAGCGCCCACTCGAAGAAGCGGGCGCCCCAGATCCAGGGCAGGCGTAGATCATGGATGAAATGGGAGGCCACCCATTGGCGCCCCCGGTTGGAGAGGTAGCCGGTGGCCAGCAGTTCCTGGAGCTGGGCATCGATCAGGGGGTGGCCGCTGTCGCCCCGGGTCCAGCGTCGGAAGCACTCCCGATCCTCCCGCCACTGCGGCGGCCGCTCCTGAATGCCGCCCGGGGCGTGAAAGCGGGCGCCATGGCACTGTTCCGACCAGAGGAAGAACTCGCGCCAGAGCAGTTCCTGTTTCATCCATTCCGACCCCTCGTCGGCGCCGTGCAGCTCCTGATAGCGGAGAACGGTGTGCCAGATGCGGCGCACCGAAAGGGAACCGATCGCCAGAAACGGCGAGACCTTGGAGGAGAACTCCGTGCCCACCAGTCCGTTGCGGCTGGCTTTGTAGGTGCGCAGCCCTTCGGAGCCCACCACGTAGTGCTGCAGACGGGCCAGGGCGGTGGGCTCATCCCCGCGGAAGGGGAAGGCGCTGCGGGGATCGGCGCGGGGGTGAAAGGGCTGGGGACCAGGCACGGGAGCGCACCCAGGCCAGCCCTCCCCGACCTCCAGGGACCCGCCGAGGCCGTCCAGGGGCGGGGGGGGCAGGGGAGGTTCCGGGGGGGTGCCCAGGCCACGGCGGAAGTCCGAGAACACCCGGGGGAAGGTGGCGGCGGGCAGCGGCCAATCCGCAAACAACCGGCTTTCGTGGGCCTGCAGCACCAGCGCCGGACGCCGCTCGGGAGCGATCGCGGCCAGGGCCTGCGCTGTGGTGTGCTGAGGGAAGTGGAGCAATGGGATCCCCACCGCCGCGAGGCGGGTCCGCAGGGAGTCGAGGGCCTCCGCCTCCAGCCGCCGCTGCTGGGGCCCCCGCAGCCGCAGGCCCTCGGGCCGGCAGGCCAGCAGCAGCAGACGGGCCCCAGGCTGGCGCCGCGCCAGGGCCACGGCCTCCTGCAGCGCCGGCTGGTCGTCGAGGCGGAGCTGGCCCTCCAGGGCCACCGCAATCGTGAAGTCGTCCGCCAACGCTCACCTGCCGGGGCCACCGTGACCGCCACGGTCGGCCAGGGGACACGGTGGCACGGGAAACCCGATTGACTGGGGCTTTGGCAGACCGTCGCCATGGCCGTGCAGGTGCTCAGCGGGGAGGAACGCTGGAAGCTCGACCGCTCCGATGACGCCCAGTTCTATGCCGAACCGCGTTTTGTTCAGCATCTCGACGGGGCGTTCCGTGCCCGGCTCAGGGCGCTCTACGCCGAACGGATCCCCCCCGGGGCGGTGGTGCTCGATCTGATGAGCAGCTGGGTCAGCCATCTGCCCGACACCGTGGCCTACGCCGCCGTGATCGGCCACGGCCTCAACGCCCGGGAGCTGGAGGCCAACCCACGGCTGACGCGCCATTGGCGGCAGAACCTCAACCGTGATCAGCGGCTGCCCCTGGAGAGCGCCAGCATCGATGCCGCCCTGATCGTGGCGGGCTGGCAGTACCTGGAGTATCCGGAAGCGGTGGCCGCCGAATTGCTGCGGGTGGTGCACCCAGGGGGCCAGCTGATCGTGGCCTTTTCGAATCGGATGTTTGCCCAGAAGGCACCGCGGATCTGGACCGAGGCCAGCGATCAGGGGCGCCTGGCGCTGGTGGCAAGGGTATTGGTGGCGCAGGGCTGGCCCCCACCGCTGCGGATTGCTGAACCCACCCGGGCGGAGGGGCCCCTGGGGTGGCTCGGCGGCCAGGGGGATCCGTTCTTCGCGGTGGTGGCGCAGTCCAGCCGGTGATGCGCCAGGAGCTCTGAACCAACCAGCGCTGTCCAGCGACCAGCCTTGCTGCGGCACTTAGGTTCAGATCTCCAGCACAGCTGCCATGGGCCGTTCTGCCTCCCGATTCGAGCGGCGCCTGCGCAGGCTGCGGCAGCAGGGCCCCGAGGCGCCGATCAGTGCGCCAATCAGTGCGCCAATCAGTGCGCCGAACGTGGCGGCGTCGATCCCTCTGCCCCCCCTGGTGTGTGCCGCCCTGCCAGCGGATCGCGAGCTGATCGCCAACGGCAGCCTCGCCCCAGCGACCGCCCTCACGCTGGCCACCCCCTTGGTGGCCTTCGCTGACACCTTTCGCCTCCACTCCAACCCCACGGCGAACACCACCATCTATCTGGATTTCAACGGCCACACCACCACTGGAACCGCATGGAATAACACGACAATGGGGACGAGCTTCTACTCGCCCGCCTTTGATAGCGACGGCAATCCGGCGGCCTTCAGCAACACAGAACTCACCTTGATTCAGCGTGTGTGGCAGCGGGTTGCGGCAGACTTCACCGGTCTTGACATCAACGTCACCACCCAGGAGCCAGCAGCTGACTGGCTGATCAAAACCAACGCCAGCGATCCCAACTACGGGATCCGTGTGGTGATCAGCAGCTTCGGTCCCTCCTCCAAAACATCGGGAGGCATCGCCTACATCAACAGTTTCACCTGGGACAGCGACACCCCCGCTTATGTTTACAACGGCTCCTTGTCGGGGGTATCCGAGGCCAGCAGCCATGAGGCAGGCCACAGCCTTGGCCTCACCCACGACGGCATCAGCACACCCGCGGCGACCTATTACCAGGGACATGGCAGCGGCGAAAATGGCTGGGCACCGATCATGGGCGCCAGCTACGACCAGTCGGTCAGCACCTGGGACAGCGGCTCCTACTACCGCAGCAACAACACGGGTGCCAGCGCCAATAACAGCAAGGGTGCCGACGACCTGGCCGTCATCGTGGCCAACAATGGCGTCTCCGTTCTGGGTGATCAGGAAGGGAATAGCTTCGCCACGGCTGGCTTCCTGTTCCTCAATGGCGGCAGCGTGAGCCAATTCGGCAGCATCGAAACCCGCACAGACACCGACTGGTTCCGTTTCGATCTCCTCAGCCCAGGGGCCATCAACCTCAGCTTCGATCCCTACCTCTATCGCGCCTTCATCGATCGCGATGGGATCTGGGGAGGGGAGGTGAGCAGCACCTACGCCACGGTCAGCGATGCCACCACCAGCACCGCCTGGGTGGAGAACGGCACCAACCTTGATCTGGCGGTGGATCTGCTCGACAGCACCGGCACGGTGGTGGCCAGCTCCAATCCGGCGGGCTTGGCGGCCAGCCTCAACCTCACCGGGCTGGCCACCGGCAGCTATGCCCTGCGGCTGGATGGGGTCGGTTTCGGCACACCCACCGCCAGCACCCCCAGCGGCTATAGCGATTTCGGCAGCCTGGGGCATTACCGAATCAGCGGCACCATCAGCGGCGCCGATCCCACCCCCGCCATCAGCCTCAGCCTCGCCCCCTTCGCCGTGGACGAGGACGGCCCAGCCAACCTGATCTACACCGTGAGCCGTCCCACGGCCGACCCCACCCCGCTCACGGTCCAGTTCAGCGTGGCGGGCAGCGCCACCAACGGGGTCGACTACGGCGCCATCGGCACCAGCGTCACCATTGCCGCCGGGGCCAACAGTGCCAGCCTGACCCTTGATCCCACTCCGGATGGGCAGGACGAAGGGGATGAAACCGTCGCCCTCACCCTGGTCGCAGGCAGCGGCTATCAGCTGGCCACCATCGCCCCGGTGATCGGCGTCCTGCGCAATGACGACCAGCCCCTGATCACCCTGAGCCTGGGGACAGCGACGGTGCTGGAGGACGGCACGGCCAATCTGGACTTCCTGTTCACTCGCTCCCAGCCGAGCATCAGCCCGCTGACGGTGAGCTATCTGGTGGGCGGCAGCGCCAGCGTGGGGGGTGACTACAGCGGCATCGCGGCGAACGGGGTGGTGCGCACCGTCACCATCGCCGCCAATGCCACCACCGCCGTGGTGACCGCCAACCCCACCCCGGACAGCACGGTGGAAGCCAACGAAATGGTGGAGCTCACCCTTAGCCCCGGAGCGGGCTATCGGCTGGGCAGCTCGGGCCCGGTGGTCGGCACGATCCTCAACGACGACCTGCCGACGGTGAGCCTCACTCTGGCGGCGGCGGCAATCGCCGAGGACGCCCCCGGTCAGCTCAGCTTCAGCATCAGCCGCAACGTGGCGACCGCCGATCCGCTCACGGTGAGCTATAGCCTGGGGGGCACGGCCAATGCCGACAGCGATTACCAGGTGGTCCCCACCGCCACCGGCCTGCCCACCCTCACGATCCCCGCCTTTGCCACCAGCGCCAGCCTGCTGGTGGATCCCATCGCGGATGCCACGTTCGAACACGACGAAACGGTGGTGGTGAGCCTGGCCAGTGGGAACGGCTACAGCCTGGGCTCCGTTAACGGTGCCATCGGCACGATCCAAAACGACGATCTGCCCCTGATCAGCCTCAGCCTGTCGCCAACGGCCATCACCGAGATTGATGGCACCACCCTCACCTATCGCTTCGAGCGCGGCGGTCTCACCGAGGCCCCCCTCACCGTGAACTTCGCCGTGGCTGGCACCGCCACCGCCGGCAGCGATTACGAGCCGATCGGCACCAGCGTCAACTTTGCCGCCGGCGAGGCCAGCGCCACGCTGACCGTGACTCCCGTGGCGGATGGCCTGGTGGAGTGTGATGAAACGGTGGAACTCAATCTGGTTCCCAGTGACGCCTACGCCATCGCCAGCGGCAGTGCGGTGATGGCCACGATCCTGAACAGCGATCTTCCGGAGCTGACCCTGAGCCTGTCGCCCATCCAGGTGACCGAAAACGGCGGCGAGGCGATGGTGGTCACCGTCACCCGCTCGGTGGCCACCGCCACCGCCCTCACCGTGGCCTTGAGCCTGACCGGCACGGCCGACAACGGCAGCGACTATGACCCGATCGGCTCCAGCCTCCAGTTCGCTCCCTACGCCCCAACGGCCACCCTGCGGGTGCGTCCGATTCAGGATGCCCTGGCGGAAGCCGATGAAACGGTGGTGCTGGGCCTCAGCGACGGCCCCGGCTACCGCATCGGCACCAGCGTGCCGGTGGAGGCAACGATCCTCAACGTCGACTTGCCGGCGATCAGCCTGGCCCTCGACGCCCTTTCCGTGCAGGAGGACAGTGGCACGCCGATCCTGGTGACCCTCAGCCGCTCCCTGGTGACCGCCGAACCCTTGACGGTGGAGCTGAGCTTCGGGGGTAGTGCCACGCCGGGCCTCGACTACTCCAGCAGTGCCACCAGCGTGACCTTCGCGGCGGGGGAGGCCACCGCCAGCCTGCTCCTCACCCCCACCGCCGACCCTGACTGCGAAGCGGACGAAACGATCGTGCTGGGCCTGCTGGCGGCCGATCGCTACGTGGCGGACTCCGCCCTCCCCCTCACCGCCATCCTGGGCAACGACGACCTGCCGGCGCTATCGCTGACCCTGGCACCCGGCAGCACCGGCGAAGATGGCCCGGGCACCCTGCTCTACACCCTCCAACGCACCGGTCCCACCACCGCCCCCCTAACGGCGACCCTGGCCGTTGGCGGCGTCGCGATCAATGGGGTGGACTACGCCGCCATCGCCAACAGCGTGACCTTCGCCGCCGGTGCCAGCAGCGCCACCGTGGTCGTGGACCCCCTGGCCGACGGCGACTACGAACACGATGAAACGGTGAGTCTGGCCCTGGTGGCTGAGGCCTTCTATCGGGTGGACAGCCTGGATCCGGTGACCGGCCTGATCCTCAACGACGATCTGCCCGTGATCCTGGCCAGCCTCAGCCCTAGTGCGGTGAACGAGGACGGCCCGGACCCCCTGATCGTCACCCTGACCCGCAGCGGCGTGGTGGACCAGGCGCTGACCGTGGCCCTGGCCGTCGGGGGGACCGCCACCAAGGGGGTGGACTACGGCGACCTCCCCCCCAGCGTCAGCTTTGCGCCCGGCTCCAGCTCGGCCACCGTGGTGGTGACGCCGATCGCCGATCTGGAGGTGGAGCCGAATGAAACGGTGAGCCTCACCCTCCTGCCCGATCCCAGCTATCGGATCGGCACCCCGACCGCGATGGTCGGCACGATCACCAATGACGACGTGCCCCTGATCAGCCTGGCCGTGGCCCCCGCCCAGGTGTTGGAGAACGGCGCCCCGAACCTGATCTTCACCTTCAGCCGCACCGGTCCGTTCACGGCCCCCCTCACCGTGGCCTACGGCGTGGGCGGCAGCGCCACCCATGGCGTCGACTACGCCAGCCTCGGCACCAGCCTCACCTTTGCGGCCGGAGCCAGCACGGCCAGCGTCACCGTGAATCCCACCAGCGACCTCACGGTGGAAGCCAACGAAACCGTGTTGCTCACCGTGCTGCCCGGCAACGGCTACCGCACCCTCACGCCCCAGAGCGCCAGTGGCCTCATCCTCAACGACGACCTGCCGGGGGTGACCCTCAGCCTCGCGGCGCCGACGGCGGTGGCGGAGGACGGCCTCGCCAACCTGGTGTTCACCGTGACCCGCTCGGTGGCCACCGCCGATCCGCTCCTGGTGAACGTCACCACGGCGGGCACGGCCACCATGGGCGTCGACTACGCCGCAATTGGCTCCAGCGTGGTCATCCCCGCCCATGCCGCCAGTGCCTCGGTGGTGATCGATCCCCTGGCCGATCCGATCATCGAGGCCAACGAGACGGTGCAACTCACCCTCGCCAACGGCAGTGGCTACACCCGCAAAACCACCACGGCGGTCACCGGCACGATCAGCAACGACGACACCGTCAACCCGGCCCCGAGCCCCGGCGCCGATGTGCTCACCTTCACCAGCGCCAGCGACAGCCTCACCGGCCTGGGCGGAGCGGATGTCTTCCAGATGCTGAGCCTCACCACCTCCCTGTTCAGCGCCACGGCCATCGATCGCATCACCGACTTCGCGGTGCTCGACGATGTCATCGACACCCCGGTGCTGCGCACCACGCCGCTCTATCCCACGGTGTTGGGATCGGTCACGGCCCTTACCACCGCCGCCCTTGGGGCCCTGCTCACCTCGGCCCGATTCCCCGCCAACGGAGCCGCCACCTTCAGCTTCGGCAGCCGCAGCTTCCTGGCCCTGAACAACGCCACGGCCGGCTACGCCGCCACCACCGACGCCCTTGTGGAGATCAGCGGCTTCAGCGCCGGGCCCAATGGCCTGGCGGAGCTGCGGGTGTTCTAATCAAGGCGGGCTCTGCCGATGCGGGCTCAGCAGATGCGGGGGAGCAGGTCGCCGCTGAGGGGCGCCAACAGCCGCTCGCTGCCGAAGCCGGTGCGCAGCCGCACCCGGCTCGGGCCCGCCTCCACCGTGCCGATCCAGGTGGCGCCGCTGGGCTGAAGCAACGCCAGGGCCGGCGCCAGGGCCGCCGCCGGCAGCACCGCCAGAAAGCGCCCTTCATTGGCCAGCTGCCATGGCTCCAACCCCAACAGGGCACAGGTGCGCGCCACCGGCTCCGCCACCGGCACCAGGGGTTCCTCGATCACCAGATCCACGGCGGCGGCGCTGGCCAGTTCCTGCAGGGCGGCGGCCAGGCCACCGCGGGTGAGGTCCCGCAGGCCATGGGGCCGCAGGCCGGCCGCCAACAGGCGCTGCACCGCCGGCCATAGGGGGGCGCAGTCGCTGGGGAAGGGAGGTTCCAGCCGCAACCCATGGCGAGCCGCCAGGATCGCCACCCCATGGCGACCGAGATCCCCACTCACCACCAGCTGGTCACCGGGGCGGATCGCCGCCGGCCCGATCGGCGCCAGGCCGTCCAACAGGCCGAGGCCGCTGGTGTTGATGAACACCCCATCCCCCTTGCCCCGCTCCACCACCTTGGTGTCCCCGGTCACCACCGTGACACCGCACTCGCGGGCGGCGGCGGCCAGGGAAGCGATCACCCGCCGCAGCACCACCAGCTCCAGCCCCTCCTCCAAAATCAGGCCCACGCTCAGATGCAGCGGTCGGGCGCCCACCATCGCCAGGTCGTTGGCGGTTCCGATCACCGCCAGCCGGCCAATATCCCCGCCGGGAAACTCCAGGGGCTGCACCACGTAGCTGTCGGTGCTGAACGCCAACCGGCCGTGGGGCAGGGCCAGGCTGGCGGCATCGTGGAGCAGCTGGGTGGGATCGGCATACAACCCGCTCAGTTCGTTGGCGATCAACTGCTGCATCGCCACGCCGCCCCCGCCATGGGCCAGGCGAATCCGCTCCCCCAGGGAGCCGCCCAAGGAGCCGCCCAGGGAGGCGCTCATGACCGGTGGACGGCGACCGGGCGGTAGCGGTGATAGGCGGCACAGGCCCCCTCACTCGACACCATCGGTGCCCCCAGGGGACGCTCGGGGGTGCAGGCGCCGCCGAAGGCGGAGCAGTCGCTGGGCAGGGCTTTCCCCTGCAGGATGGAGCCGGCCAGGCAGGGGGAAGGTTGCGGCGGCGCCAGCGCCGCCCCGGCGGTTGCGTCAGCCGCGGCGGCCGTAGCCAGGACGGATCCAAAGCGCCGTTGGGCATCGAGGCAGTCGTAGGGCGGGCGCAGGGCCAGGCCGCCAGCGGCGATCGTGCCCAGGCCCCGCCACGGCCGATCCACCACTTCAAACACCTCCGCCAGCAGGTCCCGGGCGGCCGGATTGCCGGCGGGACGCACCACCTGGCCGTAGCAATTGGCCAAATGGGCCTGGCCCGCCTCCAGTTGGGTCACGGCCGCCAGCAGGGCACGGAGCAACTCCTCGGGGGTGAAGCCACTCACCACCACCGGCCGCCGCCAGCGGTCCACCAACGCCGCCAATTCGGCTGTGCCCATCACCGCCCCCACATGGCCAGCCGCCAGAAATCCCTGCACCGGGCAGGCGGGATCCGCCAACAGGGCCGCCATCGCCGGCACCACGCGCACATGGGCGCACAGCAGCCAGAGATTGGCCAGCCCCGCTGTCAGGGCCTGACGGGCCAACAGGGCGGTGGCGGGGGCGGTGGTCTCAAAGCCCACGGCCAGGAACACCACCGGCCGCTGGGGATGGGCCCGGGCCAGGGCCAGCACCTGCAGCGGCGAAGTCACCAGCCGCACGTCACCCCCGGCGGCCCGGGCGGCAAGCAGATCCGTCCCCACCGACGATCCCGGCACCCGCAGCATGTCGCCGTAGGAACAGAGAATCAAGCCGGGCAGACGGGTGAGGGCCAGGGCCTGATCCAGCCAGACAGCGCCGGTGACACACACCGGACAGCCGGGCCCGTGGATCAGACGCAGCCCCGGGGGCAACAGTTGATCCAGGCCGGCGCCCACGATCACGTGGGTCTGGCCGCCACACACTTCCATCAGGGTCCAAGGGCGGGTGCACGTGGCCGCCAGGGCCGCCACCAGCGCCCGCACCCGCGGGGCCGCCGCTGCGGCATCGGCACCGATCACGGACCCTGCTCCGTCACCACGCACAGGGCCAGCCCCACGTGCACCAGCACCCGATCGCCCACCCGGGCGTCCTCCAGACAGGCCAGGCTCACCCGTTGGCGCACGCCGCCGAAGTCCACCTCGGCGCAGCGCCCCAGGGGATCGTCGTGGGCGGCGCCGGCCTCCACGTGGACCGAAACAATGCGACCGGCCACCGCCAGGCACATGCTGAACTCCCTTGCCATCGATCCGGTCTAGGGAGGAGAAGCGCCATCGCTGAGGGCGGTGAGCCCCAGGGCCACCGCCCACACCTGCCCCAGGGCGAGGCCGCCGTCGTTGGCGGGGAGCGCCTCTCCCCAATAGGGCCGCAGCCCCCGGCCCCGCAGGGCGGCAATCATGCCTTCCAGCAACAAGCGGTTCTGGAAACAACCTCCGGCCAGGGCCACGGCCAGCCCCGGAGGGGGATCAGAAGCCGCCGGAACACGCCTCCACTCCGGGCTGCGGGCGGCCCGCGCCAGGGCCCGGGCCGCCCCCCGGGCCAGACCGTTCTGGACCCGGGCGGCGCAGACGGCGACAGGCATGCCGGCGTCGATGTCCGCCAGCAGGGCGGCCAGCAGGGGCCGCCAGTCGAGCCAACCCAGGGGCGGAGGGGAACCGACTGACACCGTGCCAGGGGCGGCCCAGGCAAGGCCGCTCGGGGCCCGCCGCAACGGCAGCGGATAGGCCCGCCGCTCCCGGGACGCCCGGGCGGCGGCGGCCTGCACCACCTGGCCGCCCTGGCCCTCATGGCCCAGCCCCTGCACCAGATCCAGCAGGGAGGCCACGGCATCGAACAACCGGCCGACGCTGGTGGTGAACGGACTGCCACAGCCGGCGGCCACGGCCTGGCGGAGCAGCAACCAATCGTCGGGGGCGAAGGCGGCTCGGCAGTGGCGGGCCCCGGGATGGTCCACCAGGCCACCGGCCAGCAGCAGCCCCAGGGCTGAACGGCGCGGTTCGCGCAGGGCCCGCCCGCCCCCCGGCAGGGGGAAGGGACGCAGGGCCGCCAGCCGCTGGGCCCGGAGCTGGGGGCCCTGGGCCCCGTTGCCGGCCGCGATCGCCAACAGTTCGCCCCCCCAGAGGGACGGGACCCGCGGGGATGCCGCACCCCCGGCCGGAGGTCCGTAGCCCAATCCATCCCAGCAGAGCGCCAGCAGGGGCGGCACGAGGCCGTGCTCGGCCACCACCGCCAGGGCATGGGCGAGGTGATGGGGCACCAGCTGCGCTCCCCCCGGCCAGCCCAGGGCCAGCCGATGGCTGTGGTAGCCGGGATGGGCGTCAGCGACCAGCAGGGGCAGGGGAGCGTGCAACGCGGCCAGCCCCGCCCGCAGCCGCTCCAGGGTCTGCGGCGCCTCCAGGTCCCCCAGATGGGGGGCCAGCCAGAGGCGATCGCCGCAGGCCAGGGCCGGCGCACACTTGAGGTCGCCCCCCAGGGCCAGCACGCCGGGGGGGGGCACGGGGGCCGGCAGGGGCAACGGTTCGGGGGCATAACCCCGGGCCCGGCGCAACAGGGCTGGCCGGCCATCAATCAGCTGCAGCAGTGAGTCGTCCAGGGGCCGCAGGATCGGGCGGTCGTGGATCAGGAACCCATCGGCGAGCCCCGCGAGCCGTTGACGGGCCTCGTCCGGCGTCGTGCAGAGGGGCTCGCCACTGGGATTACCACTGGTGGCCACCAACGGCCCGGCACAGGCCCGCACCAGCAGGGCCTGCAGGGGGGAAGCCGGCAGCATCACCCCCAGATCGGCGCTGCCGGGCGCCACCCCCGGATAGGCCTCCGGCCCGGGGCGACGGGGCAGCAGCACGATCGGCGCCGCCGGCGAGGCCAGGGCCGCCAGGGCGGCCGGCGTCAGCCCCACCACCGCCTCCACCCAGGCCGGATCGGCCACCAGCAGGGCCATGGGCTTGGTGGGTCGGCGCTTGCGCCGTCGCAGCCGGGCCACGGCCGCCGGATTGGTGGCCGCCACCAGGAGCTGGAAGCCCCCCACCCCCTGCAGGGCGAGGATCTGGCCCGCGGCCAACAGGGTCGCCGCCGCCTGGATCAAAACCGCCGCCCGGCCGGCGGCGCTGGCGCCGAGCGACTCGGGGAAATCCATCGCCTGGCCTGCGCCATCCAGCAGGGTGAGGCGCGGGCCGCAGGTCGGGCAGCCGATCGTCTCGGCATGAAAGCGGCGATCGGCGGGATCGCTGAACTCCCTCGCGCAGGCCGTGCAGAGGGGGAAGGCGGCCAGGCTGGTGTGGGCGCGGCTGAAGGGTTCGGCGCTGGCCACGCTGTAGCGGGGACCGCAGGCGCTGCAACTGAGGAACGGATCCCCCCAGCGGCGCTGAGATGGATCGACCAGCTCCCGCAGGCAAGCGGCGCAGGGGGCCCGATCGGCGCTCAGGGCTGGAGCCACCAGCGCCTGCGCCAGGGACCGGGGCGGGCCGGCCCCCAGCCAAAGGCCGGGGCGGGCCGCCAGGGCCGTCACCACGGCTGCCGGCAGCCAAACGGGGTGGCAAGGCTCCAGCCGCGCCGCCGCCGGCAGGGCGGTGGGCAGGCGCTGCAGCCACAACTCCAGCTGCGGCCGGGGCCCCACCAGCTCCACCCGCAGGCCCTCCAGCCCATTGCACAGCTCCCCCCCCAGGCCGAGCTCCGCGGCGAGCCGGTGCAGGGCCGGCCGCAGCCCCACCCCCTGAACCACACCGCGGCAGTCGAGACGCAGGCCGCTGATCACGCAACCAGCGCCGCCGCCAGGGTCGCCAGGCCGGTGCCACGGCGCGACGACACCGCCAGGATCCGCGCCCGCGGCGCCACCCGGGCGATCGCCCGCCGGGCGAGGGCCAGATCGAAGGGGGCGGCGGCCGCCAGATCCAGCTTGCTGATCACCACCAGATCGGCGCTGTGGAACAGGGCCGGATACTTCAGCGGTTTGTCCTCCCCCTCCGTCACCGCCAGCAATACCAGCCGCAGGTGTTCGCCCAGGTCGTAGGCGGCGGGGCACACCAGGTTGCCCACGTTCTCGATCACCAGCAACCGCAGCGAGGAGAGAGGCACCCCGGAATGCTCCAATTGATCCACGGCGCGCGCCACCATGGCGGCCTCCAGGTGGCAGGCCTGGCCGGTGGTGATCTGCACCGCCGCCAGGCCGGCGGCCCGCAGCCGACGGGCGTCGTTGTCGGTGGCCAGATCCCCAACAATCACCGCCATGGGCCCCGCCGTCAGGCCCCCCAAGTGCTCCAGCAGGGCGGTTTTGCCAGATCCCGGCGCCGAGAGCAGATTGACCACCCGCACACCGGCCTGATCAAAGCGGTTTCGGTTGGCGACCGCCAGGGCGTCGTTGCGGTGCAGCAGATCCTGGCCAAGCCGCAGAAGCTGGCGATCGGGCGCAGCGGGGGGGACAGGAGCCATGGCAGCCGGCGCGGTCCGGGAGCAGGGACAGGCCAGGCACATCAACGGCAACGGGAACGGATGAAGGAAACCTAAGGACGCCGATCGAGAACGCATAGCGACGTCAGACACCCCCGGAGCACGCGGCCTAGGGATCCGGCTCCAGCCCTTCCAGTTCCAGGGCCGCCAGCGCCAGTTCACGGCCACACAACAGCTGGCGACTGATGGCCCCACAGCGGGGACAGACACACATCCCGTCCAGCACCTCAAACGGCGCTGCACAGGGGCGGCAATGGCAGCGGGCTTCCACCGAATCGATCACCAACGCCGCGCCAGCCGCCAGGCTGCCCGCCAACACCAACGCAGCGGCGAACTGCAGCGCCTCCGGCTCCACTCCGGCCAGGCGACCAATCCGCAGATGGATGGCCGTGACCGCCCGCGCCCCCCGGGCCGCCGCCGCCGCCAGCACCTGCTCCCGCAGCGCCACCATCAGGCTCAGTTCATGCATCGTCCCCTCCCGACGCGAGCCATTGCGCCAGGAGACGTCGGGCCCGGGGCAGGCCGCGCCGCAGGGGCGGTGAAAATCCCTCGGCCATGGGCTCCATGACAAACGCCGGGACCAGCAGCAGCTGGGCCGTTGGCGTCGCGCCGTAGAGCAGATCCGCGAGGCCCAGCAGCACCGCGGGGGTGAGGCGATGGCTGCTGCCTTCCCAATGGGGAGCCGGCCGCAGGGGCTGGAGGCAGGGCCGACTGGCCGTGGACGCCAACCAGGCATCCAGGAACAGGGCCCGCCGCGCCTCCGAGAGCGGTTCGGCCAGCTCGGGGGTCAGCTGGTGCACCACCAGGACCTGCACCCCCCCATGCCCAGCCGACCCCGGGGAAGACACCGTGGTTGCAACCGCGGTAGCAACCGAGGCCGCAACCGTAGCCGCCAAGTGAGGCCCCACCCCATCATCCCCTCGCAGGGGGTTGCCGATGCCGATCACCAGGTCGAGCGCCATCAACGGCTCCGCTCCGCCAACAGCTCTCCCCTCGCGTCGATCAACTGCACCAGGAGGGGCATCTGGCCAGCGGCGTGGGTGCTGCAGGACAGGCAGGGGTCGAAGCAGCGCAGGCCCGCCTCGACGCGGTTGAGGATCGCCTCGGGAATCTCGGCGTTTGCCGCCAAGGGCGAGGGGATGGTGGCCTGGGCCACCTGCAGCAGGGTGCGGTTGATCGCCAGGTTGTTCTGGCCGGTGGCGATGATCAGGTTCACGTGGGTGATCAGGCCGTCGGGGTCCACCCGGTAGTGGTGGAAGAGGGTGCCGCGGGGCGCTTCGCTCACCCCCACGGCCTCCCATCGATTCAGACTCGCCTTGGCCCGCACCTGCGCGCTGCGCAAGCCCGGATCTTCCACCAGCCGCTCGATCGCCTCCAGGCAGACGACGATCTCCACCAACCGGGCGTGGTGATAGGCAAAGGAGGCCAGCAGCACCGGCCCGGAGCGCTGGCGCAGTTCCACCAGTTCCGCCTCGGCCCAGGGCGTGCCGATGCCCCTGCACACATTGAGCCGCGCCAGGGGCCCCACCCGGTAGATCCCCTCGGGGTAGCCCAGGGAACGGATGTAGGGAAATTTGAGATAGCTCCAGGGTTCCACCGCCTCGGCGATCAGCTCCCCATAGGCCAGGGGGTCGATCGGCTCCCCGATCCAGCCCCCAGCGGCATCGGCCAGGCGCAGGTCGCCGTCGAGATGGGCCCAGCGCCCCTGGGGCCCCACCAGGGCCAGGAACAGGCTCGGGAACCGGCCGAAGCGGCTCTGCTCCTGCTGCAACGGGCCGTCCAGGAGGGTTTTGTAGCGCTCCAGGGCGAGCCGGGCAGCGGCGCGGGCCTCCGGCAGGCGGTCCAGGATCCAGGCCTGGGCTTCGAGGCCCAGGGGGGTAAGCACGCCGCCGGGCACCGCCCAGAGGCCATGAATCGCCCGGCCCGCCAGCAGCTCAATAATGCGCTGACCGAATTGACGCAGGCGAATGCCCGCCCGGGCCAGATCGGGTTCGGCGGCCATCAGACCGAACAGATTGCGCCGGGCGGGATCACTGTCCCAGCCGAGCAGGAGATCCGGGCAACTGAGGTGGAAAAACGACAGGGCATGGGACTGGAGGATCTGGGCCAGGTTGAGCAGTTCCCGCAACTGCCGCGCCGCCGCTGGGATGGTCACCGCCAGCAGCTGGTCGCCGGCGCGGGCGGCCGCCAGCAGGTGACTCACCGGGCAAATACCACAGATGCGCGACGTGATCGCTCCCATGTCCGTGAAGGGCCGCCCCACGCAGAACGCCTCAAACCCCCGCACCTCCAACACATGCAGCCGGGCATCCACCAGCACGCCGGCGTCATCGAGGTGCAGGCTGATGCGGGCCTGCCCTTCGATGCGGGTGACGGGATCAATACAGACGAGACGTCCCATGGTGCAGGCCTCAGCCGAAACGCAACAGGGCGTCCCCATCCAGCCGCGGCAGCTGGTGGGCCATGAGGGCCTCCAGCAGCAGGCGCAGGCGGGGCAGGGGAGGAGGGCAACCGGGCAGGTAGGCATCCACGGGAATCACGGCATGGAGGGGCAACACGGTGTCCAGCAGGGCGGGCAGGAGGCCCGGGGCCTGGGGATGCTGGGGGTGGAGGTCGGCCAAGGCGCCGTAGGCCTGATCGAGAACGGCTTCGGCACCACTGCGCTGCGGCGATCGCAACAGGTTGCGCAACCCCGGCACGTTCGTCGTCACGGCACAATCGCCGAGGGCAATGACCAGGCGACTGCGACTGCGCAGAATCCGGGCCAGGGCCAGGTCGTGGGTGCTGCCCACCGCCCCTTCCACCAGGCAGGCATCCACGGCGGCAGGAAACTGCTTGGTGTCGCTGAAGACAGGCGAGTAGACGATCTCCACCCGTTCGACGAGATCAAACCACTCCTCGTCGAGATCGAGCAGGGCCATGTGGCAGCCGGAGCAGCCGGCCAGCCACACCGTGGCCAGTCGCAGGCGCCTCATGGGATCCACCAACGGCCCTGGTCCCGGGCGAGGCGCAGGCGGGCCGGCCCGGCCGGATCGGGCTGCTTGCCGGTCAGACCCTCCTCCTTGCGAAACAGGGCACCGGTGGGGCAAGCATCCACACACTTGCCGCAATCGGTGCAGGCGGCCACCGCACCCCAGGGCTGATCCAGCCCGGCAATCACCTTGCAGTGCTCGCCGCGGTAGGCCACATCCCAGACGTGGGCCCCTTCGATCTGATCACAGACCCGCACGCAGCGGGTGCAGAGAATGCAGCGGTGGTGATCCAGGGTGAAGCGGGGATGGGAGGCGTCCACGTCCCGCTGGGGGGCCTGGGCGGGGAAACGGCTGTGATCCATCCCCACCAGCACGGCCATCGACTGAAGCTCGCAGTTGCCGTTCGCCACACAGATGGCACAGATGTGGTTGCCTTCCGCAAAGAACAGCTCCACGGCCATGCGTCGTAGGTCCAGCAACTCCTGGGTGTGGGTATGCACCCGCTGTCCGTCAGCGGCCGCGGTGGTGCAGGCAGGCTGCAACCGGGAGCAGCCGGCGATCTCCACCAGGCAAAGCCGACAGGCCCCCACGGGCGTGAGTCCATCCAGATGGCAGAGGGTGGGAAGGGTCAGGCCGGCAGCGCGACAGGCCGCCAACAGGCTCGTTCCGACCGACACCGTCACGGCTTGATCATTGAGCCACAACTGGATCAGCTCCATGGCGTCTCGGTGGCCATGCAGGCGTCGAGGTACTCCTGACGAAACCAGCGCAGGCTGCTCAGGGCCGGCGTGGGAGCCGCCTGCCCCAGGCCACAGAGACTGGTGCGTTGCACCATGGCGGCGAGGGCCTCAAACCGCTCGACATCCGCCCTACTGGCGACGCCACCCACAAAACGATCCAGCAGCTGCTCCAGCTGCACGGTGCCGGCACGGCAGGGGAGGCACTGACCGCAGCTCTCCTGCCTGGAGAACCGCATGAATTGCCGCGCCAGGGCCGGCATCGAAGTGGTCGGGCCTATCACCACGAGGCCGCCAGAGCCGATCCGGGCCCCCAGACTCCGCAGATGGTCGTCATCGAGGGGGACGTCGAGCTGGCTGGCCGGCACACAGCCGCCGGAAGGACCACCGGTCTGCACCGCCTTGATCGGCCAGCCCTCGGAGCCGCCGCCCCCCATCGTCTCCACCACCTGGCGGAGGGGGGTCCCCAGGGGCACCTCCACCAGACCGGTGTGGCGAAGGGCGCCGGACAGGGCAAACACCTTGGTGCCCGGACTGGCGGGGCTGCCGATCGCCCCGTACCAGGCGGCACCATGGCGAAGGATCGACGGCACGGCGGCGAAGGTTTCGACGTTATTGATCAGGGTGGGCGCCCCGCCCAGGCCAACCTCCGCCGGATAGGGAGGACGGGGATGGGGGACGCCCCGCCGCCCCTCGATCGAACGCAGCAGCGCCGTCTCCTCTCCGCACACGTAGGCCCCGGCCCCCACCCGTAACTCCAGCCGTAACGCCATCGGGTCGCTGGCCTGCCCATCCCCCAGCAGGCCCCGCCGCCTGGCCTGGGCCAGGGCCACCCGTAGCCGCCGAATCGCCAGGGGATATTCCGCCCTCACGTAGATGTAGCCCCGCTCGGCGCCGACGGCGTAGGCGGCGATCGCCATCCCCTCCACCAGACGGTGGGGATCCCCCTCCAGCACGCTGCGGTTCATGAAAGCTCCGGGGTCGCCCTCGTCGGCATTGCAGACCAGCAGGCGCGGTCCAGGCGGCTGCTGGGCCACGGTGTCCCATTTCAGGCCGGTGGGGAACCCGGCGCCGCCCCGTCCCCGCAACCCACTGAGGCGCACGATCGCGCGCACCGCGGCCGGGCTGAGGCGACGTCGACAGTGACGGAGTTGGGCGTAGGCGCCGTGGGCGAGGGCATCGTCGATCGCCCCGGGGTCCAGCACGCCGCAGTGCTCCAGCACCACGGAGCGCTGCAGGGCAAAGAAGGGGAGGTGGGGATCGAGGCGATGGGGCTCCAGGGCGGGGACCGCTCCCGCCAACGCCTCCATCAGCAGATCGGCGGCCAGCTCCGGCGTGAGTCGGCCATAGAGCCGGGTCGCACGGCCGGCCGCCGGATCTGCGGAGACGGCCCCACCATCCAGGGCCAACAACGGCCCCTCACTGCACAGCCGCAGGCAGCCCACACGCTTGATCGGCAACTGCACAGCCGACAGGCCAGCGGCCCTGCGGGCCCGCCGCAGGGCCCGCCACAGGGGCGCGGAACCAGCCATGCGGCAGGCGCTGGCATCACAGCAACGCCAACGCGGCGCGTGGAAATGGGCCGTCGCCATGGCACCTCCGGGCTCAGGCAACCGTGCTAGCGACGCGGGACCGTGGCGATGAGTGGAGGATGTCGATCGGGCCCAACCCCAACACCGAGCGCCCGCCTACTCCCCAAGGAGACGTCTGAACCACCCGATCGAGTGCTGCCTAGGGTGGAAAATGTTGCTTCGACCGGCCCATGCCCAACGCCCCCTCCAGCTCCCCCCCTCACCCCCTGGGGTCCTTGGGCCTGGTCAGTGCCCTGGCCCTGCAAGTGCTGGCCACGCCGGCGGTGCTGGCGGAACGGGTGCGGGAACCCCTCGGCGGCGGTGTCTATCGGCCGGGGGCTGGTCCTGGGGTGCGGCCGGCCCCCGTCGCCCGCCCCGTCGTACGACCCGTGGCGGCACCGCTCTATCGGCCGGCGGCACGACCGGTTGTCTACACCGGACGGCCCACGGCCTGGTCAGCCCGGTGGTCGAATGGCGGCTACTGGGGCTATCGGAGCTGGCGCACCGGTTGGTATGCCTGGACCCCCTCCAGCTGGGGCTGGTGGAACACCAACGCCGTGGCCTGGGGGGTGGCAGGGCTCGCCACCGCGGCCACCATCACGGCATTGATCAATAACGCCAGTCGCAACCAAACGCCGGTGATCGTGGTGCCCCAGACGTCCTACCAACTGAACTACGGATCGATTCAGGCGGTGGGCACGGCCGGGGTGACCTTCGTGTTCAGCAGCAATGTCAATGGTCCTTATTACAGCGGCAATGCGGATTGCAACGCAGGCCTCCTGAATGGCGGCACACCCCTCACGCTGCAGGATGCCCAGCTGTTGAACACGGCCTGCCAGGTGGCCTACGGCGCCGCAGGTGCCTGAGGCCGGGGTGAGGGGAAGCCAAGGGCATCCAGTCGAGCCTCCAGGGCAGCAGGGGCGTTGTCGGAGTCGAACCCGACCAAACGGTGATTCAGGCACACCAGGGGGCCCTGTCCGCAGGCCCCCAGGCACCCCAGGCTGATGAGAGTCCAACCATGGTGCCCCAGCGGCTGATCCAACCCCACCCCAAGCCGACGCTCAAGCCGCTCCACCAGAGCCGCCGCACCGCGCACGTAACAGGCGGTCCCAAGGCAGACGCCACAGCGCTGGGCACTGGGGGGAGAAAGGTGGAACAGGTGATAGAAACTGGCCACCCCATACACCTGGCTCAGGGGCAAGGCCAACTCCTGAGCAACGCGATGCAGCGCCGAGGCGGGCAAGTAGCCATAGAGAGGCTGAACCCGATGGAGGAGCTCAATCAACGCGTCCTGACTCCAACTGCTGCCGGCGATTAAGCGTTCCAGCCGTCGATCCGCCGCCGCCGGGGCCAGGGGCTTGGCAGCCGCCGCCATCGCCGTTTCGATCGCTGTCGTCATCGGCCCACCGAGGTTCAAGATCATTCCCTGCCTAGGGCCGCAGGGCTGGGCTGCCTGCGGTGACGCCAGCAGGAGAAGATCTGAACACGCCATCAATATTTTGCATGATGACAAATGCAATTTGAGCGCGGGGATCTTCGCCACACAACATCCAAACCGCGAACATCAACGACCATCCACCGGAAAATCATGCGTCAATAATTTTAGCTAATCGCCAAATTAGCTGCATCTTTGAAATCCTAAAATCCAACGCAAGCGGGGGCCTGTTATTACAATTATTTTCCTATTCATAATTGGCACAACAAGAAATCCAAGCCATCACATCCTTCCTCAGTCCCCGTCGAAAGCGCCGCTCAATCCGATCCAGCACAAGATCCAAAACCCGCTGCACGATTGACCGACTCCCGAGCCAACGATCCTGTTGCCACGGAATTCCCACCCAGACGTCAGCGATCAACAAAAAAGGCCCAGGCCGAATCTCAGCCTCCAGCTGAAAATCCAGCTCACGATTGAGACCAATTGGTCCATCAACTCCGCAACCTTCGCAACAGATCTGCAGACACTGGCCATTCCAATTGGCGCTCAGCTTTACAACCGCCCGTATCTCATAGCCAAGCACATTAAAGCTGTTAGAATTATAACTAAAGCGACCATCGCCAAGGCTATCAAGCCGATCCCTCGCTAGCATGGCGGAAATCACTCGATCCACCGTAGATAAATAGCGAGCGAGAGCCAGCTTGGAGGCGTCCGAACAATCGAGGTCAAGACGACAATGGCGCTCACGAATTAACAGCCCATTTTTGAGCATTTTCGACCAATCCTGTAGGTTTTTCAGGGTAACTTCATCATCCCATGGGAGCAATTCTTGGCATCCCATCCCGCGGCATGGCCCGCATCCCCACCCTCGGCCCCCTGCTGGCCCCGGCGACGGTGGTCCGGGGGGGGCGCGCCTGTCAACGGGAGCAGCTGGAGGCCCTGTTGGCCTGGGGTCGCAAACCCTCGGCGCGCCTCGCCGAGCAGATCGCACGGCAACGGAGCCTTCCCCTTTGGCGCTGTGAGGATGGATTCCTGCGCTCCCTGGCTCTTGGGCCGGACAGCCCACCGCTCTCGCTGGTGGTGGACGACCTGGGCATCTACTACGACGCCACCGCGCCGAGCCGGCTGGAGGCGCTGATTGCCCAGCCCCTGGCGCCAGGCCAGCGGGATCGGGCCCAGGCCCTGCAGCGCCTGTGGTGTGACCAGCGGGTCAGCAAATACAACGGCGCCCCGGAATCCTCAGCCCCCACGCGCCCCTTCGTGCTGGTGGTGGACCAAACCGCCGGCGACCTCTCCATCGGCGGGGGACTGGCCGACGCTGCCAGCTTTGGGCAGATGTTGGCCGCCGCCCTGGCGGAACACCCCCACAGCCAGGTGGTGGTCAAGATCCATCCCGATGTGGCCGCCGGTCGCAAGCGCAGCCACTTCACTCCGGAGCAGCTGAGCGATCCACGGCTGGAACTCTGTGCCGACGGTGGCCATCCCACGGCCCTGCTGGAGCAGGCCCAGGCGGTGTACGTGGTGACGTCCCAACTGGGCTTTGAGGCCCTGCTTTGGAACCGGCCGGTGCGCTGCTTCGGCATGCCCTTTTACGCCGGCTGGGGTCTCACCACGGATGCGCTGCCCTCGCCGGAGCGCCGCTGCGGCCCCCGTCCCGAGCTGGCCCAACTGGTGCATGCCACCCTGATCGCCTATCCCCGCTACCTGGACCCCCATCAAGGACAGCGCTGCGAACCGGAGCGACTGATCCAGGTGCTCGGCCTGCAGCGACGTCAGCGCTGCGGTCAACCGGCCGTGATCGAGGCCTTCGGCTTCAAACCCTGGAAACAGCCGATCCTGCGGCGCTTCCTGGCCGGATCCCGGATCCGCTTCCGGCGCCGCCACAGCCCGGCCAGCCCCACCGCCAGGGCCCTGGCGGTCTGGGGTCGGGAACCGGGGCTGGGGGTGCGCCAGCGGTTGCGCCAGCCAGCCCCACCGACCCTGCTCCACATCGAGGATGGGTTCCTGCGGTCGGTGGGGCTGGGGGCCAACCTGATCGCCCCGGTGTCCTGGGTGGTGGACCACCGGGGGATCTATTACGACGCCACAGCGGCCAGTGACCTGGAATGGCACCTGGCCCACCATGACTTCAGCGCCGCGGAGCGGCAGCGGGCGGCGGCGCTGCGGGAGCTCCTGGTGGCCGCCGGTCTCACCAAATACAACCTCTCTGCCGACCCCTGGCGTCGGCCGGAAGGGGCGCAGCGGGTGGTGCTGGTCCCCGGCCAGGTGGAAAGCGACGCCTCGATCCGCTACGGAGCCCCTGGGCTGAGCACCAACCTGGCGCTGTTGCAGGCGGTACGACGGGCCGAACCGGACGCCTGGGTGCTCTACAAACCCCATCCGGATGTGGTGGCCGGACTGCGCCAGGGCACGACCAGCGACACCGCTGCGGCCGCCCACTGCAACGAAATTCTCTTGAACGGGTCCATGGACCAGCTCTATGGGCAGGTGGACGCCATCCATGTGCTGACCTCCCTGGCCGGGTTTGAGGCCCTGCTGCGGGGGGTTCCGGTGCATACCTGGGGACTGCCCTTCTATGCCGGCTGGGGCCTGACCCAGGACCAGCTTGCCTGTCCCCGCCGCGGCCGCCAACTCAGCCTGAACGCGCTGGTGCACGGAACCTTGATCGATTACCCGCGCTACGTGAGCCGCCGTAGCGGCCTGTTCATCGAACCGGAGGAGGCGATCGCCGAACTGCTGGCCTGGCGCCTTGAACCGGTGGCGGGCCTGGGCTGGTGGCGTCGGTTGTTCCGCCACTGGGGACGGCTGCGGGAGCGTATCGCTCCGCACCGTTTTTCCTGACCTTACGGCTAGGTTCAATTCTCTTGGTTGCACTGGAGTGACGCGCGAAGTCAGCATCGAGGGACCGGTGCTGCTGCTGATGGGGCCCATCGGCAGCTTCTTCAGTCGTCTGGCCAACCACCTGGAACGGCGAGGGGTGCCGGTGTGGAAAGTCAGTTTTCCGCTGCATGAATACGGCTTTCCCGCACATCAGCGCCTTCCCTACGCCGGGGAAATGGCTGATTTTGAGAATTACCTCCGTCGAATTTTTCACGAAAAAGGCATTCGCCATCTCTTCATGTATGGCGATTTTATTGATCCCCATCGGATCGCCATTGGCCTCACCCAGGAACTCAATAGCCAGGCCAATCGCCCCTACAAGATTGAGCCCTGGGTTTTCGAACTTGGCTATATCCGTCCTAACTACGTCAGCCTGGAGCTGGAGCGGGTCAATGCCCGCTCCAGCCTCAATCGTCCCCCGGGCCACTATCGCGCGCTGCCCCCCGCTGATGTGATCCCCCAAGCCCGCCGTGAGACGGGAATCCGTTGGCGTAAATGGTGGAAAGCCCCCACCTTCATTCAGCATAGTTTTACACCCTATCCGATCATCTCCGGCCCCCACAAACTCCAACCAAAACCCTCCTACCTTCTCGCCCAGCTGGCTGGATTTGCCCGCAAACACCTGTATCGCATTAGCGAACATTCGATCCGCGATCAGCTGATGGATGGAACTCCATTTATCTTGGTTCCCCTGCAGGTTGCCAGCGATTCCCAGGTGAACCTCAGCTCGCAGTACTCGGGAATGGAGCCATTCATCACCGAGTTGATTGCCTCCTTCGCCGCCTCAGGCCGTTCCCAGGATCGGCTGGTGTTCAAACATCATCCCCGCGACCGCGGCTACAACCATTACGGGCGATTCATCCACGACCTGGCCCTGGAGCATGGCATCGCGGAACGCGTGCTCTATTTCCATGATGGCGCCCTCGGTCCCATTCTCAAGCGAGCCCGGGCCGTGATCACGATCAACAGCACCGTTGGCCTGCAGGCGCTCTATCATGCTACTCCCACCAAAGTGATGGGACAAACCTTCTACAATCTGGAGGGCATCACCGATCAACAATCCCTGGCCGATTTCTGGCTGAAACCCCAGGCTTCCGATCGGGAGTTGTTTCGAAAGTTTTATCTACACCTGATCGAAACAACTCAAATCAATGGCAATTTTGATGGCGATTTCCCCTTTGATGGCACCTTCCGCATCTCCCCGGAACTCGCCATCCATGCCGTCGGGGCCTACCCCCATCCAGCCCAGGTGCTGGTGAGGTTGCTCACCCTGCTGATCGGCTATGGCACCTATGGCCTGCAGCTGCTGGCCCTGGCGATCGGTGCCCGCCAGACGGCCTGTCGCTTGCTAGAGCAAGCCTCCCGCCAGGGGCTCGCCGCCTTGGGGGTTCGGGTCCTGATCGATCGGCGCATGGATCCCATCAGCCGTGCCCAGATCCATATCGCCAACCACGGCCATCCCCTGGACGTCCTCCTGGTCCAGGGCCATTTTCGTGAGTGCAGCATCACCACCGCCGCCCTGCACCTGCGCTGGCTGCTGCCCTTCTTCAAGGCCAGCGCCAGGAACTACGGCCACATCAGCCTCGACCACCGTTGCCCCCACTCCCGGCTGGATGGGCTGCGGCAGTTGCTGCGCCTGATGCAACGCCGCGGCCGCCTGTTCCTCTTCCCCAGTGGTTCGCTGGTCACCCCGATCACCGAGCGGGTCTCGGGCAGCCTTTATGTGCTGTCCCGCCGCAGTGATGCCCTGATCGTTCCCTGGTTCACCACCTACCGGGGCTTTGCTCGCCAAGAGGAAGGATCGCGCTATCGGCCCTTCCGGCTTCTGGTGCAGCGGTTATTGGGGCCTCAGGCCACCATCCTCTGCCGGGAAGGGGCGCCGATCGATCCCCGCCATTTCGCCGGCAGCGAGGCCCTCTCCATGCATATTCGCCAGCTCTACGGCCAAGCCCAAGCCCGATTGGAGCGGGCCAGCTAAACCCCCACCGAAGAACTCCCAGGCTCAGCCCGCCAGGCCACCGTTGCCCTGGTCCCGCGACCACACGGTCCTGAGGTCGGTGACCACAAACTGGCGGCGCTGCCGCTCCGCCAGCTGGTCCAGATCACAATGGCTGAGAATCTCGGTGATCTGGTTGAAATCCTTGGCCAGGGACAGGCCAACCACTCGGGCGTTGCCAAACTGCAGATAGCGCCGCAGCAGCACCGGCACCCGGAACGGCTCCTGAAAACGTTGCTCCAACTGCTGCTCCAACAGGCTCAGGCTGGCCGCAGGCTCGCCGCTATCCTCCCCCAGCGCAGGCAAATCCAGCAGCGGATGCCGGGCGGGCGGCACGATCAGATCGCCCGCGAAGGGGGGCTCACACAACGCAGCCAGAAACTGCCGAGCCACCTCCTCGCCGTGCTGGAAGTGATTGAACGACACCATCCCCAGCAGGTGCCGATGCCCCGTGGCCAGGGGAATACTGGCCATGGCCCGCAGCAGGACCATCAGCGCCAGGGAGGTGCGCTGATAGGGAGGGGCCACGAAGGTGCGACCAATCTCGGCATAGGCCAGACCCCGCTCGGCCATGGCCCGATCCAGGCCGGGGTAGCAGTGCTCCAGATAGGAACACTGGCCGTCCCATTCCGCCCCATGCCAACGGGACAGGGCCATGCGCAGTGAGCCCGCCAGGACCTGGCGCTGCCCATCCCACACCAGCAGATGCCAGTAGTGGGCATCACGGCCATCCAGATCGAGATCCAGCGGCCCATGGGGCGACACGTTCTTGAAGGTTCGAGCCCGGGTGGCTCCCACCCAGGGGGCCACCCGGCGAAACAGCTCGGGGGAGAGGAAGTAGGCGTCGAAGGGCTCCTGATGAAAGCAAAGCTGGGCGGCCAGCTCGGGACTAGCCAACGCAGCGGCCAAGGGATCGACGGCAACGCTCCCCTCCAGTCCGTTTGAGACGTCTTCGGTCGGATCGCCCGCGCCGCATGCATCCATGGCCTGTCGCGCCTGATCAGACGATCATCGCCGCTCTAGTTTGGGGTTGCGGTGGGATAGAAGACTCTGGCGAAACTGCCTGACCAGGTCCATCCTCCCTGCCCTGCCCTGCTCCCGGTTTCCCCTGGGGCGGAGATTGTCCTGCTCCACCAGGGCGCCGGCTCCACGATTGATCACTTTCTGAGGGCGCCGCTCGAAGCCCAGCAGGCCCAGATCCTGGAATTGGATTCCGCCCGGCCCCCAGACGCAACCAGTCAGAAGGCCCTGCTTGGGGCGGCGGCGGTCGTGGTGGTGCGCTACCTGCCGCGGCCCTGGCTGGCCGGCCTACGGCAGGCGCGCCGAGGCGGCATCCCGCTGGTGTTGCTGATGGACGATGACCTGCTGGATCCCAAGGTGCTGCAGGACCTGCCTCCCCCCTACCGCCGGCGCCTCCAGGAACGCATCACCAACCGCCGGCGATGGGTTCCCAAGCTGTTCGATCGACTCCTGGTCACCAGCGCACCGCTGGCCCGCAAATACGCCGGCCTCGGCGCCGAACAGCTGCCGCTCTGGCCCCATGCCAGCCTGCTGGCCCCCCAGCCCCGACTGCAGCTGGCCTACCTGGGCACCAGTGTTCACACCCAGGAATTTCTCTGGTTAGTCCCCCTGCTGGAACGCCTGCAACAACGCCAGCCCCACACCCATGTGGATCTGTTCGGCGACCTGGGCATCAATCGGCTGTTCCGCCACCTGCCCAGGGTTCGCATTCTTCACCCGATGGGCTGGAGCAATTATCTGGCGGAAACGGGGTCCGACCGCATCGATCTGTTGCTCAGCCCCCTGTTGGAGAGCCGCTTCAACGCCTGCCGGGCCCCGGTGAAAACCATCGATGCCGCCCGATCGGGTGCCGTCGGTCTGTACTCCAACCGCCCCCCCTATCGCGGTTTCGTCCGGGATGGCATCGATGGCCTGCTGCTTGAGGATGACCACGCCAGCTGGCTGGCCGCGATCGAGCGCCTGATCGCCGCCCCGGAGGAGCGGCAGCGGCTGGCCGGCGCCGGCCGCGCCCGGGCCCTGGCCTTGAGCCGGGGGGAACCGGGCTGAGGCGGACCCCAACCCAGGCCAGCAGCTGGCCGCCCCTGCAACGACCCCCAACCCACGCCCTTTAGTCTCAGGCCCCTGTCCTGACCCAAGCCCTGCAGCGTCCACCGATGTTCCGTCCCGTCTCCGGGGGCCCGCGCCGGGCCTGCGCCCTGATCGCGCTGACGGTCCTGCTGGGGCTGCCAACGGCAGGCCTGGCCCGGACCACCCCCGCCCCGGCCGAGGCCAGCGGTGGCAGCAACCCCACTGGCGTGGTCCGCTATCGCCTCGGCCCCGGCGATCGCCTGCGGTGCTCCGTGTTTCGGATGGAGGGCTACGAGACAGTCGCTGAAGTGCTCAGCGATGGCACCATCAACTTGCCCCGTCTGGGCAGCGTTGCCGTCTGGGGCCTCACCATCAATGAAGCCCGCCAGCGCATCACCGCCGGGTACGCCCGCATCCTGCGCCGGCCGATCGTCTACCTCGACCTGGCGGAAGCCAGGCCGGTGCGGGTGTCGATCAGCGGCGAGGTGCAGCGTCCAGGCCTGTACAGCATCGGCCGTGGTGGCACCAACCAACTCAGCAGCTCAGGCAGCGCCGTAACCCCCGCCGCCCAGATCAGCACCAGCGGCTGGCCCACCCTGGTGGATGCCCTGCAGAAAGCCGGCGGAATCACCGCCTACGGCGACCTGCGCCAGATCACCGTGCAACGGGCCAGTGGCGGACCAGGATCGCCGATCCGCACCCTCCAGTTCGACTTCTGGCGGGTGTTGCAGGCGGGGGGACCAATCAATAATCCCCTGCTCTATGACGGCGACAGCATCCTTGTTCCCAAGGCGGACCACCTCAGCGAAGCCGAGCTGCTGGCGGTGGCCTCCTCCACCTTTGCCCCCGACACGATCAGCGTGAATGTGGTCGGGGAGGTGGAACGGCCCGGCACCCAGAACATCAAGGCCAACAGCCCCCTCTCCCTGGCCCTGCTGTCCGCAGGCGGCCTCACCCGTCGCGGCAGCCCCGGCAACGTGCGCCTCCTGCGACTCGAATCCACTGGCGCCATCAAACAGGCCACCGTGGCCTTCGACCCCGCCGCCCCGATGGGCTCCCTCCAGAATCCCCCCCTGCAGCAGGGGGATGTGGTCGTGGTGGATCGCCACGGCTGGGCCAAAACGAACGACGCCCTTAAATCCATGGTGGAGCCCATCAGTCCCCTGATCAATGCAGGCTCCCTGTTCCGCCTGCTCGGCCTGTAGTTCTGATCCAGCCGTAGCGTGAACCGGTTCCCTGACCCACCGGCCGCCGCCGGCCCGCGTCCTTGACCCTGCGGCTCACTAACACCCTTACCCGAACCACCGAAACCTTCATTCCGCTCAAGGATCGCGAGGTTTCGATCTATTGCTGCGGCGTCACGGTCTACGACCTCTGTCATCTGGGCCATGCCCGCAGTTACATCGTCTGGGATGTGCTGCGTCGCTATCTGATGTGGCAAGGCTATCGGGTCACATTCGTCCAGAATTTCACCGACATCGACGACAAGATTCTCCAGCGGGCGGCCAGCGAAGGCAGTTCGATGGACGCGGTGAGCGAACGCAATATTGAGGCCTTCTTCACGGATATGGACGCCCTCAACATTCTGAGGGCCGATCGCATGCCGCGGGCCACCCGCTGCCTCGACGGGATCCGCGCCCTGATCGGCGACCTGGAGCAGCGGGGGGCGGCCTATTCCGCCGATGGTGATGTCTACTTCGCGGTGATGAAAGCGCCCGGGTACGGAAAACTATCGGGCCGGGATCTTGCCGAGCAGCAGGGGGGGGCCAGTGGCCGCACCGCCGATGTGGAGGAGGCCCGCAAGCGCCATCCCTTCGACTTCGCCCTTTGGAAGGGCGCCAAACCGGGAGAGCCCTCCTTTCCCTCCCCCTGGGGCGCCGGCCGCCCGGGGTGGCATATCGAATGCTCAGCGATGGTGCGCGCCGAACTCGGCGACACGATCGACATTCACCTGGGGGGAGCCGATCTGATCTTTCCCCATCACGAAAACGAAATTGCCCAGTCGGAGGCGGCCAGCGGCAAGCCCCTGGCCCGGTATTGGCTCCACAACGGCATGGTCAACGTGGGCGGCGAGAAGATGTCGAAATCCCTGGGCAACTTCACCACGATCCGAGCCCTGCTGGAGAGCGGTGTCAGTCCGATGACCCTGCGGCTGTTCGTGCTCCAGGCCCACTACCGCAAACCCCTCGATTTCACCGCCGCAGCCCTGGAGGCGGCCGCCACGGGATGGAAGGGCCTCGGCGGCGCCCTGGCCGTCGGCCGCAGCCAGCAGGGTCTGCTGGGCTGGAGCGAAAGCGCAGCCGGAAGTGGGGCCGCCCTGCCCGAGGAGCTGGCGGCCAGCCGCAGGCGCTTCGTCGCGGCCATGGACGACGACCTCAACACCGCCGCGGCCCTGGGGGAGCTGTTTGAGCTGGCGCGGCCCCTGCGGGCGCTCGCCAATCGCCTGCAACGGGGCGATCTACCCAGCGAAGCGGACCGGGTCCTGGGTGGCCGCTGGCGGTTGCTGGTGGAACTGGCGGAGGTGCTTGGACTCCAGCCTGACCAGCCCAGGCCCCTCACTGCCCCTGGATCCAGCAGCGCAGAAGCGAACCTGGCGGGCTGCACGGCCCCGCAGGCGCTCCACGATGGAGCCATTGAAACCATGGTGGCCGAGCGCAAGGCGGCCAAGGCGAACCGGGATTTCGCCACCGCCGACCGCCTCCGGGACGAGCTGCGGGAACAGGGCATCGAACTGGTGGACAAGCCCGGTGGGATCACGGTCTGGCTCCGGGGGTGAGCGCCGCCATCTCGCCGCTCCAGGCCCTGGGCTTCCTGCTGGCGAGCTATGCCGTCCTCGGCAATGACGCCCTGCAGACCCTCGGCCCCTTCCTGGCCGCCAACCGGGGCCGCGTCCCCAAGGGCTGGCAGGCCCTCTTCCTGGGGGCGGTCCTGGTGGCCGTCCTGCTGCTGGGCTGGGTGCGGGGCGGGGGGGATCCGGCCTGGGGCCGACTGGCCTGCTTCGCCCTGCCCGAGCGCTTCGCCTGGCCCGACCTGATCCCCCCCCTGGCCGTGCTGCTGCTCACCCAGGCGGGGGCACCGGTGAGCACGTCTTTTCTTGTGCTCACCGCCTTTCAGGGGAGCAACCTGCCGGCCCTCCTCATCCATTCGCTGGCGGGCTATGGGGTGGCCTTTCTCGTAGGCAGCCTGGCCTATGGCGGCGCCGCCCTGGTCAGGCGTTCAGTCGGAGTGGGAGCGGACCGCGAGGCCCCGGCCGCCACCGCGACGCCCCCGGCCACCCGCCTTTGGCTGACCCTGCAGTGGCTGGCCACGGGCTGGCTGTGGAGCCAATGGCTGATTCAAGACCTGGCCAATCTCTACATCTACCTGCCGCGGCACCTCGATGGACCAGCCATGGCGGGCAGCCTGGCGGTGCTCGTCGTCGGGCTTTGTCTGGTGGTGGGACAGAACGGGGGCGCCATCCAAGGGGTATTGGCCAGCAAGAGCGCCACCCAGGATCCCCGTGCCACCACCCTGATCTCCAGCCTCTATGGACTGATCCTGTTTGGACTGGCCCGCTGGAGCCCCATGCCCCTGAGCACCACCTGGGTCTTTCTTGGCTTGCTGGGGGGCCGCGAGCTGGCCCTCACCTGGGGGGGGCGGGATCCCAAGGCGATGGGGCTGGTTCGGAGCCTGGGGCCCGATCTGCTGAAGGCCGGACTGGGTCTGGGAGTGAGCGTGGCGGTGGCCCTGGCCGTGCCCCTGCTCAAGGGCAGCTCCTGAGCACGGACACCCGACCTCAACGGCCCCCTGGGGCGGGCTTGTCCTGCATCATCGCCTCGATCTTGCGGATGCGCCCCAGGGTGGTCTGCCAGACCTCCAGGCGAAAACGGGCCGTGTCATCCCCGTCGCTGACGTTGCTGCGACAGGCCGCCACCAGGGCCTCCAGATCCTCACCCCGCTCAAAGGCTTCCCAGAGCGCCCGCTCCTGCTTCGCCCGCTCGATGAAATTCCAGCGTTGTAACCAGAGCATCGGCGCGCAACAGCGAATGCCCCCAGTCAAGCCCGCCCCCCCGCCAATGGGGCCGGCAGCGATGGGACACTGGGCGCCACCACCACCCCGCGGTCGTCCGCCATGAAAGCCATCACCGTGCTGGGCTCCACCGGATCGATTGGCACCCAAACCCTCGCCATCGTGGAGGAGTTTCCCGAGCGCTTTCGGGTGGTCGCCCTCACGGCGGGCAACAACCTCGACCTCCTGATCGAACAAATTCGTCGTCATCGTCCGGAAGTGGTGGCCCTGGCCGATGGAGAACGGTTGGAGGAACTGCGACAACGGCTGGAGGCCCTCGAACCGAGCGCCCGCCCAGCCCGACAACCGGAACTACTGGCGGGCAGCGATGGCCTCTGCGCCGCCGCCGCCTGGCCCAGCGCCGACCTGGTGGTGACTGGCATCGTGGGTTGCGCGGGCCTGCTGCCCACCCTGGCGGCCATCGGTGCCGGGAAAGACCTGGCCCTGGCCAACAAGGAAACCCTGATCGCCGCCGGGCCGGTGGTGCTGCCGGCCCTGGAAGCCAGCGGCAGCCGATTACTGCCGGCCGATTCGGAGCATTCCGCCATCTTCCAGTGCCTGCAGGGCACCCCCTGGGCCGAGTCCGCCCGACTGTCCACGGGTGTGCCCACCCCGGGACTGCGCCGCCTCCAGCTCACCGCCAGCGGTGGGGCCTTCCGCGACTGGGCGGCCGCCGATCTTCACAAGGCCACGGTGGCCGATGCCACCAGCCACCCCAACTGGAGCATGGGCCGCAAGATCACGGTGGATTCGGCCACGCTGATGAACAAGGGGCTGGAGGTGATCGAAGCCCACTACCTGTTCGGCCTCGACTACGACCACATCGAGATCGTGATCCACCCGCAATCGATCATCCATTCGATGGTGGAGCTGGACGATTCCTCGGTGCTCGCCCAATTGGGTTGGCCGGACATGAAACTCCCCATTCTCTATTGCCTCAGCTGGCCCGAGCGTCAGGCCACCCCCTGGCGCCGCCTCGACCTCACCGAGGTGGGCCAACTCACCTTCCGCGCCCCGGACCGGGCCAAATACCCCTGCATGGAGCTGGCCTACGCCGCCGGCCGGGCGGGCGGCACGATGCCGGCGGCGATGAATGCGGCCAACGAGCAGGCCGTGGCGCTGTTCCTGGAGGAACGCATCCACTTCCTCGACATTCCCCGCCTGATCGAGCGGGTCTGTGATCGCCACCGCGTCGACCTCACGACCAGCCCGTCCCTGGCCGATGTGCTGGCCGTCGATGCCTGGGCCCGGGAGGCTGTCCGGGAGGCGGCCGCCACGCTGTCGACCTCCACCCCAACCCCCCTCCTGGCCTGATCCCCCACCCTCCGAATCCCCAGCTCCAACGTCGGGCCGGCCAAGGGGAAGCAGAACCAACGCCTCTGGGCGACCACCGCCAACACTGGAATGCCCCAGATCAGCCACCACCTCCTTCTCTGCGCCACCCCCACCAAGGCCCTCTGCTGCCCCGATCCGGCCCTCGGCGCCGCCAGCTGGGACCGTCTCAAGACGCTTGTGCGGGAGCTGAGCCTGGACACTCCCGATCGGCCCCAGGGCATCGTGCTGCGCACCAAGGCCGACTGCCTCCGCATCTGCGGCGATGGGCCGATCCTGCTGATCTGGCCCGAAGGGATCGTTTACGGCGGCGTCACCCCGGAGCGGATCGAGCGGATTGTGTTCGACCACGTGATGGGAGGAACAGCCATCGAGGAATGGATTCTGAGGCGCTATGCCCTGAGCGGCAGCGCAGCTCCGACAAACAACTAAATCAATGGTTGCAGCTCCTGCTCCAGGCATTGAACCTGGAGCCACGCCCCTCGAAACCGGAGCACGCGAATGCGAAGAATCAAGGGATCAAGGTCAAATTCCCGTTGCCAACAACGCAACAAATGTTCCCGGGAATCGTGGATCGACTGGCGGTCATAGGACATGGAACAAAACAACAGAATGTCCTAGGGATAATTGAAACTTAGGAACGCCCTCTCTCCCTCCCATCAGCATCAATACTCATTTCCCCATGGGCGGCGCCAGACGTGCGGAAGACGAGGGACACCCTGCAGAATCGCTCCATGCCGCAACCGTCCTTCGAGCTCGATCCCATCGGCAGCCGCCGCCCCCCGGGGGAACGCCTTCAACCTCGCCAATGGCAACGGCAGCTGATCCACTTATTGCAACGGAGGCTGAGCAGCTCCAACAGCCACGGCCAGGACGTGCTGATCCATGCGGGGCCAGGAGCCGGGAAAACCCTGGGTGCCCTGCTCAGCTTCCAACAGCTCCAGGCCGAAGGCCATCTGGAACGGTTTGTGGTGTTTTGCCACCGCAACACCATTGCCCGCCAATGGCGAATGGCGGCCGACCGCGTCGGCCTGGAGCTGCAGGAGTGGGATCCCCATGGTGGTGGCGCCCAGGCCACGGGCCTGCTGCTCAGCTACCAGGCGGCCAGTCGTCACCGGCACCGCCTGGAGGTGGAGTGGCCCCATGAACTGCGGCAGCAACGCTGGCTGGCCATCGCCGACGAAGTCCACCATCTGGGCCTGGATCCGGAAGAACCCGAGGCCACGGCCTGGGGCCATGCCTTCACGAGCCTCACCGAAGCCGCCAGCCTGCGCCTGGGTCTTTCCGGTACCCCGTTCCGGGCCGACAACCTGGCCTTCTGCGCCGCCCGTCGGCTGAGGAGCAGGGACAAGGGCGAGGTGGTGGAGCGGATCATGCCTGATCTGTGCGTAGAGCCCCGCCAGCTGATCGAGGCGGGGGACGTACGCCCCCTGGAATTCCGCTTTCAGGATGGCTGGGTGGAACACGGTCGGCAGCCCGAGGCCGGAGATCGGGAGACCTCGCCCCTTTCGGCCGAAGAACGCGAAAGCTGGCGCGCCCGAAACCTGCGCCGGGCCATCCGCCTGGGGGACTCTGGCGGCATCGCCCTGAGGTTGCTGCTGCGGGCGAACCACAAGTTGGAGCAACTGCGCCACGACCACCCAGGGGCCGGTGGGCTTGTGGTCGCCCGGGACATCGACCATGCCGGCCGCCTAGGCGCCCTGCTGGCGGAGCAAGGCGCCAGGGTGAAGCTGGTCCATTCCCAGGATCCGGAGGCGTCCTCCCATCTGAGCGCCTTCCAGGCCGGCGAAGGCGACTGGCTGGTCAGCGTCGACATGTGCGCAGAAGGCTTTGATGCTCCCCGGCTGCGGGTGGTGGCCTACCTCAGCACCGTGGTGACCCGCAGCCGCTTCGTCCAGGCGATCACCCGGGCCGTGCGCCTGGACGGGAGTCGGGCGGCGCTCGAAACCATTCCCCGCCAAGCCTCCTATGTGTTTGCCCCCGCGGACCCCCTACTGATCGAGTACGCCCGCACGTGGGCCCTGAGCGAGCCCTACCTGATTCGCCTCCGCGACGCCCCGTCCCCCGAGGGGAGCAGTCCAGGGGGCCAGGGCGCCACGCTGCCCCTGCAGGCCCTTGCCGACAACGCCGGCGCCATGATCGCGATGGGAGGCCCGCAGCTCCCAGGCTTCTTACGCCGCAGCGCCTGAACCCTTTAACACCGAGGCCGCAAGCTGCAGAAGATGTGCGACGTTGTGTCAACCACTACCAACAAACGGCCCACAAGCCGGCAGCGTAGGGCTCAGCTGGATAACAGCCATGGACGCCTCAGCGCATCGGAGGCTGACCGTGGCGGTGTGTTGGGCCTTGGCCCGACGCGCCGCCCTCGACAGCCAAGAGCACTACGAAGACAGCTTCTCCCTGAATGAAGAGTTCAGAGAATGGTTGTTGTGCCTCGAGGACAACCCAGAGATCCTTGAAGCCAATGTGCTGATGGTTCCCCGCGACTTCAACGCCTTCCGCAGGCCCGAAACCGATGGCCTCCTTGAAATCTAAAGCGAAGCTTTAGGCGTGGGGCTTCCTGGCTTGCCCAAGCTGCAAACTGTCACACTCTTAAGCAATCCAGCCCTCACTGCTTCTGGCCTGCCGCCAGATCCCCAAGCAATTCGCAGCGACCCTAGGGTTAATCCATAGTTGATCCGCCTAAGCCCATGGCTGCTTCCGGTACAGGCCTGGGCGCGCCAGATCCAAACCTTGGCGTAGCCCCAGAGAATCTGGTGATCATCGGCTCCGGACCTGCGGGTTACACCGCTGCCATCTACGCCGCCCGAGCCAACCTCAATCCCCTGCTGATCACGGGATTCCAGGTCGGTGGCATCGCCGGAGGGCAACTGATGACCACGACCCATGTGGAAAATTTTCCGGGGTTCCCCGATGGCATCCTGGGTCCGGAGCTGATGGATCGCATGAAGTCCCAAGCGGTCCGCTGGGGCACCCGCCTGCTCGAAGCCGACGCCGAGGGTCTGGACCTCAGTCAGCGGCCCTACCGGATTCGAGTGGAGGGTCAAACGATCATCAGCCAGTCCCTGATCCTCGCCACCGGCGCCAGCGCCAACCGACTCGGGATTGCGGACGAAGATCGCTTCTGGAGCCGGGGCATCAGTGCCTGTGCCATCTGTGATGGGGCGACGCCCCAGTTCCGCAACGCCCAGCTGGCGGTAGTGGGCGGTGGAGATTCCGCCTGTGAAGAAGCCGTTTATCTCACCAAGTACGGCAGCAAGGTTCACCTGATCGTTCGCGGCGCCAGGTTAAGGGCCAGCGCCGCCATGGCAGACCGGGTGCGCGCCAACCCCGCCATCACCGTGCATTGGCACCGTCAGGTGATCGGCGTGGCCCCTGAACCAGGCGACGGCAACTGGCTAGGAGCGATCACCCTGGGCGATCCCACGGGTGGAAGCAGCGAAACCCTTCCCGTTCGGGGCCTCTTCTATGCGATCGGCCACACCCCCAACACCCAGCTCATGCGCGACCAGTTGGCCCTTGATCCGCGTGGCTATCTGATCACCCGTGCCGGCCATCCCGAAACCAGCCTGGAGGGGGTCTACGCGGCCGGGGACGTGGCGGATGCCGAATGGCGCCAAGGGATCACTGCCGCAGCCAGCGGCTGTCAGGCGGCCCTGGCCGCCGAACGCTGGTTGAGTGCCCAGGGATTGGCCCTCACCGTCCCCCGGGCGGAGGTGGAACCCAAGTCCTTAGGCGAACCCGTTCAAACCCCGGTCAGTGATGGCGACAACTACGACCCCGTTGCCCTCTGGCAGAAAGGGGGCTACGCCCTGCGCAAGCTCTATCACGACAGCAACAGGCCCCTCCTCGTGGTCTACAGCTCCCCGAGCTGCGGTCCCTGCCATGTGTTGAAGCCCCAGCTCAAACGGGTGCTCAAGGAGCTGGAAGGCCGAGCCCAGGGGGTTGAGATCGACATTGAGACCGATCAGGACATTGCCGAGCAAGCCGGGGTGACGGGCACCCCAACAGTTCAGCTGTTCCTGAATAAAGAACTCAAGCAGCAGTGGAAAGGTGTGAAGCAGCGCAGTGAATTCCTCCAGGCCATCGATGCCCTGTTGAACCCGTCCAGCTGAGGTTCGGATCAGTTGTTCACCGGCGCCGGGGCCCGCCGGGTCGGTTACCACCCGGACGGGGTCCTGCTGCCCCTGCATTCCGCTCGCGATAGGTAATGCGGCCACGGGAGAGGTCGTAGGGACTGATCTCCACCAACACCTTGTCACCGGCCAGCAGTTTGATGCGGAACTTGGTGAGCTTGCCTGCGGCCCGGCAGAGGCACTGGTGTCCGGCCGGCTGCTCGAGGGTGACCAGGTAAAACCCGTTGCCCTGTTCCTTTTCGATCACACCGGACGTTTCGATCATGCGGGAGGGTTCAACGGCAGAAGGGCGATTGTTCAGCTTAACGGCCGACGGCCTGAACAACTCCCCCGGGTCGTGAGGCGAGAGCGATAGGGTTCCCGAGCCCGATCAGCCCCATCACCATGGTCCTGCCCCCCGTTTCCATGGATCTGGGCCTGCTGCTCATCTCAATCGGCGTGGTCAACCTTTGGCGAGCCCGCCAAAACGCCTGATCCTCAGACCCGCCACCGCCTCCAGCTCCCCTGACCACGCTGCTGTTCCACAAACCCTATGGGGTGTTGAGCCAGTTCCGTCCGGAACCGGGCAGCTCCTGGAGCTGCCTGGCGGAGTTCATTCGTTGGCCCGGGGTCTACGCCGCCGGCCGGCTTGATGCGGACAGTGAGGGCTTGCTGTTGCTCACGGATCAAGGCCAGCTGCAACACCGCCTAACGGATCCGACCTGGGGTCACTGGCGCTACTACCAGGCGCAGGTCGAAGGTTGGGCCCGCGAAGAGGACCTCCAGCCGCTACGGGACGGGCTCATGATCCAGAACAAACGCACCCTCCCCGCCCAAGCCCGGACGATTCCGCCACCACAGCTGGCGGAACGCGATCCACCGATTCGACAGCGCCTCAACGTGCCCACGAGTTGGCTGGAACTCGGCCTGCAGGAGGGCCGTAATCGGCAGGTTCGTCGCATGACCGCTGCCGTTGGCCTGCCCACCCTGCGATTGGTACGGGTCGCCATCGATCTGATGGATCAGGGCCCACCCCTGACCCTGGCAGACCTGGCTCCGGGCCAATGGCGCCAGGCCAACACCAACGAACAAGACCGGTTGAACGCACTCTTAGGGAGCGAACGGCGATTCAACCGATCACGTCGCTGAGCTCCCGGACGACCTGCAACTGACCGTAGTAGTAGTTGGCACGAGCGCGTCGGTCGGGATCCTCAATGGCATCGAGGGCATCAAAGCCAAGGCTTTGCCAGAGCTCATGTCCGCAGGCCCGGGTCACCTCCGCGATCGCCTCCTGCTCCAGATTTCCGAGTCGGCGCTGAAGGTTCTTGATCTGGGCGATGGACATAGCCGCACGGCCGAAGGCAATCAACTCCAATAGTACAGATGAACTGACGATCAGAACGGAAGTTTCTTCTTCGCATCCTTGTCAAGGTCCGCTTCCAGGTCGCGGAGGCGCCTGAGAATGGTGTCGTAATACTCCTTGAGATACCCCTCCAGTCCAGTGGTCTCCGCGGGATCCAGGCCAAAGGCGGCGTAGCTCTCCGCCATCGGGGCATCCAGGGGACGCCCCCCCCCCATCACGTCGGAGAACGCGAGCCGCTCCGACACGTTCAAGCTGGCTTCAAAAAAACTGGTCAGGCCCTGCATGAACCGCAACACAGCCGGTGGGACCCGTACCGTTCGTGCGGAACGGCCGCTGTATCTCTCGCACAGCTGGGTGATCTCCCCGGTGGTCCAGGCCTTGGGCCCGACCACGGGAAAGGCCCGCCGGATCGTGGTCTCAGGATGCTCAAGGGCAGCCACGGCAAAGCGCGCCACGTCCTGGGTGTTCATGTAAGCAATCGGTGTGGGCGATCCACTCACCCAAACGGTCTGGCTCTCCAGCACCGGAATCGCAAATTGACTGATCAGCCCCTGCATGAAGCCAACGCAGCGCAGGATGGTGTAATCAAAATCAGAGGCCTCTAGAAACTGCTCGGTGCAGGCCTTGATGTCCATCAACGGCACATCGCGATAGAGGGGTGCCTCCAGCAGGGAAAGGAAGACCAGACGCTTAAGCCCAGCCCGCTGACTGGCCGCAAACAGATTCTGCTGGCCGATCCAATCGATGTCGTAGGCGCTGGCACTGTCGGTGGCACGGGCAGTGGCCGCATCCAGCACGGCGTCCTGACCCTCCAGGGCGTAATCGAGGCTGGCGGGCTCCAGCAGATCGCCCCGGGTCAGCTCACACCCCCATTCCTGCAGAAATGCAGCTTTACGGGGCGAACGGACCATGCAACGCACGTGGTGGCCCTGATCGAGGGCGCGGCGGGCAATCTGACGGCCGAGGGTGCCAGTACCGCCGACGACCAGAACCTGCATGGACGCGTCCGCAAAGCCGGCTGAGCCTAGAAGGAGGGTGTCGCGGATGCGACAGGGACTCGTGGCTGAAGCGCAGCGGGTGGGCGGCGGTCAGTCCTTGAGCAGCTTGAGCAACAGGGCCCCTCCGGCCAGACCCACAGGGATAAGGACCCAGAAGAGCGCAGCGGTGCCGAAGATTTCAGAGGCCATGGACCAGGCAGGCAATCGGGCCCACTATTTAACCGCGAGGCAGCGAAGCCTCGTTCTACGGAGCGCGCCTTGGAGCCTCCAGCAACTCACGGGCAAGCCTCAGCACCAGCGGCCATGGGGCATCGGTGCGCACTTGGGCGTCCATCACGCCGCTGGCTTGCGCCTGAAATCCTTCCTGGCGCAACGCCTGCACCAATGGCTGCAGCGGCGGTGCCCCCTGGCCAAGACAACGGCCAATGCCCGCGGTGGGCCAACAGCGAGCCGGCCAGCCTGGATCGTTCGCCAGCCTTGCCAGCAGGCGGGCACCAGCCTGGGAAAGGCTTCCGGGTAAGGACCCCGCCCGCGCCTGCATCGCCCTGAGCATGACCCCATCCTGCAAGGGCCCCAGCCAAAGGGGGCCGGACACCGCCAGGGGGGCCGATGGGGCGGCCTCGGCACAGGCACAGGCGGTCCAGCCCCGGAGGGTGAGGAGCGGCTGGACCTGCTGATCCCCGCAGCCATGGCAATGGGCCAGAAGCCCCAGCTCACGCTCCTCCCCTGCCAGCGGATGGCGCAACAACCGCACGGCGGTTCGGAACGTGCGCCCCTCACTGAAACTGAACAGCGGCTCCAGCCCGCGCCCCATGGCCCAGGCGGCACGGGCCAACACTCCCAACTGAAGTCGGAGGGCAAGCTCCCAGCTCGCCGGATGGGCCCGGGCCGCAGCCCCAAGGCTCCGCACGGCGGCCGGCCGGTCATGGCCCGTTGGCGATCGTCCATCCGTACTGGCCAGATAGAGAACCCCGCCAAAGGCCACCGCCTCCAGGGCCAGGGGCACCAGGGCGCTGGGACAGCCGAAGGCATCAAGATCCACCAACTCGAAGCGCTGACGACGCTGCAGACAGCCCGCCAGGAGCTGTTGGGCCGTGTGGCTGCTGCACTGGATCGTCCCCTTCTCCTCCAGCGGCCGAAGGTTGGCCTGCAGCAGGGGCAGACGATCGGGATCGGCATCATTGGCCCATAGCGCCGCAGCCCCGGCCTCCAGGCCATAGCGGAGGCCCCTGATGCCACAGCCGGCCATCCCGTCCAGCACCCGCACCGGTCCGACCTCGGCCAACTCGGCGGCGAGCAGCACGCCAAGGTCCCTTGAAGGCCGCGAGGCCGGGCGGAAGAAGCCATGCCCGAGCTCCACCTGGGCGGCCCCTTCGCAATAGTGATGGGGATTCGTCGTCGTCAGGGCCGCCGGTGCGCAGTGCCGATCTTCAGCCTGCCTGTGAACTCCCCGGGGATGTGGATTGGGGGGATCACGGCACCTGGACGTGGAAGGGCCATGCTTGTCACTGGCGACGCCTGGGGGATCCACGTCAGCCAAGCCTGGTGCTGCTCCACGGTTTCGGGGCTGGCAGTGGTCACTGGCGCCAAAATGCCCAACCCCTTGCCGCCGCGGGCTGGTGCGTCTACGCGCTCGACCTGATCGGCTTCGGCGCCTCCAGCCAGCCGGGCCGCCAGCGCCATCGGCCCCTCGACAACCGATTCTGGGCTCGCCAGGTCCAGGCCTTTCTGGCCCAGGTGGTCCAGGCGCCGGCGGTGCTGGTGGGCCACTCCCTGGGCGGGCTGGTGGCGCTCAGCTGCAGCGTGTTTTTTCCCCGCTGGGTACGGGCCGTGGTGGCCGCACCCTTGCCGGACCCCACCTTGCTGATGGCGGCGATCGAGGCGGGGCCCTGGGCGCCCCGCCGTCGACCCTGGCGCCGGCGCCTCCAACGGCTGCTGGTTGTGAGCCTCTGCCGATTGCTTCCCCTGGAACTCGTGGTGCCGGTGCTGGCCCATTCCCCCCTGCTCGACCTGGCCATTCAGGCGGCTTACCACCAGCCGGTGATCGGCGATCAGGACTTGCACCGGGTGATGGCCCGCCCGGCCCGAAGGCCTGGAGCGGTGCGGTCCCTGCGGGCGATGAGCATGGGCATGGCGCTGCGCCCCCATGGCGCCACCGCAGCTGCCCTGCTGCGCCGCCAACAACTCCCCATGCTCGTGATCTGGGGACGGCAGGATCGGCTGGTGCCGCTGGCGGTGGCCGACCAATGCCGCCGGGTCCGGCCCGACCTGCCGGTCCGGGTGATCGATCGGGCAGGGCACTGTCCCCACGACGAACGCCCGGAGCAGTTCAACCATCACCTGCTCAGCTGGCTGGCGGACTTGATGCCGTCACCATCGCCCCAGGCCGACGCGTAGCGTTGGAGCTCGAAACCGTAGAGGCATGAAGCACACCCTGTCCGTGCTGGTGGAAGATGAATCCGGTGCCCTCAGCCGCATCTCCGGCCTGTTCGCCCGGCGCGGTTTCAATATCGAAAGCCTGGCCGTCGGGCCGGCCGAGAACCGTGGCGTCTCCCGCCTCACGATGGTGGTGGAGGGAGACGACCAAACCCTCCAACAGATGAGCAAACAACTCGACAAGCTGGTGAACGTGCTTGGGGTGATCGACCTCTCCACAATTCCAGCGGTGGAGAGGGAACTGATGTTGCTCAAGGTGGCAGCCCCAGCGGAAAACCGCAGCGCCATCTTCGATCTGGTGAAGGTCTTTCGCGCGAAGGTGGTGGATGTGGCCGACGATGCCCTCACCCTGGAAGTGGTGGGCGACCCGGGCAAGCTGGTGGCCCTTGAACGGCTGCTCGAGAGTTACGGAATTCTGGAGATTGCCCGCACTGGCAAGGTGGCCCTCGAGCGGGCCTCTGGGGTGAATACCGAACTGCTTAAGGCCACCACATCAGGCAAACGGGTGCCGGCCTGATCGGTTTCCCCGTCAGGGGCTGGGCTGAACGAGCTTGCCCCCCTCAATCACGCTGGCCCTCACCAAGCGATCGCCCTGCTCGATCCGGTCCATCACCTCCATGCCCCGAGTGACCCGGCCGAAGACGGCATAGCGACCATCCAACTCAGGCAGGGCCTGAAGCGCCACATAAAACTGGGCACTGGCGGAATTGGGATCGGCGGAACGGGCCATCGCCAGTGCCCCCCGTTCATGGGAGAGGGCCAGCTCACGACTCACCATCGGATTGGTCACCGGCTCGCCGTAACGGGGCTTCGGTTCCGACTTGAGCTTGAGCTCCAAGGGAATCATGCGCGCTTCTCCTGAAGCTGGATCAATGAAGCTGCCCAGGCCGTACTGACTGGATGGGACCTTGGGATTGGCGCTCTGGGGATCGCCCCCCTGGACCACGAAGGGGACCGGATCCTTCACCACCCGGTGGAAGACCGTGCCGTTGTACACCCCTCGCCGCACCAGATCAACGAACTGACCGGCGGTCAGGGGTGCCGCCTGCCCATCCAGTCGCAATTCCACCGAACCCTTACTGGTTTCCAGGGAAATCAAGGCCGTCCCGCTCAGGCAGGGAGTCGACGACGATCCACATCCCAACGGCCGGGCCACCTGGTCGGCAGCACAGGCAACGAGGCCCAAGGGCAGCAGAGCCAGCATGGCCAGCAGCAGCACCCGGGCCGTGAAACCTGAGGCCCGGTGGACAAGAACGGGAGTACTCATCCGAGTCCCTCCAGCGGCACCCCCAGAAATCGGGCCAAGCGCGCGCCCGCCAGCTCAAGATCGGCGAGCGGCATCGGCTCCCCCACCCGGGTAAGGGGCAGATCGCGCCGCCCCTGCACCCGCAACGCCAGGCGACGCACCGGGCTGAGGCCATCCCGCACCTCCACCTTCACGGCCTGAATCTCCCGCAGGGGAATCTCCACATCGATTCGCTGGCGGAAGGCACGACGGCTGATGCAGGCCAGACCCGACCCCCGATCAAAGCGATTGGTGCCGGCACCGACATCGATCACGATCACGATCCAGAGATAGGTCGCAAGCAGGACGGCGGCGAGGCCGTACAGACCCATCACCAGCCCCTGGGGAACCCAGACCAGTTCAGCTGGATGGCCAATCGGCAGGAAATCGCGACCCAAACGACTGGAGGCACTGGTGAGCAGAAATCCCAGGCCGCCCAGGCTGACAGCCGCGGCCACCAACAAATTCGACAGTCTGCGGGAGCCCAGGACGGGCTGCTCATACACCTGGGCCTCGGGGCCCACGGAAGCGGCGCCAGGGGAGGCCTCCGCCGACGTGGACCGAGGCACGGACGGGCCACTGGAGGACGGGCCTTGGGAAGCCATTGAGAAACCAAGGGGACAATGACCGGCCATCTTGGCCTGCGGGCCCACGGGCCGGCGAGCAATCAGAAGAAATACCTAAAAAACCCGACTTCCGCTGGAATGTCAGCCGGTATCAACCTGCCTCGGCCGGTCCGGAACCGTTGTTACCATCCCCCGGTATCCCACAGCTCAGCGGGTTTTCCACACCGCATCATTCATGACGATCGCTGTAGGCCGCGCGCCGTCAGCGCGGGGATGGTTCGACGTCCTCGACGACTGGCTCAAGCGCGACCGCTTCGTTTTCGTGGGTTGGTCCGGGTTGTTGCTGTTCCCCTGCGCCTACCTGGCGCTTGGCGGCTGGCTCACCGGTACCACCTTCGTCACCTCCTGGTACACCCACGGCATTGCCAGCTCCTACCTGGAGGGCTGCAACTTCCTCACCGCCGCCGTCAGCACCCCTGCCGACGCCCTCGGCCACAGCCTCCTCCTGCTTTGGGGACCTGAGGCCCAGGGTGATTTCGTCCGTTGGTGCCAGCTGGGCGGCCTCTGGCCGTTCGTGGCCCTGCACGGTGCCTTCGCCCTGATCGGCTTCATGCTCCGCCAGTTTGAGATTGCTCGCCTGGTG